>JASGGG010000105.1:0-10018 GCA_047605165.1 Nocardioidaceae bacterium
CCAGTTGCTCGGCGAAGTGGGTGACCCGGATCCGGTGCGGTCGCCCGGCGTCCAGGCCGGCCTCCACCGCCGCCCCGACGTCGTCCACGTGGACGTGAACGTTCCACAGGCCGTCGCCGCCGACCACCACCAGGCTGTCGCCCAGCGGCAGCAGTGCCTCGCGCAGGCCCGGCACACGCTCGTCGTCGGCGTCGAGGAGATACATCACCTCGTATGCCGGCCCGCCTTCGGTGAGGTCGTCGCCCGGTACTTCCGCGGGGGTGGGCAACTGCTTGCGGGTGTAGTGCCGGCCGACCGGCCTCTTGCCGGTGAGCGCGGTCTCGATGGCCTCCAGCACGACCACCAGGCCCCGGGCCCCGGCATCGACCACACCGGCTGACCTCAGCTGCGGGAGCTGCTCGAGGGTCGCCTCCAGCGCCGCGTACGCGCGAGCGGTGCTGGCTCTGATGACGCCGGTCAGCGTCGCCCGCTCCGCGGCGGCAGCCAGTACGGCCGCTTCCGACGCGGCCTTGGCCACGCTCAGGATCGTGCCCTCGACCGGGGTGCCGACCGCCGCATACGCCGCGTCGGTTGCCTCGACCATCGACGCTGCGAGCGCGCTGGGGAGGTGATCGGTGCCCGGGTCGGCGAGTCGGCGCAGCATCGCGCCGAACAGCTGCGACATGATCACGCCGGAGTTGCCCCGGGCGGACAGCAGCAGCGCCTTCTTGTACGCCAGGGCCACCTCGCCGATGCCGGCGCCGGGATGCTCCTCGCGATAGCTCTGCAGCACGTCGTGAGCCTCGTCGAAGGTCAGGAACAGGTTCGTGCCCGTGTCACCGTCGGGCACCGGGAACACGTTCAGCGCGTCGATCTCCTCACGCGCCTCCCCCAGCGCTCGGACGATCTCGGCGGAAAGACCGCCCAGGTGCTCAGGGGTGACCAGACTCCCGCCTTGGGTCACCACGCCACCTCCGCCCATCGCCAGACTCGTACCCGTCCGGCAAGGCTAGTGCCAGCCCCCGGCACCGCCCTTGCCCGACGCTCGATTGGCGCCGTCGCGGGGCCATCGGATATTCTTGTGCGGTTGCCCGGACTGCGTAGCGGACACGCTGCCGCCGGGCGCTCCCGAACTGATCGATCAACCAACCAGGAGTTCACGGTGGCTGCCGTCTGTGACATCTGCGCCAAGGGCCCGGGCTTCGGCAACAACCGTCCCTGGTCGCGCAAGATCACCAAGCGTCGTTTCAACCCCAACATCCAGCGCGTGCGTGCCACGGTCGACGGCACCCCCAAGCGTCTCAACGTGTGCACGGGGTGCCTGAAGGCCGGCAAAGTGAGCCGGTAGCCGCAGCCGGATGCTGGACGGAGGCTTCAGCCTCGTTCATGGTTGCGTCCGCAAGGCCAGGAAGGGCAGCGAGTACGGCCGGGGCCAGGTCTGCTTCCGCGGTGCAGCCGAGTGCCGGGCCTGCTGATTCCAAATGGCTGCGGATCGAGCCCATGCACAACCGCTTGGAATCAGTAGCGGGACCAATGTCCTTGTGCGGTACCTAGGTGGCAGATGCTGCCACCTACGTGCCGCGTAGGCCCGCAAGCCACGCGCCAAACCGGACTGCGGAGACAAATCGGACCCGAGCCTGGTGCGGCCGCTCCTCGGGTCAGAAGTGCCGCCAGCCGGTGGGTCCGTCGTACTCCTTCCCGGCGACCGTGACGCCCTCCCCCGTCTTGACCTGCCCGATCACCCGCCAGTCGCCGGGAAGCGCCGTGCCGGCCGGGAAGGTCGCCAGCAGCGCGTGATCCTCTCCGCCGCCGAGGATGAACTCGAGCGGGTCTGCGCCGGTGGCCGCGGCCACGGCATGGAGCGGCTCGGGGATCTCGAAGGCATCCGGGTCGAGGTCGACGTGTACGCCGGAGGCACGGGCGATGTGCCCGGCGTCGGCGACCAGTCCGTCGGAGACGTCGATCATCGCCGTCGCGCCGAGCTCGTACGCCTCGGGACCGGCCGCGTACGGCGGCTGCGGCCTCCGGTGCGCCTCGACGACCACGCGCGGCGAGCGGAACCCGCGTCCCAGCACGGCCAGGCCTGCGGCGGCCCAGCCGACCTGCCCGCACAGTGCCACGGCGTCGCCGGCCGCGGCGCCCGACCGGGTGATCGGCGCCCCCGGGAGAATCCCGGTGACGCTGACCGCGATCGTCAGCTGGTCCCCGGCGGTGATGTCACCGCCGATGATCGAGGCGCCGGCGAGCGCGCATTCCTCCGCCATCCCGGTCGCGAGCTCGAGCACCCAGTTGGATTCGGTGTCCGGCGGCAGGACCAGTCCCACGGTGAGGTAGCGGCCGCGGCCCCCCATCGCGGCGATGTCCGCGAGATTCTGGGCGACCGCCTTGTGCCCGACGTCCTCGGCCGACGACCAGTCCAACCGGAAGTGCCGGCCGGCGACCAGCAGGTCGGCCGAGATCGCCAGCCGGCCGCTCGCACTCAACACAGCGGCATCGTCACCGGGCCCGATCTCGACCTCGTCGGCAAGCGGTGCGATCTCCTGGCACCGGGCCACGACGGCAGCGATCAGGTCGAACTCGCCGAGGTCGGCGACAGTGCTGGACGCGGGGCTGGTCACGGGGCTGGGCATGGGCCCATTGAAACCGATGTTTGCCCCTCGTCGCTCGCACGGTAGGTTGAACAGGATTCGCTCCCCAGACATAAGCCCAGACGCAAAGGAGCCGGCCATGGTGGTTCAGGCCTACATCTTGATCCAGACCGACGTGGGCAAGGCTGCCGAGGTTGCCGCTGCGATCGCGGAAGTCAAGGGCGTGACCCGCGCCGAGGATGTCACCGGCCCCTACGACGTGATCGTGCGCGCCGAGGCACGCAATGTCGACGACCTGGGCAAACTCGTCGTCGCCAAGGTGCAGAACATCCCCGGGATTACCCGCACGCTGACCTGCCCAGTCGTTCACATCTGACTAGCGGATCCGCCAGTGGGGCGCTGTCCTCGCGAGCGGCGTATCCGCGGGATACCTCGCAAGGCCGAGGAGCGAAGGCGCCCTTGAGCGAAGCGGGCCCGGGAGTGTTGGAGGGCGACGAGAACGCAGCGAGGCGCCCGCGGGGCGTCGCGTAGCAGGCATGGCCGATAGGGTCGGGGACAATGAGCGCACCGACCCGTAAGCCCTGCGTCGCCGTGATCTTCGGCGGCCGCTCTAGCGAGCACGCGATCTCGTGCGTCACCGCGGGCAGCGTGCTGCGTGTGATCGACCGCGACCGGTACGACGTGATCCCGGTCGGCATCACCACCACCGGCCGGTGGGTGCTGGAGCGCGACGACCCTGGCCGCCTGGCGATCTCCGACCCCGAGCACCTGCCCGAGGTCGACGAGTCGGCACCGGCGTTGGCGCTGGTGAACCAGGGCGCCGAGACCGTGCTGGTCGGTGAGGCGACGACCGGGAAGCCACAGAGCTTCGGCCCGGTCGACGTGGTCTTTCCGCTGCTGCACGGACCGTGGGGCGAGGACGGCACGATCCAGGGCCTGCTCGAGATGGCCGGTGTGCGCTATGTCGGTGCCGGCGTACTCGCCTCCGCGATCGGCATGGACAAGCACTACATGAAGTTGGTGTTGCGGGCTTCCGGACTGCCGGTGCTGCCGTACACCGCGTTCACGCGCACCGAATGGGCGGCCGACGAGTCCGCCTGCGCCGAGTCGGTCGGATCGCTGCGCTATCCCGTCTTCGTCAAGCCGTGCCGTGGCGGGTCGAGCATCGGCATCAGCAAGGTCGGTGGCCCCGGCGAGCTCGCCGCAGCGGTGGAGCTGGCGTTCCGGTACGACCCCAAGGTCATCGTGGAGGCAAGCGCGGGCGGGTCCGTCCGCGAGGTGGAGTGTGCCGTGCTCGAAGGCTTCGGCGACAACCCGGCCCACGCCTCGGTCGCTGCCGAGATCAGCGTCGACCCTGCCCACGACTTCTACGACTTCGAGGCCAAGTACCTCGGTAGCGACACCACGATCACGGTTCCGGCCGTTCTCCCCGACCAGGTCGCCGAGACCGTGCAACGGCTTTCGGTGCGGGCATTCGACGCCATCAGCTGCGAAGGCCTGGCCCGCGTGGACTTCTTCGTGATCGACGAGGACCGTGTCGTGGTCAACGAGATCAACACGATGCCGGGCTTCACGCCCAGCTCGATGTTCCCGGTGATGTGGGCCAACAGCGGCATCGACTACCCCCACCTGGTAGACCGCCTGATCCAGCTCGCCCTGCACCGCGACCTAGGACTGAGATGAACGATCTCGATGCCTCTCCGCTCCACCCGAGCACGCTGGTCGTGACCCGTGGACGGCCCGAGCACAACTCCGACCAGCCGCTGAACGTCCCGATCACCATGGCCTCGACCTATGTGGCCGGCGGTGACCTCGAGTACGGCCGGTACGGCAACCCCACCTGGACCGCTTTCGAGGATGCCCTCGGTGCCTTGGAGGGCGGGCGTTGTCTCGCCTTCTCCTCGGGGCTGGCGGCCTTGGCCGCCGTGCTCGACCTCGTCGCCGCCGAGGGCGTCGTGGTCGCCCCGCGACACGCGTACAACGGCTCGGTCGGGCAATTGGCCGACCTCGAGTCCCGCGGGCGCCTCCGTGCCCGGCTGGTCGACGTTACCGACACCGGATCGATGCTGGCCGCATTCGACGATGCCGCGCTCGTGCTCCTGGAGAGCCCGACCAATCCGGCGCTGGAGCAGATCGACCTCGACTCCGTGATCCCCGCCGCCCACGAGGCCGGCGCGATCGTCGCCGTCGACAACACGTTCGCCACTCCCCTGCGCCAACGTCCTCTCGACTCGGGCGCCGACATCGTCGTCCACTCGGCCACGAAGTTCATCGCCGGACACTCCGACCTGGTCATGGGCGCGGTCGCGACCCGCGACGACGAGATCTCTGCAGCGCTCAAGGGTCGCCGCGTCCTGACCGGAGCGATCCCGGGCGCGTTCGAGGCCTGGCTGGCGCTGCGCGGCCTGCGCACCCTGGCAGTCCGGCTCGACCGCGCGGAGGCCAACGCTCGTACGCTCGCTGCCCGGTTCGCCGAGCATCCCGCGGTCGCCGAAGTGCGCTACCCCGGTTTCGGCGCGATCATCTCGGTCGTGTTCACCGACGCCGAGGTCGCCGAGCAGCTCACCCTGGGCACCAGCCTGTGGATCCGCGCGACCAGCCTGGGCGGCGTCGAGTCCACCTTCGAACGCCGACGCCGCTGGTCGGCCGAGCCCGCGACGATTCCCGAGGGCCTCGTGCGTCTATCGGTCGGCATCGAGCACGTCGACGACCTCTGGGCCGACCTCGCCCAGACCCTCGCCTAACCCGCCGAGTTGGCATGAATCGTCGCCCAGTTGGCATGAATCGTCGAGGATTCGTGCCAACTCGCTGACGATTGGCGCCAACTCGGCGGAATACGATCAGTCTCGCTCGGCTTTGGCGTCGCGGGAGAGCATCTCGGAGACCATGTCGGATGCGCTCATCTTCCCCGCGATCACGGCGTCGACCGCACTGACCAGCGGCGCGTAGATCCCTTGCTGCTCGGCGAGCGCGAGCAAGGAGGCACATGACTTCACGCCTTCGGCGACCTGGCGTGTGGCCCCGGCTATCTCCTCGGTGGCCAGGCCCTGGCCCAGCTTCTCGCCGAACGTGCGATTGCGAGACAACGGCGAGGAACACGTGGCGACCAGGTCCCCGAGCCCGGCGAGCCCCATCAAGGTGATCGGATCGGCTCCGAGTCGCACCGCGAGACGGGCAGTCTCCGCCAAGCCCCGGGTGATCACCGACGCCGTGGTGTTGTTGCCGAAACCGAGGCCAACGGCCATGCCGACGGCCAGCGCGATCACGTTCTTGTAGGCACCTCCAAGTTCACAGCCCACGACATCGGTGCTCGAATACGGCCGGAAGTGCGGACCGTGCAGCAGGTCTCGAACGCGCGTGGCGACGAGATCGTCCGCACAGCCGACGACGCTCGCAGCGGGCTCGCGCATGGCGATCTCCTTGGCGAGGTTGGGACCCGACACCACCGCGATGCGCTCGGGACCAGCACCGGTGACATCCGCGATGACTTCGCTCATCCGTTTGAGCGAGCCGAGCTCGACACCCTTCATCAGCGACAGCATCACCGCCTCCGCGGGGATCGCATCAGCCCACTGGGTCAAGTTGTCCCGCAGCGTTTGGGATGGCACTGCCAGCACGACCATCTCCGCGCCTCGTGCGGCGACGTGGGGATCGTGGGTGGCACTGATGCAGTCGGGCAGCGCGATCCCTGGCAGGTAATCGGTGTTCTCGTGCTTGTCGTTGATCGCCGTGCAAAGTTCGTCGCGGCGCGCCCACAACGTCACCTCGTGGCCGGCATCGGCCAGCACGATCGAGAACGCGGTACCCCACGACCCGGCACCGAACGTCGCTACTCGCGCCACTACGCCTCCTCCTCGCCCGGCTGCAGCTGGGGCTTCTTGTGCGGATTGCCGATCGGGGCAACTCCGTGCTTCTTGGGATCGAAGCGCTCCTTCGGCGCGCGCTCCCCGCGTAGATCCTCCAACAACGACGTGATCGCCGTCATCATCCGGTCTGTGCCCTCGTGCAGCAGCTCCGTCGTGATCTCCTGGCCTCGTAGATCATCGAGGTCGACCGGATCGCCGACCTTGATCCGCACCAGGCGCCGCGGGATCAGATGCGGCCTCTTCGCGTATGGGTACAGGATGTGCTGCTGTCCCCATTGGGCCACTGGGATCAGCGCTGACCCCGCCTCCAGCGCGACCCGCACCGCGCCGGATTTGCCGACCATCGGCCACAGGTCCGGATCGCGAGTCAGCGTGCCCTCGGGATAGAAGAACACCAACTTGCCGCCTTTGACGCCTTGCACGGCGGCCTCGAACGCATGGGCAGCGTTCGACGTCTGCCGGGCTACCGGAATCTGGCCGGTCGACTTCATGATCGTGCCGAGCACGGGCACGTCGAACAGCGCTTCCTTGGCCAGGATCCGCGGCAGTCTGCCGTTGTCGTGGAACAGGTGGGCATAGGTAAGCGGGTCGATATGGGAAACGTGGTTGGCCACGACCACACAGCCGCCCGTGGCCGGCAGCTTGTCGCCGTCGATCCACTCGTGCCGGGTGAACGCGCGCAGAGTCGGCTTGACCAGGGTGATCGCGGCCAGCCATGCCCAGTTGCGTCGCTCGCGCATCCGCCGCGGCTTGGTCACCCGTCCTCCTCCATCACAGGCCCTCGTCCTGCCCGGTTCGTTCTGCTGAGCCTACTGTTGCATGCGCCCGGGGAGCCGTCTGACAGGATCGAGGCGATGCCCATTCCTGCAGCCGCGTCGCGCTTCGGCATCGTGATGCCCATGAAACAGCGCGCCCGCGCGAAGTCGCGGCTGGCGCCGCTGGGCGACCGGATGCGCCGCCAACTGGTGGCTGCGTTCGCTCACGACACGATCGGCGCCGCACTGGGCTCTCCCCTCGTCGACACCGTGCTCGTCGTGACCGACGACGCGGAGTTCGCCGGTAGCCTGCGCGATCTCGGCGTACGAGTGATCCCCGACGGCGTCGAAGGAGACCTCAACGAGACGCTTCGGCTCGGAGCGGCCGAGGTCGTACGCGAGCGGCCCGAACTCAGCATCGCAGCGCTATTCGCGGATCTGCCGGCGTTGACGTCGGCTGACCTGACGACCGCGCTCACCGCGGCGGCGTACGAGCGCTGCTTCGTCGCCGATGCCGACGCCGTCGGATCCACGCTGCTGACCGCGCACACCCTGCGCGACTTCACGCCGGCGTTCGGCGGCTCCTCGCGGGCGGCGCATCTCGAGCTCGGCATCACCGAACTCACCGATGCGCCAGCCACGCTCCGCCGCGACGTGGACACTCCGGAGGATCTGACGGCGGCCTTAGCCCTCGGGGTGGGACCGCATACGCGAATGATCGCGTCCGCCCATGGGCTCTAGAACATGCAGCGAGGGGCCGGCGTGACGCCGGCCCCTCGCTGGTTGGCAACTCCCGCGATCAGGACTTCTTGGCAGTCTTCTTCGCGACGGTCTTCTTGGCGACGGTCTTCTTCGCCGGGGCCTTCTTGACGATGGTCTTCTTGGCTGGCGCCTTCTTGACGATGGTCTTCTTGGCTGGCGCCTTCTTCGCGACGGTCTTCTTGGCCGGGGCCTTCTTCGCCACCGTCTTCGTAGCAGGTGCGGCCTTCTTGGCAGCGGCGGCCTTCTTCGCCGGGGCAGCCTTCTTGGCAGTCGGCAGCGTCAGCTTAGGCAGCTTCTTGGCGCCCGACACGACGGCCTTCAACTCGGCACCGGCGGTGAACTTCGGGACGGCCGTCTTCTTGGCCTTCACCCGGTCGCCGGTGCGAGGGTTGCGAACCCAACGTGCCTCACGGATGCGCTTCTCGAAGGAACCGAAACCGGTAATGGCAACCTTCTCTCCTTTGGCCACCTCACGGGTAATGGTGTCGAGCACCGACTCGAGTGCGTGCTGCGCGGCCTTGCGGTTGCCCTCATAACGTGCGGCAAGCGCATCAATGAGCTGGCTCTTGTTCACGGTCTTCCCTTTCCTGACCCTGCTGTTGTTCGGCTGTTGTTGAGCTTGCGCGAGGAGTGAAGCAGGATGTCGCACCCTCTCAGGAAGCACGTTAGGCGGAACTGGCGGTGCTCACAATCACCGACGCCGGTATTTCTGTTGTGTCGTAAGGGATTTCGCGGGTGAGGTGCCCTCCCGTGGCCCGACAGTGCGCCCCAGCCGCACGTTCCCGTAGCGTTCGGCTCGTGCAGGAAGCGAATCGTGAGCGCATCGACCTCTGGCTCTCCGACCTGTTGGGAGTGCCGGCAAGCATGGTGTTCGACGGCCATCTCACCGTGGGCATGCATTCTGGGCTCGGGGACTTTCTCGGGATCGTCGTGGTGGGACGCGGCACCTCCGCCCACATCTCTTTGCCTCATTGGGCAAACCGCGAGCTCGTCGACGATCTCGTGGAGCGCCCGATCAGCGACTTGATGTCGCCGAAGTTCTGGAAGCACTACCCGGCCACCGACCAACTCCGCGTGAGTCCGCTGGTCACGCACTACTTCACCGACCAGGCAGTCGAGATGCCGACGAAGGTCGAACGCATCGTCCCGGCCGACATCGCCGACTGGCGGGAGCTGGTCAGCCGCAAGAAGTGGGAGGCCAGTGGATTCGCCCAGCAGGTCGAGGTCGCCTACGGAGTCCGTGCCCAGGGAGATCTCGCCGCAGCCTCGAACCTGACACTGTTCCGCGGAGTTCCCAGCGACGTGGGCGTCCTGACGCATCCCAAGTACCGCGGGAAGGGGTACGCCAGCCGGGTCGCGAAAGCAGCAACGTCGTACGCCGTCGGCAATCACGAGATCGCCCGGTTCCGCGGCAACGCGGAGGATCCACGGTCGGCGTCGATCGCCGAGGCCCTCGGGTTCGAGCCCTATTTCGACGAACTGCGCATCGTGCCGAAGCTCTAACCGGAAAACGAACGTGACCGGGCAGGCCGACAGGCCCACTGCGGCTAGAGAGTGACCGGCTTCCAGGACGGCCGCGTGCCTTCGTACGCGGTGATGTCGGCCTCGTGGGTCAGGGTGATGCCGATGTCGTCGAGGCCGTTGAGCAGCCGGTAGCGCGTGTAGTCGTCGATCTC
Source organism: Nocardioidaceae bacterium (assembly GCA_047605165.1). Taxonomy (GTDB): domain Bacteria; phylum Actinomycetota; class Actinomycetes; order Propionibacteriales; family Nocardioidaceae; genus SSC3. Next base: position 9,627 of record JASGGG010000105.1, read on the forward strand.
GAAGGGGGCGGTCAGGGCCTCGGCCTGGATGGTGCGCTTCTCCAGGTCGACGACGATCTCGGTCGTCGGGTCGGTCTCGATCAGCTTCCACAACTGCTCGACCACATCCTGGCTGGTCTGCGCGGCGAGCAGTCCGGCCTTGCCGGAGTTGCCACGGAAGATGTCGGCGAAGCGGCTGGAGATCACGACCTTGAAGCCGTAGTCCATCAGCGCCCAGACAGCGTGCTCACGCGACGAGCCGGTGCCGAAGTCAGGCCCTGCCACGAGCACGGAAACACCTGCGTATTCGGGCTTGTTGACCACGAACTCGGGGTCGTTACGCCAGGCGGCGAAGAGTCCGTCCTCGAAGCCGGTTCGAGTGACGCGCTTGAGGTAGACCGCGGGGATGATCT
>JASGGG010000106.1:0-10003 GCA_047605165.1 Nocardioidaceae bacterium
AGCCGATGAGGTTCATCAGCGTCGACTTGCCCGAACCGGACGGCCCGACGACCGCGATGTACTCGCCCCGGTGGATCGTTGCCGACAGGCCGCGGACGGCGGCCACTTCGAGTGTCCCGCTGATGTAGGTCTTGTGTACGTCACGCATCTCGATAACCGGCGTCGCGCCGGGTGCGACAGCGCTCATTGCGCACCCTGGCCGGAGCCCTGCTGACCACCAGCGGGGAATCCCCCGGACCCACCCTCCGGGGCCCCTCCCTGGGGGCCGCCCTCCTGGGTTTCTTGTTCCTGACCGCCACTGGAACGCTGGAAGCTCACGAGTTCCACAACATCGCCGTCAGCCAGACCCGACTTGACCTCGGTCGACTGGCCATAGGTCTCGCCGAGTTTCACCACGGTCTTGACCGTCTTGCCGTCGACGACCTTCTCGACATACGTCTCGTCACCGTCCTGGTGCAGCGCCATGGTCGGCACGGTCAGCACGTCGTCGACCTGCTTGGTGATGATCTCGACGGTGGCGCTGGTGCCGGCATAGAGGTCCTTGCGCCTTCCGGTCACCTGGATCGTCACCGGGAAGGTGGCCGCCCCGGAGTCCTGCGCGGTCGCGACCCGACCGACGGTGGCGACCGTGCCGTAGACCGGATCCGTCGAGGTGGAGCCGGTCGCGGTGATCTCGACCTGCAGACCCTTCTTCACACCGTCGATGTCGCTGGTAGCCACTTCGGCGTCGACCACGAACCGACCGGTCGAGACGACCGTGAACGCGGCAGTGCTGTCCGAGCTGTCCGTGCTGTCCGAGCTGGTCCCGCTGGAACCTGTCACAACGTCGCCCTTGCTCACGTTGACCGCGGCCAGCGTGCCCGTGATGGTGCTGCGCAAAGTCGCAGCCTTGCGATTCGCCTTGGCCTGCTCCAGTTCAGTCTCGGCATTGACCAGCTGGGCACGGTCGCTACTCAGCTGGGCGTCACTGGCGTCGTCGTCCTCGTCGTCGTCCAGGCGGGTGAGCGCGGCATCGACGGAGGCCTGCGCCGCGGTCACCTGTGCCGCCAGCACGGAGTCGTCGATGCGCGCGAGTACCTGGCCCTTGGTGACCTTGTCACCGGCGGACACAGGTACGGCTGTCACGGTCCCCGAGACGGTGAACGACAGGTCGGCCTCCTTCGCCGCGGTGATCGTGCCGCTGGCCGACACGGTCTCCTTGATGGTGCCGGTCGTGACCGTGGTGGTGATCGGCTGCGCCTGCGCACTATCGGGACGGCTCCACCACCAAACACCGGCACCGACCGCGATGGCGAGTATGACGGCCTCGAGTACGAGCGCACGGCGGCTGGTGAACACGCGCGCCTTTCGGGTTGCCCAGGACATGGGCCCCAGACTCGCGAGCCGGTCTATGCAGACCCTTCACCAAACCTGTGGCCGGCCTGTGGGGCCGATCCCGGCAGACCAAGTTGGCGCGCATCCCCACCCGACTGATGCTGGATTGTGGCCGATCCCGACGGTGATTGCTGGCTTGTGGCCGATGACGACACCGACACGCCGGGCAAAGCCGTCGCCATGGGCCACAATCCAGCCCAGGCAGTCGCGATCGGCCACAATCCAGCCCCGTGAGCCACGGACGGCGTTGGCCTGGGTGTCAGCCGAGCCCCCTAACCTGGTCCGGTGACCCCTCCTGCGGAACCTGGGCGCATCGACCCCGACGACCTGGCGGCGACCCTGCGGGTGCTGGGCGAACTGCACCAGCTGCCGGAGGACGATCCGGACCTGGTGACGGTCAAGCGCGCGGCCTCGCACATGTACAAGGCGCTGAAGAAGGAGCGCCGGCTGCGCAAGCGCGCGGCCGAGGCAGCCGCCGACCTAGCCGTCACCGAGGCGACCGCCACCGGCTCGGCGATGCGCATCGACGACGAGACCGCCGGGATTCCCCTGGCGTCCAACGCACCCGGGGCGTACGCCGGCGAGCTCACCAAGCCGCGCGGCTGCTACATCTGCAAGTCCGACTACACGCTGGTCGATGCGTTCTATCACTGGCTGTGCCCCGCGTGCGCGGCGATGTCGCACGCGAAGCGCACCCAGCGTACGGATCTCACCGGGCGCCGCGCGCTGCTCACCGGCGGGCGCGCGAAGATCGGGATGTACATCGCGCTGCTGCTCCTTCGCGACGGGGCCACGCTGACGATCACGACCCGCTTCCCCAAGGACGCCGTACGCCGGTTCTCGTCCCTGCCCGACGCCGCCGACTGGATCGACCGGCTCAAGATCGTCGGCATCGACCTGCGCGACCCGACCCAGGTGATCTCGCTGGCGCAGGACGTGGCGGCCGACGGGCCGCTGGACATCCTGGTCAACAACGCCTGCCAGACCGTGCGACGTACTCCGGGCGCCTATTCGCAACTCGTCGAGGCGGAGAGCGCCCCGCTACCGAGTGGGATCGCGCTGCCGGAGATGGTGACCTTCGACCGGATCAGCGAAGCGCATCCGGCCGCGATCGCCGGCACCCTGCGGAGCCATCCGCTGGCCCACCACGACGGCGAGGCGCTCGCCCGGAGCGCCGCTGACATGACCGCGCTCGCACTGTCGGCAGGGAGCGCTTCGCTGGAGGCGCACCTGGCGGGCACGGCCGTCGACGCGGGAGGGTTGCTGCCCGATCTGCAGCGGGTCAACTCGTGGACCAAGGTCGTCGACGAGGTCGATCCGCTGGAGCTGCTGGAGGTGCAGTTGTGCAATTCGATCGCGCCGTTCCTGCTGATCTCACACCTGCGTGAGGCGATGCGGAGATCGACCGCGCGACGCAAGTACGTGGTGAACGTGTCGGCGATGGAAGGCCAGTTCTCCCGGCGGTACAAGGGTCCTGGGCATCCGCACACCAACATGGCCAAGGCCGCGCTGAACATGCTGACCCGCACCAGCGCCGGTGAGATGTTCGAGACCGACCGGATCCTGATGACCGCGGTCGACACCGGTTGGATCACCGACGAACGGCCACATCAGGACAAGCTGCGGATCGCCGCCGAGGGCTGGCACGCCCCGCTGGATCTCGTCGACGGCGCTGCGCGGGTGTACGACCCGATCGTGCAGGGCGAGGCCGGCACCGATCTCTCCGGGGTGTTCCTCAAGGACTACCGGCCCCATCCCTGGTGACCCGATCTCGATTCGTCTGCGATCTTGCGTCTGTTCTCCACCGCACCCCCGCAGACGAATAAGATGGGGTAACCCTCAGATGTGCGCGATCTCGATCGCGGCAAGCATGTCGGGGTCGGCGATCTGGTCGATGGCGACGATCCGGTCACCGACGACCGTGAAGTCGAAGACAACCTGGGGCACGCCGCGCAACTGCCAGACCGCGCCGGCCAGCCCGTCGACGAGCACCAGACGTACGGCCCGAGCCCGGCCGCTGAAGACGTTCGCGACGGCGGCCGCTCCCTGAGCTGGGACACCGCCCATCTTGACGACGGCGGCGTCCACGCGCACGACGGCATCGGGATCGAGCAGGCGGAGCAGCCGGTCGAACTCGCCCTCCTTCGACGCCGCGAGGAAGGCCTCGACCAGATCCCGCTGCCGGGCCTGCTCCCGAGGTTGCTCGGCTCCCTGCAAGCGGCGCCGAGCACGCGAGGCCAGCTGCCGGGTTGCCGCGGGTGTCTTGTCGATGACCCCGGCGATCTGGTCGAAGGGCACCGCGAACACGTCGTGCAGCACGAACGCGAGCCGTTCGGCGGGAGCCAGCTCGTCGAGTACGACCGACAGCGCGGCCCCGACCGCTCCCGCCTGCTCGGCCAGCGCCTCGGGTGACTCGTCCTCGGTAGCCGGGAGGTCGGCGTACTCCAGCGGATCCTCGCGCCGGCTCCCGCGGGCACGCAGCTGATCGAGGCTGATCCGCGAGACGACGGTCGTGAGCCAGGCGGGCAGGTTGTCGATGCTGCCCGGCTCCTGGCGGGAGAGCCGCAGCCATGCCTCCTGGACGGCGTCGTCGGCCTCGGGCACCGACCCGAGCAGCCGGTAGGCGACCGCCCGCAGCCGCGTGCGCTGCGCCTCGAACTGCTCCGCGAGATCGTCCACGAGACCATCCTGCACGCTCCGCGACTCCCGCGACCTGTCACATCTGCCTGGGCTGCTCCGTCGGATAGGCAGGGACGCCGTTGCGGCGTACGCACCCAACTCAGGAGGAACCATGAAGACCATGACCTGCCGCCAGCTCGGCGGCCCCTGCGACCTGGCCCACCACGGCGACAGCGCCGACGACGTGATCAAGGCCCAGGACCGGCACCTGAAGGAGGCCGACGACTCACACAAGGAGGCGAGGAACGAGATGAAGTACCGGTGGCTGCACCCGAAGAAGTCGATGGGCTGGTACCGCGGCATCCAGGAGGCGTTCGCCGAACTGCCGGACGACGGAGCGGATATGCCAAAGACAGACATGCCGAAGAACAGGCAGTAGCCGCGTTCCGGGCCGGTTTTCGGCCCTCTGGCGCGCTACTGCCTGTTCATTGACACGTTCGGAGCGGCAGTCGTCTGACGACCTGCCGGCGGCCGGATGTTAGGGCAGGGCCGGCCGGATCGCGGCGAGCACGTCGGTGTCGTCGTCGGGGGCAACCTTGTTGCGGTCGGTGTGGCCGCAGGTCTGGCAGCGGTGCACGAGTACGAACCCCTTCTTCCCGGAGTAGTCGAGCGCGACCGGGGCCATCGGGCCGCCACAGTCCGCGGCCCGGTCGCCCGGGCGCTGGTCGACGTGAAGCGAGTAGAGACAGGACGGGCAGTGGTTGCGGTAGCTGCCCGCCGGATGCCGGCGTACGAGGGCGGCACAATGCGCGCAGACGAACCCGGTGTCCTCCTCCGCGCGCGCCACAGGGCAACCGTATGCCGCGGAACTCAACGCAGGATCGTCGAGCGAATCTCCGTCCGTATCTCGGAAGTCTTCCAGGTTTACTGACCAGTAACCCACTTTTTGCCGCTAGGGTCGCTCGTTATCAACCTCGGAGGCGACCATGAGCATGACCTTACGTGAGCAGTTAACTCGGAAGAAGCCACTTGCCGCGGTCGGTGCCCACGACCACAGCGGCCCCGAACTCGACCGGACCATCGGCACTTTCACACTGATGATGTTCGGCGTCGGCGCCACCGTCGGCACCGGGATCTTCTTCGTCCTCCAAGAGGCTGTGCCCGATGCCGGTCCGGCCGTGATCGTCGCGTTCCTGCTCGCGGGTGTCGCCGCCGGCCTCTCCGCGATCTGCTACGCCGAGATGGCCAGCGCGATCCCGGTCAGCGGGTCGACCTATTCCTACGCCTACCACTCGCTGGGTGAGCTGGTCGCCATGATCATCGCCGCCTGTGTGCTGCTCGAGTACGGCGTCGCCGCGGGCGCGGTCGCGGTCGGCTGGAGCGGCTACTTCAACGAGTTGCTCGACAAGACGCTCGGGTTCCAACTGCCGGACGCACTGTCTTATTCGCCGATCCCCGTCGACGGTGCCACCCAAGGCATCGTCAATCTGCCGTCGGTCGTGCTGGTCACCCTCTGCACGCTTCTGCTCATCCGCGGCGCCAGCGAGTCGGCGAAGGTCAACACGATCATGGTGCTGATCAAACTGGGCGTGCTGACGCTCTTCGTCATCATCGGTTTCACCGCGTTCAACGTCGACCACTTCGACCACTTCTGGGCCGCCGGATCCGCCGGGATCACAGCAGCCGCAGGCACGATCTTCTTCTCCTTCATCGGCCTCGACTGCGTCTCGACGGCAGGTGAAGAGGTGAAGAATCCCCAGCGAGCGCTCCCGATCGCGATCATGGGCGCCTTGTGCGTCGTGGTGACCGTCTACATCCTGGTCGCGCTCGCCGGCGTAGGAGCACAACCCGCCGCGGACTTCGCCAGCAAGGAGCAACAAGACGCCGGGCTCTCGGTGATCATGGAGAACATCACCGGGTCCGCCATCCCGGGCACGATCCTGGCCGCGGGCGCGGTGGTCTCGATCTTCTCGGTGACGCTGGTCTCGATCTACGGCCAGACCCGAATCCTGTTCGCGATGGGCCGCGACCGGATGCTCCCGGACAAGTTCGCCGAGGTGGACCCACGCACGCTGACGCCACGGTTCAACACGATCGTCGTGGGGGTCATCGTGGCCCTGATCGCCGGCTTCGTCCCGGCCGACTATCTGTGGGACACCGTCTCGATCGGCACCCTGGTCGCGTTCTCGGTCGTGGCCATCGGCGTGATGGTGTTGCGCCGCACGATGCCCGATCTGCACCGGCCCTTCCGCGTTCCGTTCTTCCCGATCACCCCGATCCTGACCGTGGCTGCCTGTGTCTACGTGCTGTCCGGCCTGCAGTTGATTACCTGGGTCATCTTCGCTGTCTGGCTGGTCATCGTGCTGGGCTACTACTTCCTCGTGTCTCGGCACCGGTCCCGTCTCGGCGACCCGGTCGAGAGCGGAGCCTGAGATGACCCTGCTCGTCGGGTTCGCACCTGGCCGCGCCGACCGCTCGGGCCTGGAGCTCGCCGCCGCGCTGGCACGGTCGATCGACACCGACCTGCTCGTGGTCACGGTCGTACCGGCGTCGTGGCCGACGCCCGTTGCCGGCCACACCGATCGAGAGTTCGAGGCCTGGGCCACCGAGCGCGGCGAGGAGGGCGTCGCCGAGGCCAAGGAGCTCTTGGCCGAGCACTACCCCGATATCGCTGCCGAGGCCACCTGGGTATCGGGTCGCTCGGTCCCGACCGCCTTGCTCGAGGAGTGCGAGAAGCGCGAGGCGTCGATGCTCGTGCTGGGCTCGGGTCACGACGGGAACTACGGGCACGTCAATCTGAGTACGACCGCGGACCGGCTGCTGCACTCGGCTCACCTTCCGGTGGCGCTGGCGACGCGGGGCTATCGGACCGACGGGCAGGGCACGCTGTCGCGGGCGACCTGCGCGTTCCGCGGCGACGAGGTCTCCCGCTCGACCCTGCACCGCACCGCCGAGATCTGCCACGAGGTCGGTGCCGGGCTCCGGATCGTCACCTTCGCCGTACGCGGCCGGAACATGTATCCCCCCGAGACCGGCACCCAGAACGAGGACATGGTTCTGGACGCCTGGGTAAGCCAGGCCGAGAAGATGCAGCACGAGGCCATGGCCGAGCTGGACCCCGGCCTGTCGGTCGAGACCGCCGTTGCCACTGCCCCCAGCTGGGGCGATGTCATCGGCCGGCTCGAGTGGCGGCGGGACGAGGTCTTGGTGATCGGCTCCTCCTCGTCGGCGTCGCTGCTGTCCCGGATCTTCCTCGGGTCGAGCGCCTCGAAGATCCTGCGTCACTCACCCGTGCCGGTGATCGTCGTCCCCTGACCCCGTGGGACGGTCGGCCGCGAACGCGTCCAAGGCGTGCCTGGTCTGGTCGATGAGGTCGAGCAAACGGGTGCCGGGGTCGGTCAGCCATCGCTCGTAGGCGGTGAGTGCCTGGGCGAGAGCCAGGTGGCCGACGGCGACGGGGAGCAGGTCCTCGGGCTCCAGGCCCAGTCGACCGGCAACGAACTCCGCGATGACCCGGCGCCATTGCGTGTACCGCAAGACCGAATGCGCTTGGAGTGCGGGCGTCTGGAGGATCAGTCGCATCCGCTCGCTATGCGGCGGCTGGGCGTCGTCGGGAAAGTCGTTGAACGCCAGGACGGCGCGATGGACCGCCTCGGGCAGCGGCACCGCTGCCGGTGTCGCCTCGAGAATCTCCCGGAACGCGTCGAGGGTGCGGTCGAACTGTCCCCAGGGGATGTCGTTCTTGGAGGGGTAGTAGCGAAACAGCGTACGCCGGCTGACGCCCACTCCGCGGGCGATGTCATCCAGGGTCGTGGCCTCGAAGCCTCGCCGGGCGAACAACTGGAAGGCCACCTGTTCGATGGCCGCGTGGCTAGTCGCCTCTGGACGCCCAGCCCCCGAACGCCCAGCCCCCGAGCGCCCAGCCCCTGAACCTGCGGCCGTGGGACGTCCGGGCGGCGTCCTGTTCGTACCCACAGCACCCCTTCCAGTTCGGCTCTTCCATTTTGTCACTCAGTGCAGTTACAGTGTGACCGCAGACACTTCCATTACCTCACCCGAACGGAGTCTGACATGTCCCTCCCCGATCCTGGCGCGGTTGCACCCAGCGACACCACCGCCGAGCTCGTTGTCGACGAACTGGTCGTCGAAGAGGTCTCGATCGACGGGATGTGCGGGGTCTACTGACCTCGCGTCGATCTCACTGTCTGTCTGATCGAACGATGACCACATCCACGCCCACCCGGCCGTGGTGGCAAGCCGAATCCACCGCCGTACGCACCGAGCCGTTCGGGGCCTTGGCGTACGACTTCTCCGATCGCCGGCTCGCGTTCCTGCGCCAGCCCGACTCGCCGCCGCTGTTGTCCCAGTTCGAGAGCGGCCTGAACGCACCGATCTGCCTGACCTGGGAGCTCACGTACGCCTGCAACCTCGAGTGCGCGCACTGTCTCTCCTCCAGCGGCCGCCGGGACCCGCGCGAGCTGACCACCGAGCAATGCAAGGCGGTGATCGACGAACTGCAGCGGATGAAGGTGTTCTACGTCAACATCGGCGGCGGGGAGCCGACGATCCGCCCCGACTTCTGGGAGCTGTTGGAGTACGCCGTCAGTCACGACGTGGGCGTGAAGTTCTCCACCAACGGGTCGCAGATCACCCCCGAGCGGGCGCGGTTCCTGGCGGCCACCGACTACGTCGACGTGCAGATCTCTCTGGACGGCGCGACGGCCGAGGTCAACGACTATGTGCGTGGTCCGGGCTCGTACGACACCGCGCTGCGGGCGTTGTTCCACCTGCGCGAGGCGGGCTTCGCCGACGCGAAGATCTCGGTCGTGTGCACCCGGCACAACATCGACCAGCTCGACGCGTTCAAGGCGCTGGCCGACGAGTTCGGCGCAACGCTGCGGCTGACCCGGCTGCGGCCGAGCGGACGGGGCGCGGACGTGTGGGACGAGCTGCACCCCACCGCCGAGCAGCAGCGACAGCTCTACGACTGGCTGGTGGCCCGTACCAAGAATGGGCAGAGGGAGGACGTGCTGACCGGTGACTCGTTCTTCCACTTGTCCGCCTACGGCGAGGCCTTGCCGGGGCTGAACCTGTGCGGCGCCGGGCGCGTGGTCTGCCTGATCGACCCGGTCGGAGACGTGTACGCCTGCCCGTTCGCGATCCACGACAACTTCCTGGCCGGGAACCTGCTGGCCGACGGCGGATTCGAGCAGGTCTGGCAGCAGTCGTCGCTGTTCGCCGACCTGCGGGCTCCGCAGACCGGTGGGGCATGCGCGAAGTGCTCGTTCTACGACAGTTGTCGTGGCGGCTGCATGGCCGCGAAGTTCTTCACCGGACTCCCGCTGGACGGACCCGACCCGGAGTGCGTGCAGGGCTACGGCGAGCAGGCGCTGGCCGAGTTGGGTGCGGCGGGCCGGCAGATCCCGGCCCCGAGCCAGGACCACTCCCGCACCGCACCGACCCGCAACCAGCCGGTGATGCTCAAGCTGCTGACCCGGCCGCCTGCCTCGGCGTGCGCGGAGAGCCCGCTGGCCGGATTCGTACCCACCGGAGACTTCATGACGTTGAAGTTCGAGAACCCGTGGAAGGTCAACCCGTGGTTCGAGTCGGTCGCGGTCGCCCAGCAGCGGGCCCGCAAGCGGCTTCCCCAACCGGTGTACGGGGCGCTGGTCGCCGGCTCCGAGCGCGGCCAGTCGATCGACGAGAACGAGGCGGCGTTCCGTGAGCTCGGGTTCGCGCCGCATGTGGCCGGCCAGCAGCCCGAACGCAGCCAGACCACGACCGTGCTGGGACACGAGATCAGCCTGCCGGTGGTCATCTCCCCGACCGGCGTCCAGGCCGTCCACCCCGACGGCGAGGTCGCGGTCGCGCGAGCAGCGGCGGCCCGGGGCACGCTGATGGGGTTGTCGAACTTCGCCAGCCGCTCGATCGAGGACGTCACCGCGACCGGTGCGACCACGCTGTTCCAGATGTACTGGACCGGCGACCGGGACCAGATGATCCAGCGGAT
>JASGGG010000107.1:0-9772 GCA_047605165.1 Nocardioidaceae bacterium
GTCGGGGCGGCGGTGGAGGCCGGCCTGGACGCCGGGCGACCACACCGGATCCGGGTCACCCACTTCGCCGAGCAACTGGCCCGCAAGAGGATCGAGCAGCGCTTGGGCCGGGCGATCGTCCAGGTAGCGTTCGGCGAGGGTCTGGCCACGGTGTTCCGCGAGGCCGGTGCCCACGTGGTGATGGCCGGCCCCGCCCACCGGCCGAACACCACCGAGCTGTACGAGGCGGTCGTCGGCACCGGTGCGGCCGAGGTGGTGTTGGTCCCCAACGCGCGGGATATCGCGACCTCGGCCGAGGCAGCTGCCAGTCGTGCTCAGGAAAGCGGCGACCAGCGGGTCGCGGTCGTGCCGTCGTACTCCCAAGTCCAAGGCCTGGCCGCACTGGCCGTGCACGACCCGGGGCGCTCCTTCGGCGCCGACCTGGTCGAGATGATCGCCGCCAGCAGCCATGCCCGCTCCGGAGCCGTCACGATCGCCGACAAGCAGGCGATCACGATGGGCGGGCCCTGTGAGCCGGGTGACGTGCTCGGAGTCGTCGAGGGCGACTTCGCCATCGTCGGGTCGGACCTCTTCGACGTCGCCAAAGGCGTGCTGGACAAGATGCTCGGCGGCGGTGGCGAGCTCGTGACAGTCCTGGCCGGTGCTGGCGGAGCCGAGCTCGCACAGCGATGCGTCGACTATCTGGCCGAGGCTTACGTCACCGTCGACGTCGTCAGCTACACCGGGGGACAGCAGCGTTACGCCGTGTTGTTCGGGGTCGAGTGACGTGACGACGCTCGCGAGCAGGCTCGGGCCGGCGGTCGGCGACAAGACGGCCAAGGCGATCGCCAAGGCGTTCGGCTACACCACCGTCGGGGAGCTCCTCGCGCACTATCCGCGCAGGTACGTCGACCGCGACCAGATCAGCTCGGTGGACGACTTCGAGGAAGGCCAGATCGTCACCCTGATCGCCACCTGTGTCTCGGTCAGGTCGCACACCTACCGCGACAAGCGCACCCGGCGGCTGGCGTACCGCACCGAGGTCGTGGCGGAGGTGGAGCGTGGCCGTTTCGTGATGACCTACTTCGCCAAGCTTGAGCGGGTCGCGGAGTTCAACGAGCAGCGGTACGCCCCAGGCACCAAGGTGATGGTCGCGGGCAAGACGCGGTGGAACACCTTCAAACAGCTGTGGGAGCTGGTCAACCCGCACACCAGCGACAAGGACGTCGACAAGCTCTTCGAGCGCAGCAGCCTGTGTCCGATCTACCGCTCGACCTCCACCCTGACGTCATGGCAGATCGACGACGCGATCACGCTGCTGCTGCCGGCTCTCGACACCGTGCCCGAGATACTGCCGTCCTCGGTGCGGGCCGAGCACAAGCTCGTCGACCGGCTCACCGCGTTGCGTTGGGTGCACGCCCCGGACGACTTCCAGCAGGTCGGCGCGGGGCGGCGGCGGATCAAGTTCGACGAAGCGGTGGTCGCCCAGGCGGTGCTCGCGCAGCGGCGGCGCAGCCTGCTGGCGATCAGCACGACGCCGCGTACGGGACGCCGAGAGCCCGGGGAGGGGCTGCTGGCTGCGTTCGACGCGCACCTGCCGTTCGCCCTCACCGCAGGACAGCACGCCGTCTGCGACCAGATCCTCGCCGACCTTGCGGGGAGCCACCCGATGCATCGGCTGCTGCAGGGTGAGGTCGGCTCGGGCAAGACCGTGGTCGCGCTGCGGGCGATGCTTCGCGTCGTCGACTCCGGCGGGCAGGCCGCGCTACTCGCACCGACCGACGTGCTGGCCCAGCAGCACCTTCGCTCGATCACCGCGATGCTCGGCGACCTGGCCGGCGGCGGCATGCTGGGCGGTGCCGACGAGGCCACCCAGGTGGTTCTGCTGACCGGCTCGATCGGAGCCGCCGCGCGTCGCCAGTCTCTGGAGGCGATCGGCTCGGGCGAGGGCGGGATCGTGATCGGCACCCACGCGCTGCTGGAGGAGACCGTCCGCTTCCACGACCTGGGCCTGGTGGTGGTCGACGAGCAGCACCGGTTCGGTGTCGAGCAGCGTGCCGCTCTCACCCTGCGTGCCGAGCGGCCGCCGCACGTGCTGGTGATGACCGCTACCCCGATCCCGCGCACGGTCGCCCTGACCAAGTTCGGCGACCTTGAGGTCTCGACGCTTACCGAGCTGCCCGCCGGCCGGGCGGCGATCCAGACCAGCGTCGTACCGCTTGCCGAACAGCCGGCCTGGGAGGAGCGGGTCTGGGAGCGAGCACGTGAGGAGGTCGCCAAGGGACACCAGGTGTACGTCGTGTGCCCCCGCATCTCCGCCGCCGACGATGAAACCGACGACGAAACCGGGGATGAAACCGGAGGGGAGACCGATGGCGATCCGGAGGATCGCGGACCACGGCGGCCGTCGGCCGCGGTCGAGCTGCTCGCGCCTCAATTGGCCAGGCAGCTCGCGCCGACGCGGGTCGATCTGCTGCACGGTCGGCTGCCGGCTGACGAGAAGGACCGGACCATGCGTGCCTTCGCCGCCGGTGAGGTCGACGTGCTGGTCTCCACGACGGTCATCGAGGTCGGGGTCGACGTCTCCAACGCGACGATGATGGTGGTCATGGACGCCGACCGTTTCGGGGTCTCCCAGCTGCACCAGCTGCGCGGCCGGGTCGGCCGGGGAAGTCTGCCTGGGCTGTGCCTGCTGGTCACCCACAGCGACGAGCTGTCTCCCGCGCGGCAGCGGCTCGATGCGGTGGCCGCCACTACCGATGGGTTCGAGCTCGCCGACCTCGACCTGCGGCAACGCCGCGAAGGCGACGTGCTCGGCACTGCGCAGTCGGGCAGTTCCAGCCTGCTGCTCTCGGCCGTCCGCGACGAGGCGATCATCTCCGAGGCCCGCGACATCGCCGACGAGATCGTTACCACAGACCCGACGCTGACCGATCATCCCGACCTGGCCACTGCCGTCGCACAGCTCGAGGACGCCCAGCGGGCCGACTACCTGGAGCGAGCATGAGGCTGCTGATCTCAGGCTGCATTGTGTCCGATGGTGACTGTGGATGCTGGCTTGTGGCCCATGGCGGCAGCCGCCACCGGCGTGTCGCAGTCGGCATCGGCCACAAGCGGGCAAATGCAGTCGCGATCGGCCACAAACCGGCTCCTGCGCGGGGTGCAAGGCGATGACCAGGATCATTGCCGGGGAGGCCGGGGGCCGACGCTTGCGGACGCCGCCTGGTGACCGTACCCGGCCGACGTCCGACCGGGTACGCGAGGCGCTGTTCTCGACGCTGGTCTCGGAGCTCGGATCGCTGGCGGGAGTGGCGTTCCTGGACCTGTTTGCGGGGTCGGGTGCGGTCGGTCTGGAGGCTCGCTCGCGAGGCGCCCGACCGGTCACCTTGGTCGAGAGCGACCGGCGGGTGGGCGCGATCGCCCGGGACAACGCCCGGAGCCTGGGCTTCGCCGACGTCGAGGTCTCCGTGCGCGGCGCGGCGACGTTCGTGACGGGCCCAGCGCGCACGGCGTACGGCGTTGTCTTCCTGGACCCGCCGTACGCGCTGGACACCACCGATGTCGAGGCTCTGCTCGCTGCGCTTGTCGAGCACGGCTGGCTGGCACCGCGCGCACTGGTGATCCTCGAGCGTTCCTCGCGATCCCCCGCACCCGGATGGCCAGCCGGTCTGTCAGGCTTGAGGCGACGCGAGTACGGCGAAACCGTGCTTTGGTACGGTCTCGCGACACCCCCAACAGTTGAGGAGCCCTGATCGTGCGCCGAGCCGCCTGCCCCGGGTCTTTCGACCCGGTGACCAACGGCCACCTCGACATCGTCGCGAGAGCCAGCACACTGTTCGACGAGGTCGTCGTCGCGGTGGGTGTGAATCAGAGCAAGAACCGGCTGTTCACGGCCGAAGAGCGGATGGAGATGCTGCGCGAGGTATGCGCACCGTTCCCCAACGTGACCATCGACGGCTTCTCCGGTTTGCTGACCGACTTCTGCAAGGAGCGCGATGTCGTCGCGATCGTCAAAGGTCTCCGGGCGGTCAGCGACTTCGACTACGAGCTGCAGATGGCCCAGATGAACTCCTCGCTGTCGGGGATCGAGACCGTGTTCGTGCCGACCTCTCCCGAGTACTCTTTCCTCGCCTCCAGCCTGGTCAAGGAAGTGGCTGCATTCGGTGGAGACGTCAGTCGTCTCGTACCCTCGAATGTCTTGGAGCGCCTCGGGCCACGGCTCACCGAGCGGCGGGGCTGAACGAGACGCAGACGAGGAGTTGGTTTGTCAGTGGACGTGTCTTCGAAGCTTGCATCGATCCGTGAGCTCGTCGCGACCGCGCGGTCGATGCCCATGTCGTCGTCGGCGGTGGTCAACCGTGCCGAGTTGCTCGGCATGCTCGATGATCTTCGTGAGTCGATGGAGGCGGCGCTCAAGGAGTCGTCCGCCGTGGTTGCCGACCGTGAGGGGGTCGTCGACAGTGCCCGCGAGCAGGCGGCGCTGATCGTCCACGAGGCCGAGCAACAGCGCGACCGGCTGGTCAGCGACACCGATGTCTTCCGGCTCGCTCAGCACCAGGCCGAGGAACTGCTGACCGGCGCCCGGGAGGAATCCGCCGCGCTGCGCGCCGAGACCGACGAGTACGTCGACGGACAGCTCGCGAACTTCGAGATCACCCTCGAGCGCACCCTTGAGGCGGTCAAGCGTGGTCGCGACAAGCTCTCGGGCGGGGTCCTGGCCACCCTCACGCCCGAGGAAGCCGACAAGATCGTGCTACCCGAGCACCTCGACGACTGACCACGGACCGCCCCGGTGGCGGCGTTTTGGTGCACACCTGCAGGTCAGGTTACGATTGCCGTTGGCCCTCGTGGGCCGTTCGTGCTCGGCTCGAGTGCGGCGGATCGCGGTGGCCGATGATCTGTCCAAGCAAGTGCACAAGGTGATGACGTGCGTCTCGACCCGAGAGCGCCGCTCGTGCTCGACACTCGCGAGCTCGGCCGCCGCCCGGGGTCCGGGCGTGAGTTGTCGCTGACGGCGCCGGCACCGGCAGATCTGGGTATCGAGGTGCTCCGCGTCCCCGATGGCTCATCCGTCGAGCTCGACATCCGGCTCGAGGCGGTCATGGAGGGCGTGCTGGTCACCGGCACTGCGCGAGCAGCGCTGACCGGGGAGTGCGTGCGATGCCTGGAGGAGCTCCACGACCAGACCGTGGCGCACTTCCAGGACCTGTTCGTCTACGACGACGTCGAAACCGATGTCGACGAGGACGACGAGACCCGACGGCTCGAGGGCGACTTGCTCGACTTGGAGCCATTGCTGCGGGATGCGGTGGTGCTGGCACTGCCGTTCCAGCCGCTGTGCCAGGACGACTGTCCGGGCCTGTGCTCCGAGTGTGGGGCACGCCTAGCCGACGACCCTGGCCACCAGCACGACGAGGCGATCGACCCGCGATGGGCGGCCCTCCGAGGGCTGGACACGAGTTCGACCGACGACCGGCACGCCGGTGAAGAAAAGGAGTGAAGAAGTGGCAGTTCCGAAGCGGAAGATGTCGCGCAGCAACACGCGTCACCGTCGTTCGCAGTGGAAGGCCTCGGTGCCGTCCCTGGTGACCTGCGCCAACCCGGCTTGCGGTGCCAAGCACCTCCCGCACCGTGCCTGCGACACGTGCGGCCAGTACGGCTCCCGCGCCGACCGCCGCCAGGTCCTCTGACCGCCGCCCCGGTCGCTCCTCGAGGGACGCACTGGTGAGCGACGAGTCGTATCCCGACCTTCGCGCCGCGCTCGGCAACCCCGTGTTGGATGCCGAGCAGCTCGACCGCGCCCTCACCCACCGCTCATTCGCGTACGAGAACGGCGGGTTGCCGACCAACGAGCGTCTGGAGTTCCTCGGCGACTCCGTGCTTGGCGTCGTCGTTACCGAGACCCTGTTCCGGGCCCACCCCGACCTGTCCGAAGGTCGGTTGGCGAAGCTTCGTGCCGCGGTCGTCAACGCCCGGGCCCTCGCCGAGGTAGCCCGCACGATCGGGCTGGGGGAGTACATCAAACTCGGCCGGGGGGAGGAGTCCACCGGCGGCCGCGACAAGGCGTCCATCCTGTCCGACACGGTCGAAGCCGTGATCGGAGCCGTCTACCTCTCCGGCGGATTCGAGAACGCCGCCCACGTCGTCCACCTGCTCTTCGACCCGCTGATGGAGACCGCTGCCGGGCTCGGTGCCGGGCTCGACTGGAAGACGTCGCTGCAGGAGCTGTCCGCCGAACACGGCCTCGGCGTACCCGAGTACGTCATCGAGGACGAAGGCCCTGACCACGCCAAGGTCTTCACCGCCCAGGTGCAGGTCGGTGACGCGCGCTACGGCCACGGCACCGGCCGCTCCAAGAAGGAGGCCGAGCAGCAGGCGGCCGAGACCGCCTACCGCGACATCGTGGCCAAGCTCGGCGGCGGCACCCTCGTGCCCGCCGAGACCGACTGATCCAGCTCCGGGCCGGCTACGCGTGCCTGAGCTTCCCGAGGTCGAGGTCGTCCGGCGCGGCCTGGAATCCCACGTTGTGGGCCGCCGGTTCACCGGCGTCGAGGTGCTGCATCCCCGGCCGCTTCGCCGCCACCTCGCAGGCCCTGACGACTTCGCCCGGCTCCTGGTCGGCCGCCGCGTCGAGGCGGTTCGCCGGCGTGGCAAGTACTTCTGGCTCGCTCTGGACAACGGCGACGCGTTGCTCGGTCATCTCGGCATGAGCGGCCAGATGCTCGTCCGGCAACCGACCACGCCACCCGATCGACAACTGCGGGTGCGGTTCGGCCTCAGCGGGCGGCCGACCAGGGAGCTCCGCTACGTCGACCAGCGCATGTTCGGCGGCCTGCTGGTCTCCCGGGATGGTGCCGAACTGCCCGGCGAGATCGCGCATATCGCGCGTGATCCGATCGATCCCGAATTCGACGACGAGGCATTCGTACGCCGGGTGCGCTCCAGGTCCTCGGGAATCAAACGGATCCTGCTCGACCAGGCCACGATCTCGGGGGTGGGCAACATCTATGCCGACGAAGCGCTCTGGCGCGCGCAGCTGCACGGCGACCGCCCAGGACGACGGCTGACTCGCATCCAGATCGTCGCGATGCTTGCCGCCGTCCGCGAGGTGATGCAGGCGGCGCTCGCACAAGGCGGCACGTCCTTCGATGCGCTCTATGTCAACGTCAACGGCGAGAGCGGCTACTTCGACCGCTCCCTGGACGTGTACGGCCAGGAGGGCGAGCCCTGCGGTCGTTGCGGCACTCCGATCCGGCGGATCGCCTTCATGAACCGCTCCTCGCATTTCTGCCCGAAGTGCCAGCGCCCACCACGCATGCCGATCACCCGCGGCTGAGCGGGTCGAATGGCCATTCGACGGTGGCTGCGGGGGCTCGCAGCCCAATGCGGGCAACCGCTGGCCGCCTGCCTGCCGCTCAGGCGTCAAGTTGACGA
Source organism: Nocardioidaceae bacterium (assembly GCA_047605165.1). Taxonomy (GTDB): domain Bacteria; phylum Actinomycetota; class Actinomycetes; order Propionibacteriales; family Nocardioidaceae; genus SSC3. Next base: position 7,414 of record JASGGG010000107.1, read on the forward strand.
TCGGACACGCCTCGTGTCACTCTTGGAGACGGACCAAAGACCCCCGAACTCGCGCTTCGACCCAGCGTTTTTGACGCAGTCTCCAGACGCGCCCGGCGGGCAGTCCGTCACTCGATCGACATGGATCCCAACGAAGGGAAAACCTGATGGCCAAGGCGCTCCTCGGATATGCGACCGGCCCCGACCCTCGGGTCACCCACCGGCTCACCACGGAGAACCACCGGCTACGGCAGCAGGTCGAGGACCTCAAGGCCCTCGTCATCCGGCTTCGAGCCGAGAACGACACTCTTGCCGCAGCCAACGAGTCCTCGCTGTTGACCCTCGACGACGACCTGCAGCCAGCCTGAGGCTGCTCTCAGGCAGGCTGGACGTCCAGGACGACCTCGAATTCCAGCAAATTCGCCTCGCGCGTGACCGGAGTGCCGTGCTCACCCGCGTGGGCAGCCCGAGCATCGCCGTCGCGCCAGGCCTCGTAGGACGCGTCATCGACCCAGTGGGTGACGACGAAGTAGCGGCTCTCTCCAGCGACGGGGCGCAACAGCTGGAAGCCCAGGAAACCTGGCGCTTGTTCGACGGCGCCGGCCCGCGCGCCAAAGCGGCGCTCAAGTTCCGGCCCGGCCGCGGCTGGCACGTTCAAGGCGTTGATCTTCACGACTGGCATGACTCGATGCTACCGAGCTTGCCGGGAACCGGCCGCTGTGACAGGTAGGCTGGCGCTGCTGCCACTTCCCCGCGGCGCGTTCGTAAGCCAACACCCGTGAGGGGATCTCGTGTACCTCAAGAGTTTGACGCTTCGAGGGTTCAAGTCGTTCGCGTCGGCGACGACCCTCCAGCTCGAACCCGGCATTACCTGCATCGTCGGCCCCAACGGCTCGGGCAAGTCCAACGTCGTGGACGCGCTCGCCTGGGTGATGGGCGAACAGGGCGCGAAGTCGCTGCGCGGCGGCAAGATGGAAGACGTCATCTTCGCGGGTACGGCCGGGCGCGCGCCGCTGGGTCGCGCCGAGGTGGCGCTGACCATCGACAACACCGACGGTGCGCTGCCGATCGAGTACTCCGAGGTCACCATCAGCCGCACGATGTTCCGTAACGGCGGCTCCGAGTACGCCATCAACGGCCAGTCCTGCCGGTTGCTCGACGTGCAGGAGCTGCTGTCGGACTCGGGCATCGGCCGGGAGATGCATGTGATCGTCGGGCAGGGGCAGCTCGACTCGATCCTGCACGCCACCCCCGAGGATCGACGCGGCTTCGTCGAGGAGGCCGCGGGCGTGCTCAAGCACCGCAAGCGCAAGGAGAAGGCGCTGCGCAAGCTGGACTCCACCGAGGGAAACCTGACCCGGCTCGCCGACCTGTTGACCGAGATCAGGCGCCAGCTCAAGCCGCTGGGCCGCCAGGCCGAGGTAGCCCGCAAGGCCGCCGTCGTCCAGGCCGACGTGCGCGACGCGCGGGCCAGGCTGCTGGCCGACGACCTGGTCCAATTACGTGCGATCGTCGAGCAGGAGCTGGCGGACGAGTCGATCCTGGTCGACCGTCGAACGCGGGTCGAGGCAGCGCTGGAAGAGGCACGCCTCGCCGAGGGCGCGCTCGAAGCGGCGCTGCGCGAGGACCTGCCGGCCCTCGCCCGGGCCCAGGAGACGTGGTATGCACTGGCCGGTCTGCGTGAGCGGCTCAAGGGCACCGCCGGACTGGCGGCGGAGCGGGTGCGCAACGCCGCGACGATCGAGCCGATCCCGGAAGGCCGCGACCCCGAAGAGCTCGAGGCCCAGGCTGCCGAGATCCGCGGCCAGGAAGAGGCGATCGCGGCCGAGATCGCCGGTCACCGGACCGTGCTCGACCTCGCGGTCGAAGGTAGGCAACGCGCCGAGAGCGCACACGCCGAGGAGGAGACCCGAGTAGCCGGCCTGCAGCGCGCCGCCGCCGACAGGCGCGAAGGGCTGGCGCGGCTGCACGGGCAGGTCAACGCCATCAAGAGCCGGGCAGCCGCTGCCGACGACGAGCTCAGCCGGCTCGCCCTCGCGCTCGAAGAGGCCCAGTCGCGGTTCCGCCGGGCCACTCACGACTTCACTGCGCTCGAGACCCGCGTCGCCGGCCTCGACGCCGGCGAGGAAGGCCTCGACGCCGAGCACGAGGGAGCCGCCTCGGCTCTCGCCGACCTGGAGGACCGTCTGGGCAAGACCCGCGAGGAAGCACAGCAGGCCGAACGCGAGCGCGGTGCCCTGGCTGCTCGCAAGGAAGCACTCGAGCTGGGCCTCTCCCGTAAGGACGGTGCTGGTGCCCTGCTCGCCGCGACCGAGCCGGTCTCGGGTCTGTTGGGTTCGGTCGCGGCGCTGCTCAACGTCCGTCACGGGTACGAGTCGGC
>JASGGG010000108.1:0-9697 GCA_047605165.1 Nocardioidaceae bacterium
GCACCATCACGAAGGCCGAGATCGCTCGCCACGAGCTGAAGGAGCTGGGCATCGGGGCCGCCTGGGACAGTGAGCAGGTGTCGCACCGTGCCTGAGCGCGAGTGGCTCTCCGGCCAACCGGTGATCGACATGCACTCGCACGTCTTCGACGTGGGCTACCTGCCGGCAACACTGCAGGAAGCGACCGCGCGAGCCTGGGCCGCACGGGTTCCCGGGCGCCGCGCCGCGGACGTGCGAGACCGGCTGGATGCCAACATGTCGGATCCCACGGCGGAGCACATGTTGGCCGACATGGACGACGCCGGGGTGGACGTGTCTGTCGGCTTGGTGCTCGACACGAGCTACGGCTTCCCCGACGAACCGGCGGTGAGCGCGCTGGAGGTGATGCGCCACTACTCCCGGCTCCAGGTGGAGACCGAGCACCGGTATCTCGGCTTCGCCGGAGCCGATCCCCGTCGGCCAGGTGCCACCGACATCATCCGGTGGGCCTTGGACGACCTCGACCTGCGCGGCGTCAAGCTCTACCCGCCACACGGCTACTACGCCTCGGACCGTGCTGCTCTGGACATCTGCGGTGTCGCCTCGGAAAAGGACGTGCCCGTGCTGTTCCACACGGCCGTCGTCGGACCGCCGGCACTGTCGGCGTTCGCGGATCCGCTCCACCTGGCCATGGTGCAGCGTTCGTTCCCGGACCTGACTGTCATCATCGGGCACGCCGGGTTCGACGTGTGGGCGAGAACCGTGGCGCGGGTCGCCGAGGGACACGACCGCACCTACCTCGAGATATCGCAGTGGGACTCCGTCGCGAGAAGCGACCCGGAGCGCTGCATCCGCACGATCGCCATGTGGCGCGACATCGTCGGTGCCCACCGCATCCTATTCGGCAGCGACCACATCTCCGGGCCAGGGCTCAGCGGTCCGAAGTCGAAGCTGCGGCACTGGGTCGACTTCATCCGAGACCTGCCCAGATCCGGGCAAGCGCTGGGGATCTCGTTTACATCCGACGAGGTCGACCTGATCCTCGGCGGCAACGCTCGCCGGCTCCTGCGGCTCTGAGGTCCTCGTGTCACCGCAGCCCGGCGTACAAGTCACGCGATCCAAGTCGTTGACGACCACCCCGACCCACACAGAGGGACTCCTCGCCTTCGAGTCCTCGCTGAGGGACGTCGCGACGTTCGCGCACGCGGACGAGGCCCGATCCGACGTCGTCCACCACATCACGATCACCGGAGTCGTCGACATCGCCACGTGGACCCTCAGCGACGTGACCCCCCATGCCTACGTGCTGCCCTACGAGGACTGCGGGACGGCGATGGCGCGCGTCATCCACCTGAGCGGTCTCTCGATCGGACGCGGCTACCGTGCAGCCGTCCTCGAACTGATGGGGCGAACCCGCGGCTGCACCCACTTCATGTCCCTCAGCCTGGAGCTCGCCCAGCTGCACACGCTGGGTACCTACACCACGTTGCGCACCAAGATGCCTGACGGTGACCGGACTCGCCCCGAGTGGCTCGCCTCCGAACCGCAGCTCGAGAACGCCTGCTACTCCCTTCGGAGCGACTCACCGGTGATCCAGCAGTCCATCGCGGTCCGCCGTCAGCACGAGGGACCGGGCAGTGGAGCATGAGCCTGACGGAACGTCCGGAAGCACTGGACAGTCTGCTCCGGTCGAGTCGAACCATCGTCGTCGGCATGGGGAGCGGGACGCCGGGGACGTGTCTCGACCGGATCGCGGCGGTGACCGGGGACGGGTGCCGACCCACGGTCTTCTCCGGGCTGCTGCTGGGTGATCATCAGGCGTTCGCGGCGGCGGTGGCCGATGGGCGCGCGCCCTACCGGACGTGGATGCTGTCGCCTACGCTGGCCGATTCGTCCTTCGATCCGGGTTGCTTCCTGCCGATCCGGGTGTCACGGCTGCCGAGCTTCCTGCAGCAGCTGCGACCGGATCTCGGGATCGTCCGAGTCTCACCACCGGATGCACGGGGCTACTGCAGCTTCGGCGGATCTGCGAGCTACGCACCTCAGATCGTGGCGACCGCCCGCCGGGTCGTCGCCGAGATCGACGAAGGCGTGCCACGGGTCCGCGGGGCCGCGCCGGTCCACGTGTCATCCTTCGACGTGCTGGTGCCGACCACGTCGCCGACTCCCACCTACACCGCCAGGCCTGCGACGCCCCGGACCAAAGCGATCGGCCGCCACGTGTTGTCGATCCTCCCGAAGCGGCCCGTGATCCAACTCGGCATTGGATCCGTTCCGGAGAACCTGGCTGAGTCCCTGGGTGCGTGGGACGGTGAGGTCCAGGGCTTCGTCGGGATGGGTCTCGACGCCATGGTCAAGGTGATGACCGGGCGAGGTCCCTCGACGCCGTTCCTCGACGCTACGGAGCTGTTCGGCACGGCCGAGCTCCTGGAGTTCGCCGAGGTCAGCGCTGCGGTGCGGGTGGACTCGGTAGAGCGTGTCGGAACGGTACGCGAGCTGAGTTGCCACGACCGCTTCTGCTCGGTGATCGGTGCGCTTCAGGTCGATCTCACGGGGCAGGTGAATTCCGAGTCGATCGGGGGCAACCTGGTCAGCGGACCGGGCGGCGCGTCCGACTTCGTCGACGCCGCGAACGGGAGCGGCAACGGAGTCAGCATCGTGGCGCTGCCCAGCGTCACGGACACGGGGGAAAGCAGGATCGTGTCTCGACTGAACCCTGCCGACACGGTCACCATCCCCCGGCACTCGGTGCAATGGGTGGTGACCGAGCACGGGGCCGTGGACCTCGGACCTCTCACCCTGTCGGAGCGCGCCGACGCTTTGATAGGCATCGCTCATCCCGATCACCGCAGTGCTCTGAAGCACGCGCTTCCATATTGACCATGATTATCGGAATTCCTATTATTGGAATGGCAGAAACTAAGGCAATGCGTCGCGACGAAGGGACACCGATGCGTCTTCCGTCCTCCGGCACCGCCGACGACCGTCAGTCGTCGCAATGGGTCTCGAAGGCGTCTCGCGACGCGATCCGTCACTTCATGTGGGGGATTGGGGACAACAACCCCCGCGGGCTCGACCCGGGGTCGGCGGCAGCGGTGCGTCACGGAGGGATCGTGGCGCCTGGCTGTTTCCTGTACGCCGTCGACAACACCATTCCGCACGGATCGAACGGCTCCCTGCTGTCCTGCCGGTGGACCTGGTTCGAGCCGATCCGGTGCGACGACGACATACGAGCGGAGCCAGGGCCTGGGCCCGATCCGGGCAAGACGAGAACCACGTTCCGGGTGGGCAGCCGTCTCGTGGCGCAGGTCGACACCGACGTACACGCGGGATCTGGCGCACCGCCGCAGGCTGAGCCGTATCGCTACTCCCCGGAGGAGCTCCGGTCCATCGAAGAGGCAGTTCTCGCCGAAGAGCCCGACTGGTCGGCCGAACGACAGTGGCGCGACGTCTCCGTCGGGCAGTCGGTCGGCACGCTCACGAAGGGTCCCCTGAGCATCATCGACACGATCGCCTGGTTGTCTGCGACACAGCCCGCGGCCTCTGGTGGCCCTGAGGACAGCGCATGGTCCCTCGGCGGCTATCGCGACCCAGGCCCGCAGCGCACCTCGTGGGCCGGCCAACTGCTTGAAAACTGGATGGGTCGCGACGGATTTCTCCACCGGCTCGCGGTTGAGCCCGTGGCACCGATCGACATCGGGGACACGGTGGTCTGGTCGGGCACCGTCGACTCCGTGCGAGCCGAAGCGGACCTCGGTCTGGTCGGTGTCGAGCTGGTCGCCGTCGACCAGGAGGCCACCGTCGTGTCGCGAGGGAGCGCGGTGGTGGTCCTACCCATCGAACCGGGAGGCCGGATCTCGTTCCCGCTAGCCCGAGTAGACCCCTAAGTGGAGGAGTGGAACGTCGTGGAGCGCACCCTGGACTTCGGCACAGCAGGCCCGGACGTCGGCATCGACGGGAGCAGCGCGTCGGTCGACTACGCGCAGCAATGGCTCGAGGCTGTCGGCATCACCTGCTCTCGAGAGCCCGGGGCCGCCGCAGCGGTGTGGATTCGCGACGGAGACCGGCCCAGCGGTACCGCGGCTGACCAGGTCACCGAGATCAGGCTGTGGGACTTCCAGGTCGGTCGTCGTGGGACCGGAGCGCAAGCCTCGGCGATCTCCGGGGTCTCGTGGGTGCTCGGTTGGGCCGACGAGCCCCCGCTCGTGCTACCGGCCGACCTCCCGGAGAAGTGGTGCGGGCTGTTCGGGGCGACCCTCGCTCTGGTCACTCTGCTGGAGGCGGACAGCGGTGACGCGGCGGTGCGCCACTACGACGTCTCGGCCGCTGATGTGCTGCGCGCGTTCGCCGACCAGAACGCGGGAAATCACGCCGAGGTCGTCGCCGGGTGGCGACGCAACGGCCGTGTTGCGGTCGAGCACGGCGGCATCTACCCGCAAGGCTTCTTCCCGTGCGCGGACGGCTTCGTGGCCATGGTCGGTCGCTCGCGAAAGGACTGGTACGCCATCCGCAAGGCGATCGGCTGGCCGGCATGGGCCGACGATCCTCGTTTCGAGGACCCGTTCGCGATCGCCGAGGACTCCGCCGAGGTCGACGAGCTCCTCACGGCCGCCCTCGCTGGTCTCGATCGTGACCGGCTCCTCGAGCAGGCGCTGCTGTACGGCGCCACCATTGCCCCGGTGTTCAGCCCGGCCGAGGCTCGAGCGAGGAACCTCGTGAGGCCGTCGTACCACGCCGGCAGCGGCGTCCCCTTTCCGTTCGAAGTCCGGCTGCCGGGGCCGGCTGCGGCTGGGCCGGTGCCCACCTGAGCGTCGCCGAGGATGGTGACCGCCCCGGTCGCCGACCGTCGGAAATCACCGCGACCGAATCGCCCTCGGATCAGGGCTCAGCCGGTGAGCGGAGCGTAGAGGACCAGCCCGTTGCCCTGGTTGTCGTAGACGACCGCACGGCGCTCGTGGGCGTCGTCGTAGGGCTCCTTGACGATGGCACCGCCGGCAGTCTCGATCGCCTTCGCGGCAGCGTCGACGTCGTGGGTCTTGATGCCGACTACGACCTTGCCGGGCAGTGGGTGATCGAGGGCGGTGGCCAGTGCGATGACGACGGCGCCGCCGTCAAGAGCGGCGTAGTGGGTGCCGTCGCGGAACTTCAAGGAGTAGCCCAGGCCCTCGTAGAACGCGATGGACTCGTCGAGGTTCTCGGTGTACAGGACGATCTGGCGGATCTGGTGGTCGCTCATGCGAAGCTGCCTTTCATCGGGTGCTGCGAGTCTCGGGCTCGTCCCGAGGTCGAACGAGGAAACGGGCGAGGTCGGCGGCGGGTCGGCCGGCAACAGGATCGTCAGGCTGCCTCGACGACGTTGCCCGAAGCAAGTACGGCGACAGGGACGCCGCTCCGGGGCTCGTCGTGGGAGACCGCGGCGAAGCCGGGCGGCGTACAGCCCGCCCGGCTCGCGCCTGAGTCGATCGCATTCCTGGAGCCGATCCGACGGCTGACCACACGACGTGCTTGGTGACTGTGGTCTGCCACGCCGAGCGGCTTCGTCGCTCAGTTCCCGGTGGCGCTGCCCAACTGGATGCCGGTCTTCACCACCTTGAAACCGCCGTCGGACGTCGCCTGCAAGATGGCCTCCTGCCCGACACCTCCGTGGGAGGTCGGCGTGAAGGTGATGCCGAACGCGAGGCCGTTGTCCCAGTCCTTCAACGTATCGAGCGCCTTCATCAGATTCGCTTGCGTGGGCGGCAGCCCCATGGCGAACATCTTCTTCAGGCCCGCCACGAAGACTGAGGCGTCGGTCCAGCCCTGCTGGCTCAGCGACCCGACGAGCTTTTCACCCTTGCTCTCTCCGAAACTGTCCTTGAGGGCCTTCTTGTAGGTCCGGATCGCCGCTGTATCGACCTGCGGAGGCGTGTTCCACGCGTCGAAGTAGGTGCCCGGCTGACCGCCGAGGCTCTTGAAGACGTCTGAGAGGCTGAACCAGGAGACAAGCCACGTCGGGTGGTAGCCCATGCTCGCGGCCGCTTTCTGGATGCCGGTCACCGCCGAGGAGGCCGCCCACAGGACCACCGCGTCAGCACCGGCCGACTTCAGTCGCTGGGCATAGCCGGTGAAGTCCGTAGCGGTCAGCGGCACCGCGAGCGTGGTGCCCTGCTTGGCTCCGTTGGAGGCCATCGCGCTCTGGAACCCGGGAAGGGCAGGCTGGCCCACGGCGTCGTCCTCGTAGGCGAGCGACACGCTCTTGGCGCCGAGCTCGTCGACCGCGTAGTTCGTGAGCAAGGCGGCCTCGTCCTCGAACTTCGGACCGACAGGGAAAACGTTCGCCATGAAGCCGGCCTGGGCGAACAGATCGCCCCCGGCGCCCGGGGCCACGACGGGAAGGGTGGGGTGGGACTTGTAGTAGGGCAGCAGCGCACTGTTCGACGACGTGCCGACCTCGTTCACGAGCGCAAAGACCTTGTCGCTCTCAACCAGCTTCTTCACCTGGGTCAGCGCCGTGCCCGGGTTGTACTGGTCGTCGTAGACCTTGTACTCGATCTTGTAGCCGTTGACGCCGCCCGCCTTGTTCACCATGTTGAAGTAAGCCTCGGCACCTTGTGCCTCCGCGGCGTAGACAGCATAGGAACCGCTGAGGGGTGCCGTCCCGCCGACCAGGATGGTCTTGCCGTTGACACCGACGGAGTCACCATCCGAGTCACCGGCGTTGTCGCCCGAGCTGCCTCCACAGCCCGCGGCCAACAATGCCAGGCTCAGCCCAACCCCCGTAGCGATCAGAATTCGCGACTTCATGAGTACTGTCCTTCTCTTCGTTGATGTGATCACATGCCTAGGTAAACGCTGGTCAACAGGTCGCGGTCACCTCGAATCCTGTCGATGTCGCCTGCGAAGACGACGCTGCCCAGGCGCAGCGCCACGCAGGCCTGAGCGACCCGGAACGCGAGCTCGGTGTTCTGCTCCACGAGCACGAGGGACACGCCGAGGTCCCGCCCGATTCCGACGAGCGACTCACCCAGCTCGTCGACGACCTTGGGCGCCAGTCCGAGGCTCGGCTCGTCGAGAAGCAGCATCTTCGGGCGGGCCATCAGTCCCCGGGCGATGGCGAGCATCTGCTGCTCGCCCCCGCTCATCGTCGCGGCATGCTGGTGACGACGTTCGCGCAGCCGCGGGAAGAGGTCGTACATCGCGGTCATCGTCCGGGCGATCTCACGGCGGGAGCGGCAGTACCCGCCCATCCGTAGGTTCTCCTCGACCGTCATGGAGCCGAAGACCTGTCGCCCCTCGGGAACGTGCGCCACGCCGTTGCGCACCCACCAGTTCGACGTGCGCCGAGTCACGTCGCGTCCCTCGAAGACGACAGAGCCGGAGGTCGGCGTGACCAGGCCGGACAACGCCTTGAGCAGAGTGCTCTTGCCGGCACCGTTGCTGCCCAGGACCGCGGTGGCGCCCGAGCCGAAAGTGGCGGAGACGCCACGCAGCGCCGCGCTGCCCTGGTACTGCACGATGAGATCGGTCACCGTGATCTCGGCGGCGGACGGCGCCGCGGCCCTGGTCTCAGCCATGGGTGTTCCACCCTCCGACGTAGGCGGCAGCCACGGCGTCTCGGGCCAGGACCTCCCGCGGCTCTCCCTCAGCCATGAGCTCTCCGAAGTTCAGGACGTAGAGCCGCGTCACCGTGCTCAGGACGAAATCGATGTCGTGGTCGACAACCAGGCAGGCCCAGCCGCGATCGCCGGCCAGACAGTCCAGCGCGTGCCGCACCCGGTTCTTGTCGGCCTCCGCCAGCCCGGCGCCCGGCTCGTCGAGGAGCAGCAGCTTGGTCGTCACCAACACGCCCCGCGCGACGTCGCTGAGCTTGCGGACGCCATACGGAAGACTCGAGTTGAGTTGGTCGACGTAGGGGCCCAGCTCGAGGGCCTCGACCACCTCACCGATGCGATCGCGCTCGGCGCCCGGCACGATCCGCAGGCTCTCGCCGAGCGTAAGACTCTCGAAGAGCTCCGGATGCTGGAACGCACGCCCGATGCCGTACTGGACCCGCCGGGTGGCACCCCATCGGGTGATGTCGGTCCCGAACGAGCGGATCGTCCCCGCGGTTGGCCGACGGAAGCCGCTGATGATCGACATCAGCGTCGACTTGCCGGCACCGTTCGGGCCGATGAGTCCCACGCGCTCGCCAGGCGCGATCGTCATCGAGACATGCTGGACGGCCTTGACACCGCCGAAGGTCATGCTGACGTCTTCGATCTCCAATGCGGGCATGGTCACTTGGTCATCTCCACAGGCGGCTGGGCGAGCGGGGACATCTCCGGCAGGTCGGGATTCCATCTGGATCTGAGGACGGCAAGCCGGCGGAACAACGCGCCCACGCCGTTGCGCGCCGCGAGGCTGGCGATGAGCAGCAGACCGAAGATGAGACCGGACCAACCGCCGCCCGCACCAGCGAAGATGGCGGGGATGATCGTGACGAAGACGGCGCCGAGCATGCCGGCCGCGAGCGACTCTCGACCGAAGATCACCGCAGCGAGCAATGGCAGCAACGCCTGGGTGAGCCCGTAGCCGGTCGGGGAGATGTAGGTGGCCTGCACCGCCATGAGCCCACCGCTCAGGCAGGCCAATGCTCCGCTGATGACGAAGGCCACGACGCGGTACCTCGCGGGCCGCAGGCCGGCGGCGAGTGCCCCCATCTCGTTGTCGCGCGCGGCACGCATCCGCATACCGAAGCGGCGGCTGACGCAGAGGTAGGCGCCGAGGGCGCCGAGGGAGGCCAGCACGAAGAGACCGAGATAGGTGGAGGTGGAGTCGTCCAGCGCGATCCCGGCAAGCTTGACGGAGGAGATGCTCAGGCCGAGGTAGCCACCGGTGAACTTGGTGGCGTTGAGCAGGATCTCGGGCGTCGCGAAGGCCAGTGCCAAGGTCACCAGGGCCAGATACGGCCCAGTCAGGCGGGTGGTCGCGATACCCAGGATGAGCCCCAGCACCGCCGACAGCAGGCAGCTGACGATGAGGGCGGCCAGGAGATCCCAGCCGTGGTTGACCAATTGCGCGGTGGTGTAGGCGCCGACCGCGAGGAAGGCGACCTGGCCGACCGAGAGCTGACTGGTATGGCCGCTCAGGATCACCAGACCGAGCACCGCCGGTATCGTCGCGATGGCGCTGAGCATCGTGTCGCGCCAGTACGGGGTGGCGATCTCCATCCACACCAGGAACAGCACCGAGATAACGATCATGTCGGTGCCCTCGTGGTGCACCACCCAGTCGCCGACGCGACGTGCGCCACGTATGATCGCGTGCTCGTTCTTCGATGCCGCTGCTGGCGAGCGGCCGACGTTGCTCTTGCCGAACGGGTCCTTGGGCAGCACCTTCTTGCCGAAGAAGCCCTGCGGTCGCACGGCCATGACGAGCACCAGGAAGATCAGCAGGTAAGTGTTGGTGTAGCCGACCGGAAGATACGCCGAGACCAGGCTCTGAAAGACACCCAGCACCACACAACCCACGACCGCGCCGGCGATGCTGTCGATGCCACCCAGTACCACTCCGACGAAGGCCGAGAGCAGGACGAGGTCCAGTGAGCTGGGAGTCAGGGTGAGCTTGGGCAGGATCAAGGCGCCGGCGATGCCGCCAGCGGCGCCGCTGAGGATCCACGTGGCGGCGACGACGGTGGCGACTCGTACGCCCATCAGCCGTGAGGCCACCGGGTTGTCATTGACCGCCCGCATGGCACGGC
>JASGGG010000109.1:0-9555 GCA_047605165.1 Nocardioidaceae bacterium
ATCGTCAACACCGTTGGCGCGGCGCTGAAGTGAGTCACCCCCTCCTCGCGCAACAGGGTCCAGATCACCTCGGGATCGACGGACCGGAGGCAGACGTTGACCCCGCCCGCCGCGGTCAGCGCCCAGGTGAAACACCAGCCGTTGCAGTGGAACATCGGCAGAGTCCACAAGTATTTGCTGCCTACTCCGAGCGACGCGTGGTAAGCCATGGCCAGAGCCTGCAGGTAGGCACCGCGATGGTGGTACATAACCCCCTTGGGGGTGCCGGTCGTGCCGGAAGTGTAGTTGATCGCCAGCAGCGAGCGCTCACTGACCGGCACCCGGTCGGACAGGTCGGCCCGCTCGGGCAGCCAGGCTTCGTACGTGTCCGCGTCTCCTCCGGCGATCACGACCGGAAGGCCCAGGCTCTCGGCGAGCAGCGCGGCCCGCTCGCCGTGCTCCGAGGTGGCGACGAGCAGCGAGACGCCGGCGTGGCGCAGGATCTCGGCCATCTCGGCGGCCGACAGGCGGGTGTTGACCGGCACCAGGACGGCTCCCCGGGAGGGCACCCCGTGATGCAGCTCGAGCATCACGTGGCTGTTCGAGCAGAGCGCACCGACGCGGTCCCCGGCTGACACGCCCTGCGCGGCGAGGGCGGACACCAGACGCCAGCAGCGGTCGGCGAACTCCGCGTAGCTGTGGCGCACCTGGCCGTCGACCACGGCGGTGCGCGGTCCGAAGGATGCCTCCGCCCGCTCCAGGAAGGCCACCGGACTGAGCTCGGCGAAAGCGAACGGTGGCGCGGTCGGTTGGTCAGTCACGGCGAGCCCTCTCTGCCGGTCACGCCAGCTGGTAGCGGTCCTCGATGAGGTCGCGCGTGCTCAACGCCCCATCCGGTGCCGGCGGGTTCGGGTGAAGCTGCCGAGACACCGCGTCGACGGGGCACCTGTAGTTGTAGGTGATGCGATGCTCGGCGATGAGCCACTCCTCGTCCGTCTTCAGCATCCGCATCACGTAGGTCCCGCCGACATAGGCTGCCTGGTCCTCGTAGTCGGCGTAAAAGCACAAGAACACCGAAGTCAGCCAGGCCTGGGTGCTCGGCTCTTGCTCGTCGAAACGCACGATCGTGTTCGTGCCGTGGTGAATGGCGAGTCTCTGGTGATCGACGAGATAGCGATAGCTGGCTCGTAGTTGGTCCCGGCCGACGAAAGTCCCGCGACCGTTGATCTGCACGCCGTCCTCGGTGAAACACGTTGCGACTCCGTCGATATCGGAGGCATCGTAGAAGTATTGATACCGCCGGAAGGTGTCCAGAATTGCGGCTTCGTCCTCGAGCCGTTGCAGCCGCTCCGACACCGACCCCCCTTGTCGGCGTGGCATTCTGGCCTGGCGCACGAAGGGCGCCCACATCCCGCGGGCCCATTCTGGCGAAGTCCGTTCCGGTGAAGTCTGGGTCATGCTCGGTACTCCTCTCTCGCTGCTGGTGACTACTCGACCACCCCATCGCCCCCGGCCCCGGGGCGGGGGCCGGGGCGGGGGCAGGGACGGAGCGCGTGACGGTGACAAGCCGCCGCCAAGATCCAGTCAGAGCCGGGCGGCGGCCGGTCAATGCCCGGCTAGTCCGTCAGCGGAATGGTCTGCTTGAGTTCGACCTTGGTCCCCTGACTCTTGTAGAGGTACCAGTTCCGATACGGGTAGCGACTCGTCTCCCCGTAGGCGAAGCTGTCGAGCATGCCGCCCATGGACACCGACGTGCTGTTCAGGGCCTCTTGGAGATCCTCGCCGCTGCAGGACGCTCCACAGCGTTTCAGCGCGTCACCGAAGGCGTAGGCGCCCATGTATCCACTGGCCACCAGCGAGCTGTTCAGGTCACTGAAAGTCACGGTCGTCTTGCCGGTGGCCTTCTTGACGGCCGCGATATACCCCTTCACGAACGAGTCGGTGCTGGCTGGGTCTACCTGCTTGTAGATGGACAGCGCGTAGGTGTTCGCGTCTTTCGACGTCGACAACGCAGCGATGCTGCTGGTGCCGTCGATTTGGACGACAGGGACGTTGACACCTGCGCTTCGCAACCCCTTCACGATCGACGCGAAGCCTGTCGGGGTTCCGCTCACCCACACCACGTCCGGTTTGGCTGCGACCACCTTGGCGACCTGGGTAGAGGAGTCCGTCGCGGTCAGGGAAAGCTCCTCGCTGGCAACGACGTTCACACCGGCGGCGCTGGCCCCGGATTTCACGTCCTTGGCCATTTGCTCCACAGTCAGCGTGTTGCCATAGATCAGTGCTGCTCTGGGGTTCGACTTACCACTGAGTGATTTCGCTGCCTCGAAGAGCGCCTCCGGTGCTTGGGAGTCGTCGGCGCCGATGTTGTAGACCCACGAGTTGGGCGTCGCGACGGACACACAACCCAGTGGCACCTTGTACCGCTCGGCCGTGGCCGTGGCGGCCGTGCAGTTGGCGCTCAACGCGTGGCCGAAGATGGCGTTCACCTTGTCCGCAGTGACGAGTTGGACCGCGTTCGCCGCGGCCCGACTGCTGTCACCGGCGTCGTCGAGACTCTTGAGGTCGATCTTCTTTCCGTTGATGCCGCCCTCGGCGTTGACGCTGTCCACGTAGGCTTTGACACCGGTAAGCAGACCCTGGCCGTAGAACGAGATCGGGCCTGAGAGTTCGGCGTCGAGTCCCCATACGTAGGTCCCACCGTCAGATGAGCCATCAGACGATGAGCCGTCGCTGCTGCCGCAGGCGGCGAGGCACATAAGAACGACCGCTACCGCACCTGTTCGTTGAAGCACGCGCAACCGCGAGCCCGCACATCTTGCCATTTTCATCCCTTCCTTTTGACTTCCCTGGGAAAGCTGTCCACCCCCCGGTGGGGACTCGATGCCGACCTGGGCATCCCTCCGGGTCGCTGTCATGGTTCGCGTACGCCCGTGGCTCTGGCACGACCTGATGCGGCAACCGGCCAGGGCGCTCGCGCGTTCGGGCGCTGAGACACGGCGCCTCACCCGCCCGGTTGCCCGAGGCGAGGCTGGCCCTCACTCGGCGGCTGGGTCGTCTCGGAGCGGATCGGTTCTTCGTCGTACTCTCCGAGGTAGGAACGCTTGACCACCGGGTCGGTCATGACCTCCCTCGGCGAGGCAACCTTGAGCACTTGGCCGAAATTCAACGCCATCAACCGATCACAGTTCGCTGTGACGAACCCGGGATCGTGGTCGATGACAACCACCGTGCGACCTTGCTCGCGCACTCGATCGAGAGTCTTCGCGATGACGCCTCGCTCCTGAGCGCTGACGCCGGACGTCGGCTCGTCCAGCAGCAGCAGGTCGGTTCCAGCCAGCACGGACCGCGCCAGATCGACCAACTTCTGCACGGCGTTCGGCAGGTCGCCCAACCTGCGATGGGCCACCCCGGCAAGGCCAAGCTGGTCCAAGGCGGCGAATGCGGCCTCGGCGCCTCCCCCGGGCCGGCGACGACGATGCCCGGTGGCGCGCAAGGCCCCGTGCACGGTGTTGGGCAGGGTCGACAAAGAGACGAGTTCGAGTGGGGTGAGGTCGTGGAAGTGGGCTGTGGTCTGGAGGCTGCGGCCGATGCCGTAGGTCCTCGACCTGTGCGGCCGCTTGCTGGTGAGCTCGTGCGCGCCAAACATGACGCGCCCGCGGCTCGGGATGACCACGCCGCTGATGACGTTGAGGACTGTCGTCTTTCCCGCGCCGTTCGGCCCGATAATTCCGTAGCTCTCCCCGGGCGCGACCTCGAACGAGACGCTCCGGAGAATCTCGACACCGCCGAGCTGGACGGTGACGTCGTCGACGACGAGCCGGCTACCGCTCATGGCGACCCAAGTAGGTGTCGAGGAGTCCGGCGAGCTCGATGTCCGACGGAGAGCCAACGGAGACGAGGTGACCACTGTCCATGACTTGTACCGCGTCGGCGATCCCCAACGCGGCCGTCACGGCTTGGTCGGCCGCCAGGATCGCGGTGCCGCGGCTGTCGGCGAGCTTGCGCAGATATGCCATCAGTTCGTGAGCGACGCCCGGCGCCAATCCGAGAGACAACTCGTCGACCAGGAGCACCTGTGGCCGGCGGAGCAACACCAGGGCCGTGGCGAGCATCTGCCGCTCCCCCCCGCTGAGCAGACCGGCCCGTACCCGCCAGCGTTCGGCCAGTCGCGGAAAGAAGTCCAACACCTCGGACAGATCGCCAGGTGTGTCCGCGATCATCCGCAGTTGCGTGTCGACCGTCAGATTCGTGAACACCTTGTCACGCTCGTCGACCAGGCCCACGCCCAGCCGCGAGAACCGCAGGGGGTCGCGGCGACGCTGGACCGAGCCGTCGAGCGACACTCGGCCGGTGGATTCACCAGACTCGTGGGGGAGGAAGCCGATGATCCCCTTGAGCGTGCTCGTCTTGCCCGCGCCGTTGCGGCCGAGCATGACCGTTACCGACCCGGCGTACAGGTCGACGGAGTAGTCGTAGACTGCGGGAGCTCCCCGGTCATAGGTGACCCGGAGTTCGTGCACACTCAGCCGCGCCGTCATCGCAGCTCCTGCTTTCGTGTGGCCGAACCGCGGGTCAGCTGAGATCGCCCGAAGCGCTCTACCCGCCTCAGCACGGACTCGATCCCGCCCGGCTCGAACAGCACCACGAGCAGGAACAGGAGGGAGAAGAGTCCAGCGTTCACTTCGCTCTGATTCAACTGATACCACTCAGAGTCGATGCCCAACTGACCAAGCAGGCCGGGCACGTTGTTCTGGAGCACGTAGGGCAGGGTCGTGATGAGCACAGCACCTAACACCGCGCCGAGCCCGGAGTTGACGCCACCGACGAAGATCATCGTCAAGAGGGTGATGGACAGGGTCAGCCCGTACGACTGGTAGTCGGCCCGTCCGGCAACGTAGGCGAACAGGCTGCCCGCGACTGCGGTGACCGCGCCGCTAGCAGCGAATGCGTAGAGTTTCCACCGGATCACATCGACGCCGGCGATGGAGGCGGCCAGCTCGCTCTCCTTGATGGTTCGCCAGGCCAGGCCGACGCCAGTGCGCTCGACGGCTCCGACTGCCACGCAGACCAGGACGACGACCACCAAGAGCGCGAGCGTCAGCGGGCGGCCCCGCGACAGGTCGAGCGACCCGATATGCATCAGTGGCACTGTGAGGCCGCCCGGTGCGTAGTTGTCTTGGTATTGCTGCGTGATCGAGTTGACGATGAATTGCAGGGCGAGGCTGGCCATCAGCAGGTAAAGACCTTGGAAGCGGAGCCCGGGCAACCCAGCGACGAGCCCGACGGCCCATCCGACGACGGCACTGAGGATCAGCGGGAGCGGGAAGGGCTCCAGCGCGGTCCCGGCCAGCAAGCCGGTAGTGAACGCGCCGATAGCCATGAACGCCGCGCCGGAGAAGGCGACCTGTCCAGCCCGGCCAATCAGGACCGACTGTCCTAGAGCGGCGACCGCGAAGATTGCGCAGGACTGTCCGACGACCGCGACGAACGGACTGCCGAAGATCGCCCAGAGCGCCCCCGCGATCAGCGCCGCGCCGGTCAAGGCAGAGACGATGGAGCCTTCTCGCTGGGCCCACGACAGCGCGCTCCAACCCTGAGGCTGATCCTTCTCCGGCGTCCCAGGCTCTTGCTCGCCAGCGGGACGTCGCCCTTCTCCGGCCGCGGAGGCAGCCGCTGTTTGCGACCCGCTCTGGGTCGAGGGGCCGGTCATACCCGCACCACGTCTGCCCGGCCGAAGAAGCCGGAGGGCTTCCACCAAAGCACGCCCAACATCACGATGAACGAGACAATGTCCACCCAGTTGGCACCGATTGCGTACTGAACTGACTGCTGGATCACCGCGAGGATCATGCCGCCCGCGAGCACACCTTCGATTGAGTTGAGTCCGCCGAGAATGATCGCGGGAAAGGCGTAGAGGCCGACATTCGACACGCCCACGGGGTCCACCGAGGACCGAAGCGCGAAAGCAACTCCGGCGAACGCCGCGCTGGCTGCCGCCATCGCCCAGGCAAGCGCGGCCACACGTGCGGCGCTGATGCCGAGATGAATCGACAAGCCTGGACTGTCCGCGACGGCTTGCATGCGCGTGCCCACGGAGGTGAATTTGAGGATCAGCAGCAGGATCCCCACCATCACCACGGTGATCGCCACGGCGACGATGTCGGTCGTCGGTACCACCGCCGAGAAGACGTGGAACGCCCGGGTGCTCACGACGTCGGGTAGGGCTCGCGGCGAGGTCCCGTACTTCAGGGCGACAATGGACACGATCACGCCACCGAGCCCGATGGTCGCCACCGATGTCGAGAACGCCGCCCGAGCGGCAGTCCGGGCGAAGACCAAGATGTACACCCCCGCCCCGAACGCGGTCACGACGGCAACGGAGATAAGCATCGCCGGCAGGAAGCCGACGTGATTCGTGGTCACCAGTCCGTAGAAGAGGAACGAGCCGAGGAGCATGAACCCGCCTTGGCAGAAGCTCAACACCGCGGACGAGCGGAAGATGAGGACGAAACCGACACCCACCGACGCATAGATCGCCCCCGTGACCACCGATGCCTCAACTGCCTGCGCTAGAACGCTCATGTCTTCACCTGCCACTCGAGATCGTTGTCGGGAAGATCCAGGCCTGGATCCGAGTCGTCATCTGACTGCCTCCGATGTTGCCGGCTGCCGCGGGCCGGCCGGACCGCCCCGGTCGGCGTCCGGGTCAGGGTCACCGGCTCCGATGGCTCGGTCGAAGCCGCGCACCATGTCCGATGCGGCGTACGCCGGGCAGGCGCCGGCCACGATCCGGTCGGGCCGGATGAGGACCACCGACTCGGTGTGCTCGTCGAACCAGCGCTTCAGCGTGCCGTCGACATCCCCGACGACCAGCACGGAGTCGTCCGGCGCGCCCGGGTCCCACTCCAATTGGACCGCCGGGCGGGCGGCCACCAGGGTGGCTCCGAGGCGAGCGAGCCGGGCGAGCGCGTCGTCGTCGAGCACTTCTCGGGGGTTGTTGTTCCAGACCACGAGAGCAAACCAGGAGCCGACTGCATCGTCGAACCGCATCGAACCCCCGCCGCGGGTGGAAACCGAGGGTTGGACGAACAGCTGCCCGACAGGGCTGGGTTCACTCTGGGAACCTACGTGGCTGAGTGCGCCCTCGCGCATCGCGGGCATTGGCTTGAAGCGCATCTCCACGATGTAGCTCTTCACCCGGGGGAGCGCCGACACGCCGCGGAGCAGAGTGTTGCGGATGCCGGCGACGGCGCGGTTGGTGATACACACCGACCGGCCCACCAGCGTGGACCACGCGATCATGGCCCGGACGTGATCGCGGCGCTCGGTCTCATAGCTGTCGAGGATGCGGTCGGACGCCACTCCGTCCACGGCCATGGCGAGCTTCCAGGACAAGTTCAGAGCGTCCCTGATCCCGCTGTTGTAGCCCTGCCCTTGCCACACCGGCATGACATGTGCCGCATCCCCGATCAGGAACACCCGACCGGACCGGAACGACTCGGCCATCCGCGAGTGGTGGGTATACACGCGCCGCCGAATGACATCGACCTTGTTGGGCGCCGGCATGATCGGCTCGAGCAACCGGGCGACGAACTCGTCGCTCGTCGCGTCGGACTCGGTCTCACCCGGCTTGAGCATGAACTCGAAGCGGCGGATGCCGTGCGGGATGCTGATCGACACGTACGGCCGGTTGGGGTCGGCCCAGACGTAGGCGCCGGGCCGGCCCAGTGGGTCGTTGCGGATATCGATGACGAGCCA
This sequence comes from Nocardioidaceae bacterium, assembly GCA_047605165.1. Classification (GTDB taxonomy): domain Bacteria; phylum Actinomycetota; class Actinomycetes; order Propionibacteriales; family Nocardioidaceae; genus SSC3. Next base: position 7,741 of record JASGGG010000109.1, read on the forward strand.
GTGTGCGGGCGCCGTGGTCCCGGCGAACGCGATGCCCAGTGCCTTGCGGGTGGTGCTGCTTCCCCCGTCCGCGCCGACGACGTACCGTGCCCGGAACACCCGGCGCCCCGAGGGCCCGTCCACCTCGAGGTCGACGCCGTCGGCGTCCTGTCGGAGCCCGACTGCCGACGACGACCAATGCACCTGCACCTTGTCGAAGCGGGACAGGCCCTCCAGCAGCACCCGGTCGGCCAGCGGCTGCACGAAACCGTTGCGCCGTGGCCACCCGAACTGGGCGGTGGGTGGTGCCATCCGAGCGAGGACCCGAGACTTGGCATCGACGAACACGAGCAACTGATGCGGCACGGTGTGCTGCAGCACGGCGTTCACCAGTCCGGCGTTCTGGAACGCCCGCAGCGTCTCGTCGTCCATCCCCACGCCACGGGGGAAGTCGATCAGCTCCGACGCCGCGTCGAACACGCCGACGCGCAAGCCACGCTGCCCTAGCAGGTTGGCGATCATGAGCCCGGACGGCCCGGCACCCACGACTGCTACGTCGAGGAGGTCGTCGTCGCTCAAGGTGGGCTCCCATCCTGTTGTGTGCGATATTTGCAATACACTCTCCGTTAACTGCACGGAAGTCTAGGAGGCGGTCGTTGTGATGTCAAGCACACAAAAGCAGGTTCCAGGAGCGTCCCCAGAGCGGTGCCAGAACCCTGTCGGCGGGACAGACCTGGGCGGCCCGGCCGAGGACGATTGTCGTCAGGAAACAGACACCCGCGGAGGACGCAGGGGCAGAATCGACGGAAAAGTCGCCCTCATCACTGGTGCGGCGCGGGGGCAGGGCCGTTCGCATGCAGTGCGGCTGGCCGAGGAGGGCGCCGACATCATCGGCGTGGACCTCCCACCGGCCACCGCGTACGCGGGTGTCAGCTACGCCATGGCCGCCGACGAGGACCTGGCGGAGACCACGCGCCTCGTCGAGGCCACCGGGCGGCGGATGATCTCCGCGACCGCTGACGTGCGCGACCAGGCCCAGCTCGAGGCCGCCGTCGCCGCCGGGTTCGCGGCGTTCGGCCGGATCGACATCGTCGCCGCCAACGTCGGGCTGATCGGCTCCGGTGAGGTCGCTTGGGAGATACCGGACGAGCGCTGGCAGGAATCGTTCGACGTCAACGTAACCGGGGTCTGGCGCACCGTCCGAGCCACCGCGCCCTATCTGATCGACGGCGGTCGCGGCGGGTCGATCGTCATCACGAGCTCGACCGCGGGGTTGCGGGCCAGCCCTCGGGCCGCCGCGTACACGGCGTCCAAGCACGCGGTCGTGGGCCTGATGCGCACTCTCGCGATGGAGCTCGCACCCCACCACGTCAGGGTCAACTGCATCCACCCCACGGCAGTCGCCTCCGAGATGATCTTCAGCGAGTCGCGGCGGCGGCGATTCCGCCCCGACCTGCCGGACCCGACGGTCGAAGACCTGGCCGAGGTGTTCACGCCGCTGCACCTGCTCCCCGTGCCCTGGCTGGAGCCGATCGATGTCAGCAACGCGCTGCTGTGGCTTGTGTCGGACGAGGCTCGATACGTGACCGGCGTCTCCCTGCCCGTCGACGCCGGCGCCTCGATCAAATGACCGGCTCAAGCCTGGTCGAGTTCGGTGATCGGCTGACGCGCCACTCGATCACTGCGCCGTCGAAGTCGAAGTCCATGACGACAGCATCGCATCGGGGAGCGTCTCGATACACGCCTCCTTCGTCGGCGCACTCGACGACCGAAACCAGCTCGATACGATCAGCGGGGCGCGATCAGCGGAGGATCACAGGTCGAAGAGCTGCTCCA
>JASGGG010000110.1:0-9410 GCA_047605165.1 Nocardioidaceae bacterium
GTGAGTAGAGACGTTCGGTGGTTGTCTGCTCGTAGGCCTTGCCGTTCGGGTAGCTGACCAGCTCGATCGCCTGACTCCAGGGTGTCAGGAAGAAGCAGAATTCTCCGTCCGGTCCGGTCTCGGGACCCACGAGGGGCAGCGGCCCTCCGAGCACTCGGACACCGCAGGCGCGCAGGTGTTCCACGGCCCGCGCCATGTCATCGACGTACAGCGCCAGGTGGGAGCTCCCCCAATCGCTGGTCTTCGGCATCGTGCGCACCTGGTCGGGGGAGGTGAACTGGAGGAGTTCCAGATTCAGGTTGTCCGTCCGGAGCATGCGGATTCCGATGCACTCGGCACGCCGATCGAAGTGGACGGTCTGGAAGTCGCCCTCCTTGGCATAGGGCCCGTGGGCATAGAACTCCTGGAAGCCCAGGACCTCGGTGAAGAAGGCGGCCGCCTCGGCGATGTCGGGCACGGTGAGGCCGACGTGATCTATGCCGCGCGCGCTGGGGAGCCCCACTGAGGAAACCCGTGCCTCGGACGACGATGCGACGAAGGCAGCCAGCGTCTCGGCGGGTACGGCGGCGAGTCGCCGCACGATGTCCATTGGCAGGGCAGTTCCCCGAGTCCCATTCGATGCGCACCGCGCTCGCATCCTGCGTGTCGATGGTGGCGGCCCTGCCGCGCGCCGATCCTGTCGATGACACGTCGTTCATTCTCATCACTCTCTTCTCCCCTCGGGCGACCGCGTTCCTGGTCGCTCTACTCGTCCTCTGGGCCAGAGGACTGACATGATGTCCGTGTGATCGGTGGTCTGTTGCTGGCCGCGGGCGCTGGCACGAGGATGGGCATGCCCAAGGCGCTCGTACGCGACGACACCGGTCAGGCCTGGCTGGAGAGGTCTGTCCGGGTGCTCGAACTCGGCGGGTGCGACGAGATCACGGTGGTGCTCGGCGCGTCTTCGGTCGAGGCCGCCCGGTTGGTGCCGACCGGGACTCGGGTGGTCGTCGCCCACGACTGGGCGACCGGGATGTCGGTGTCGCTGCGTGCTGGCCTGGAGGCGCTCCAAGAGGCGTCGAGCGTGACCGCAGTCCTCGTGCATCTGGTGGACTTGCCCGATGTCGGCGCGGGTGTGGTGAGGCGCCTGGCGGCTCGGGCGACCGGGACGACCGCGCTCGCCCGGGCCTGCTACGAGGGCCGTCCGGGGCACCCGGTGCTGATTGGGCGCGATCATTGGCAGGGGGTCGTCTCGGAGATCGAGGGCGATCGGGGGGCCCGCCGCTACCTGGCGGATCACGAGACGACGCTCATCGAGTGCGGCGATCTCGCCACCGGACGAGATCGGGACCGCAGATCGCAAAGAGGCTAACGAGGCAGTCGGGTCGGTCGTCGTCGCATAGGTCACGGGGCCGAAATAATCCAGGATCGCTCGCCGGCGCAGTAGCCCTGCTCTTTCCAGATGGGCACCTGCTGCTTGAGGCGATCGATGAGCGAACGGGTTGCGGCGAACGTGGTTTCGCGATGGGTGGCTGAGGCCGCGCAGACCACGGCCACGTCACCGATCTCCAGATGCCCGACCCGATGTTCGACCGCGATCGCGTAGACGTCGAAGTCGGCCGCTACCCCCTAGGTCAGAGCTCGAACTCCGCGGAGGTGTGCGCGTGGTAGTCGAGGTCAACGACCGCTTGTCCCCCGTCGTGGTTGCGCACGGTGCCGAGGAAGATGTCGACGGCACCGGCCCGTGGGTCCTGCACAGATTGGATCACTTGGTTCGGGTCGATGCTGTCCGCGCGGATCCGGGAGATGCGCACGACCTCGTGTTGTCGACCGTCCGGCGCTCCGGCCGCCGCTTCGCTCGCGGGCGCTCTCATCCTCCTGTCACCTCGCCGACACTTGTCCCGCTGCGCTCGTCCTGATCCGGATCGGGTTGTTCGTCGTCGGTCCCGCCGCCGTGGATCTGGCTGAGGGTGTCGCTAAGCGGGGAACCGGTGCCGTCCCATCGCTGCGCGATGATCTCCGCTGCGATCGAGATCGCCGTCTCCTCCGGCGTACGAGCCCCAGGTCGAGGCCGCATCCGCGAGGTGCTTTCCTGCCTGCAGGCCCACTGCAGCGACGACCACCTCCTGAGCATCGACGCCAACGAGGGGTTCGACTCGATGGCCGCCTTCCGGGCCTTCTGGTCGGACGCCGTGGCGCGGCTCGGCACCAGGCTGACCGACCACCTACTCTTCGTCGAGCAACCGCTCAGCCGCGACGTGGCTCTCGAGTCGGAGACCGGGCGGGTCCTCAACGGTTGGTCGGACCGGCCCGCGCTCATCATCGACGAGTCCGAGGTCGCTCACTCGAGCCTGCCGCGAGCGCTAGAGCTGGGCTACCAGGGCACCAGCGTCAAGAGCTGCAAGGGTGTCTTCCGCGCGGTGGCCAACGCCTGCCTGCTCGAGCAGCGTCGTCGGGCGGACCCGGGGGCCGGTACGTGCTGAGCTCCGAGGACCTGTCGACGGTTGGGCCGGTCTCGCTGTTGCAGGACCTAGCCGTCGTCGCCGCGCTCGGGGTGAGCACACCGAGCGCAACGGCATCACTACTTCCAGGGACTCGGCATGTTCCCGGAGTCTCTGCAGCGCGCGATCGTGGCCAGCCATCCCGGGCTCAACGACGCGCCAGCCCGGCCGCGCAACCCTGGCGGTCCACGACGGTCGGCTCCGGCTGGCGGAGGTGACGGTGCCTTCTTCGGCCTCGGCTGGCTGCCGGAGCTCGAAGACCTCAGCGAACTGCGGGCGCTGATCTGACGCTGCCTCGGCCGGCCGCTTCGTTGGTGAGCGGTTAGGGAAGTGCTGATCTGGGTGCGACTCCCGGCGACTGGCCGTCTAGATCCATAGGTGCTCAGCGGTCGATGAGCCGGGCCTTGGCCTCCTCGTAGCGCTCGCCTTGGATCGGGACGGCCTTGATTGCGGCATCGATCTCGGCGAGCTCGGCTTCGGTGAACTCGATGTCGGCGGCGCCGAGGTTCTCCTCGAGGCGTTCGAGGCGGCGCGTGCCAGGGATGGGTACGATCCAGGGCTGCTGGGCGAGAAGCCAGGCCAAGGCGATCTGGCCGGGTGTTGCGCCCTTGCCGGTCGCGACTGTGCGGACCACGTCCACGAGTTTGGCGTTGGCCTCTCGGAGCTCGGTTGCGAACCGCGGCAGCGTGTTGCGGATATCGCCGGGCTCGAAGCTTGTGGTGGCGTCGATGGTGCCGGTCAGGAAGCCGCGCCCCAGCGGGCTGAACGGGACGAACCCGATACCGAGCTCGGCCAGGGTGGGGAGCACCGACTCCTCTGGCTCGCGCCAGAACAGGGAGTACTCGCTCTGCAAGGCCGCGACCGGCTGCACCGCGTGAGCGCGACGGATCGTGTTGGCACCAGCCTCGGACAGCCCGAACCAGCGCACCTTGCCTGCCTCGATCAGCTCCTTGACCGTGCCGGCCACGTCCTCGATCGGCACCTCGGGGTCGACCCGGTGCTGGTAGAGCAGGTCGATCGTGTCGATGCCGAGACGGCCGAGGGACGCATCGACGACCTCGCGGATGTGTTCGGGGCGACTGTCGACCCCGCTGCCCGTGGTCTCGCCGACGGCGAAGCCGAACTTGGTCGCGATCCTCACCTGGTCGCGTACGGGTGCCAGTGCCCGCCCGACCAGTTCCTCGTTGACGTAGGGGCCGTACACCTCGGCGGTGTCGAACAACGTCACGCCACGATCGACGGCGGCCCGGATGAGATCGACCATCTCGCCGGTATCGGGCGCCGCGCCGTACCCGCTGCTCATGCCCATGCAGCCCAAGCCGATCGCTCCGACGGTGGGGCCGTGCCGGCCCAGGGTGCGTTGCTGCACAGCGATTCTCCTCACTCGTGGGGTCGCTGCAACTCTACGCGTGATGCTGATGAGCCCGATGCCGGTGTCCGGCCGGAGGCGCTACTCCTGAGGTGCGCTGAGGTTGACCAGCCAGCCCACACCGAACCGGTCGACGAACTGTCCGAACTCGTCGCCCCAGACCTGCTTCTCCAAGGGCATGCTCACGGTGCCGCCGGCGGAAAGGCCGACGAAGTAGTCGCGCAGTCGCTCGTCGTTGCCGGTCAGGCTGATCTGGACGCCTCCGGGAGGGGTGAACTCCGTGCCCGGAGGCGTGTCGCTGCCCATCAGAGTGAAGCCGTCGGGGGTCTCGAGGAAAGAGTGCATGATCAGGTCGGCTGTGGCTTCGTCGCCTGGGTACATCTGACCGAATGTCATGATGCCGAGCGTGCCGCCCAACACGGACTGGTAGAACTCCATCGCCTCCCGTGCGTTGGACTCGAAGTTGAGGTAGGGGTTGAGCCGTGATGCCATCGTCGTCACTCCCTTTGAGGACCGGCCAGCACGGGCTGCTGGCGCTGACCCGATTGTTGGCCCGGCCACGGACAGTTCTGGAGGCAGCCGGTTCCGCTCCTGACATGACAGGCGACCGCGTACGGCGGTGGGCTCGGGCCGACGCTAGCCTGACGGTGAGCGATGGTGCGGTTTCAGCGTGCGCCTGAGATCGCCGTTGCCCGGAAACGCGACAGACCGGAAACGCGACAGAGGGGAGGCCTGGCGCGATGAGCGTGGTTGCACTCGGCATGCCCGTGACGCGGGGCTGGTCCCCGGACTGGACACCCGACTGGACCGACCGCCCGGACGTGCCCGAGCTCGTCGACCAGTACGGCCGAGTCGCACGCGATCTGCGCATCTCCCTGACCGAGAAGTGCTCGCTGCGGTGCACCTACTGCATGCCCTCCGAAGGGCTCCCTGCCATTCCGCATGCCGAACTGCTCACTCCCGACGAAGTGGCTCGGCTGGTGCGCGTCGCGGCCGGCCTGGGTATCCGCGAGGTGCGGTTCACCGGCGGGGAGCCGCTGGTACGCCGCGACCTGCTCGAGATCGTCCGCCGTTCCGCGGCTGCGGCACCCGGTCTGCCGCTGTCCCTGACCAGCAACGGCGTCGGCCTGGACCGGCTCGCGGCGCCCCTGTTCGAGGCAGGCCTGACCCGCGTCAACATCTCGCTTGACACGATCGACCGCGCCGAGTTCGCGACGCTGACCCGGCGCGACCGGCTGGACGACGTGCTCGCCGGGATCCGCGCTGCCCGCGACGCGGGACTCGCGCCGGTCAAGGTCAATGCGGTGATGATGCGCCAGACCCTCGGCTCGGCGGCGGACCTGCTGGCCTGGTGTCTTCGGGAGCGGGTCGAGCTGCGCTTCATCGAGCAGATGCCGCTCGACGCCGACGACCGCTGGCGTCGCGACGAGCTGGTGACGGCTGCGGACCTGATTGAGACCTTGCGGGCCAGGTTCTCCCTGGACGGGCCGATCCGCGCCCATCCGAGCGACCCGGCCGAGCTGTGGGTGGTGGACGGCGGTCCCGCCGTCGTCGGCGTGATCGCATCGGTGACCCGGTCGTTCTGCGGTGACTGCGACCGGACCCGTGTCACGGCCGAGGGACGCATCCGCTCCTGTCTCTTCGGGGACAACGAACTCGACATCCGGGCCGCACTTCGCGGTGGCGCGTCCGATCGTGAGATCGAGGACCTGTGGCGCGCCGCGACGTGGGCCAAGAAGGCCGGCCACGGCATCGACGACCCCGACTTCGTCCGGCCACTGCGCACGATGGGAGCGATCGGTGGCTGACCATGTCCCCGGCCAGGATCCAGGCGTACGCCTGGCGGCCGTCGTTGAAGGGCCGATCGACGTCCCTGCGGTGATCGCCGCGGTCGGCGATCCGGCCGCGGGAGCGGTCGCGGTCTTCATCGGCACGGTGCGCGACCACGACGAAGGTCGCTCGGTCACCGCGCTGGAGTACCACGCGCATCCCCACGCGGAACGTGAGTTGCGAGCCGTACTGGAGGAGGTCGTCGCAAGGTACGACGGCATCGCGGTCGCCGCCGTACACCGCGTCGGGGGCCTGGCGATCGGGGACGCCGCCGTCTGCGTGGCCGCCTCAGCGGCTCACCGGGCGGCGTCCTTCGACACCTGCCGTGACCTGATCGACGAGCTCAAGGAGCGGGTGCCGATCTGGAAGCACCAGTCCTATCCGAACGGGGACCGCTCCTGGGTCGGCGCCTGACCGGGCCGTCGCTACCCCCGCTCGGCCCCGGCTGCGCGATAGCCGCCGTGGAAGATCGCGGATCCCCTTGCAGAATTACAAATTTGTAGTTCTCAAAACCCCCTCCCGTAACTTCTTTCACACCAGTAACTTCGTCACCATGCGCGCCAAACTCGGGTCCGGCAACTCCTCACTCAACGGGGCGAGGAGTTGGAGATCTCGTCTCGGAAGACCCCTGCTCTGCGGTGTGCTCGTCGTGTCCCTGGCGGTATCGATCGCCGGGATGGACCTGTTCGTCGGCCCGCATCCGGTCGCCGATGCCAAGGCGGGCGTCGACGACTACCCGGCCAAGCTCAAGAACGCCCGGCAGGACTCACTGGTCGACCCGTGGCTGTTCTACAACCGGGAGTGCACCTCGTTCGTCGCCTGGCGGCTGAACAACGACAACTTGGTCGACTTCGACAACTACTACGGCGGGGTTCGGTGGAGCGACGCCTCGAAGTGGAAGAGCGCCGCGACCAAGGTCGGTGTCAAGGTCGACAAGAACCCCGTGGTCGGGGCGGTCGCGTGGTGGGCGGCCGGCACACCGGGCTCGTCGCGGGGTCACGTCGCGTGGGTCAAGAGTGTGACGAACAATGGGATCGTCATCGAGGAGTACAACTGGGCTACCCGCGGCGGCTACGGCACGCGTACGCTCGCCAAGACCGACTCCAAGTACCCCAGCGGCTTCATCCACGTCGGCGACCTGGCCCTGTCGAATGTCACCAAACCGGCCATCACCGGCACCGCGCGGGTCGGTACCAAGCTCACCGTCAGCCGCGGCACCTGGACGCCGTCCGGTGTCAAGGTCTCCTACTCCTGGCGTGTCGATGGTGCGGCGATCCCCGGAGCGACGGCCAAGACCTTCACGCCGACAGCCGACCTGGTCGGCAAGCAGCTGCGGGTCAAGGTGACCGCGACCAAGTCGGGTGTGAAGTCAGCGGTCGCGCGCACCGCGTACACCGCGGCAGTGACCCCAGGAGTCTTCAAGAACTCGGCCAAACCGGCCATCAGCGGTACCGCCCGCGTCGGCACGCCGTTGACCGCGAGCACCGGCACCTGGGCGCCGGCCGGGGACAGCTACACCTACCAGTGGTACGCGGCGGGCAAGGCGATCTCCGGCGCCACCGGCAAGTCGTACACCCCGGCCCCGACCGACCTCGGCAAGACCCTGACCGTCGGTGTCAGTGCGGTCAAGGGCGGCTACACGACGGCCACGTCGACCTCCGCCGCAACAACGGCCGTGGCTGCCGGCACCTTCGCCCGTACGTCCGGGCCGACGATCACGGGCACCGCGAAGGTCGGCAGCGTGCTGACCGCGAGCCCCGGAGTCTGGAGCCCGGCGGCGACCTACGGCTACCAGTGGCTGGCCGGTGGCAAGGCGATCTCCGGCGCCACGAAGTCGACCTACACGCCGACCGTGAGTGACCTCGGCAAGAAGCTGACGGTGACCGTGAAGATCGCGTCCTCCGGATACACCACGGTGACCGAGACCTCGTCGGCCACCGCTGCCGTCGCTGTCGGGACCCTGCTGAATTCGGTAGCACCGACCGTCAGCGGCACCGCGCAGGTCGGCGTGACGCTGACCGCGTCGGCCGGCAAGTGGTCCCCGGCTCCGACGCTGACCTACCAGTGGTACGTGTCCGGCGCCGCGGTCAAGGGCGCGACCGGTACCAGCTATACGCCCGTGCCTGCCGACCTCGGCAAGAGCGTGCAGGTGCGTGTCACCGCCAAGCGTGACGGCTACGCCACAGCAGCCGTCTCTTCGGTCGCGTCGAAGCCGACCGCGCCCGGGGTCGTCACCATGACCACCGCACCGAGGATCACCGGCACCAACCTGGTCCACCAGACCCTGACCGCCAGCACGGGCACGTGGTCGCGGAAACCCGAGCAGGTCCAGTACCAGTGGTTCGTCGACGGTAAGCCGGTGGCGGGCGCGACGTCCGCGACGTTCCGGCCCAAGACCGACGGACGCGTACGCGTACGCGTCACCGTGCGGAGCGTCGGCTACCTGCCGGCGCGAGCCAACGCAGCGGTGCATGTCTTCCGGGGCTTCGCCAGCGTCGACCGCAAGCCGTCGCTGACCGGCCGCGCGATCATCGGGCGGGTGCTGACCGTGCACCCCGCACACGTCAAGCCCGGCAGGGCGAAGGTCACCTACACCTGGTGGCGCGACGGCCACCGGATTCGGCATGCGCACCGCAAGCACTACCGCGTACGCACCGCCGACGAGGGTCACCGCATCTGGGCGATCGTGCGGGTCTCGAAGCCGGGCTGGCAGGCCACCACCGCCGAGACGCGACACACCCTGCGCGCTGCCGAGGGTGACTGAAGCCGGATTGTGGCCGATCGCGGCAGGCTGGGCCGGATTGTGGCCGATCGCGGCAGGCTGGGCCGGATTGTGGCCGATGGCGACAGTGAATTCGGTCGAAACGCTGTCTGCATCGGCCACAATCCAGCGATCACCGTCAGGATCGGCCACAATCCAGCAGCTGCCGACGGGATGAGCGTGGGCCGCCGGTTCGACCCCGACCGCGAGCTGGTCGGCCAAGGCGTCGCGAACCTGCTGGCGCCGATCTTCGGCGGGGGCCGGCAGCCGGAGTGAGGTGATGGCCGTGACCTTGGCTACCAGCCGGCCCTACTCGATGGGCTTGCCGGGCGTCCACACCTGGTCGGGGTGGTAGAGGGTACGGAGATCGAGGGGGAGCGGGGTCAGGAACGGTACGGGGTCGGCGAACAGTTGGCCGAGGCTGATGACTCCGGTCAGCAGCAGCGCGGCCTGGATCCAGCCGTTGTGGGTGACCGCGTACACGTGCCTGGTTTCCTCGGCCTGCTCGTCGAGGAATCCGTGCACCCGCGCGAGGAACTCGCCGATCGACTCTCCTCCGGGCGGAGTCACGTCGGGGTTGATCCGCCCGTCGACGAGGCTGTCCGGCCAGGATGCGAGCACCGCGGCGCGGTCGAGCCCCTCCCACGCGCCGACCGCCCGCTCCATCAGGCGCGGGTCGAGTCGGGGCTCGCGGGTGGGGAACAGTGCTCGTGCGGCCACGACCGCGCGCTGCAACGGCGACGACACGAGCACGTCCGCGGGCATCGCCGGAATCGGCGTGACCTCGCCCAGTGGAAGCGGAGGAACGTCAGTTTGGCCCTGGAAGACTCCCGCGTAGTTCGCGGCAGTGGGGGCATGGCGTACGACGGTGAGCGGCACGCTGGGAGTGTGGCACGGTCGAGGGGTGACCTCGCCCTCAGGTCGTCCGTCTGAGCGGGACGTATACGTCCCGCTCAGACGGACGACCTGA
>JASGGG010000111.1:0-9369 GCA_047605165.1 Nocardioidaceae bacterium
CTTGAAAGCGAGCGTCGTGAGAGCGACCGGGGGTTCAAATCCCTCCGCTTCCGCTGCAGGTCAGCGACGGTTTCGAGTATCCACGAAACCGTCGCTGATTTCGTTGTTGACACACACCTGACACTAACGACCTAGAGTAATCCCATGGCGAAACGCGTGGGTGTGGAGAAGGTCGAGCTGCCGAGCAGCGATATTCGGTATGAGGTGCGGCTGGACATCATGGGCCCGACGGGCCGCCGCCAGAAGCGCAAGCGGTTCAAATCCGCTGCTGAAGCCGCGGAGTGGCGTGCCGAGCAGCTCAAGGCAAAGCCGAAGGTGGCGAAGAACGATCTGACGGTGGCCGATGCGGTGACCGATTGGCTCGCTGGCCAGCGCATCAACGTCGCGACCAGGGCGGCGTACGAGGCCGCGTTGGCGCCAGGACGAGTCCGGCTTGGGCGCTCGGGCGCTGGCCGGCCGAGGTCTGGCCAGGCCGGTCTTCCTGGATGTCATGTCGTCGAAGTCCTCGCCTCGGGCTTCGGCTTCGGCACGGGCCTTGGCCACGTAGGGAGCGTTGGCGTCGCCGAGGGCCTTGAGCCGTTGTCCGATCTGGGCCTGCTGGTCGAGCTCGTACTCCGCGATGAGGCCGTTGAGCCATTCGTCGGGGCTTTTTCCGCTTTGTGCGATCCACAGATCGAGGATGCGGCCGTTCTGCTCGGAGTCGAGCTGGAACTCGACGTGCAACGGGTCCTTCTTGGTCATGGGTCCTCCTTCAGTTCAATGGCAGGTCGACGACGACCATGTTGTCGTTCAGCGACGGCGCTCCGTCGCAGTCCAGGCCCCGCACCTTGACGGTTCCTCGCGGTGTCTGGAGCGAGAAGTCGTCGCGGTACGCGTGGTGGTAGTGCCCGTGCCACAGGTGCGTGGGCTCGATCGACTGGACGATCTGCCCGAGCAGGTCCCGGTGTGCGTCGGCATCGGCCATGACGTGGGCGGGGAAGTAGGCGGCCATGCCGTTGACCATGAGGTGGTGCGTGAGCACGGTGATGCCGTCGGGAGCGTCGTGGCTGGCCACGACGTCCACCTGGCCGTCGGCGATGATCTGCTTCGCCTCTTCGGGCGAGATGACCTCTTGCGGCCACCAGTTCTTGCCTTCGTCGCGGAGTTCGCGGTCGATGGACACCGCGCCGCCGATGGCGACCCAGCGCTGGCCGGCCCAGGTCCACCGGGTCCCGGTGGGCAGTACCACGATGTGCGGGCGCATGACGATGACGCCGTCGGTGCGCGGGGCGGCGTCGATCTGGTCCCAGTCCTCGTGGTTGCCGGGGACGACGTAGACCGTGAGGCTGAGCCGAGCGGCAACGGTCTCGACGTCGTCGAGGTACCGCTGGCCGGGGGTGCCGGGCCAGATGCCGAAGTCGCCGAGCTGCAGGGCGGCTTGAGCACCTTGGCGCGCTGCGCCGTTCGCGTCGGCGAGGGTGCGCAGCATCCACAGGGTGTTGCCGTGGACGTCGCCGACGAGCGCCAAGCGCTCGATGTCGACGGCGTCGGGGTGCGGGGAGGTCGGAGCGGTGCTCACTTGGCTGCTTCCAAGAATCTGTCGACGAACTCGTCGATCTGGTCCATTTGCGGCTTGGTCAGCCCGACGCGCTCGTCGGTGGGGATGACGAGGGTGTTCTCCGGGCTGCGGCGGGTCCAGCGCTGAGCCCAGGGCTGCGCCCAGTCGTCGACCCAGACCAATGGCTTGCTGTGCTGGTAGCGGTCGGCCAGCGCGCGAGCCTTCCACTGGTCGGCGGTCTCCGACTTCTTGCTGCGGTCGTGCTCGGCGTGGGAGATGGCCATCGGCAGCTCCGGCACGCCCAAGAGCTCGGGGACGTACATGTTCCAGGTTTCTTCCCAGGTCGAAGCGATGCCCACCTGCGCTCCGCGCGCCAGCAACGACTTGATCCAGGTGCCGTGCAGGCCCGGGTTGAGAGTCATGGACAACTGGGCCGGGCCCGGCGGCGGGCCGGCGAGATAGCGACGGTAGGGCCACGTCTGCGGGGTGACGTCGACGACGAACCGCTCCCAGCCGGCGCCCGAGGCGACCAGCGAGCCGTCGGGGTCCACGGCGTTGAGCACGCCGTCGTGGTCCAGGCAGACGATGGGAGTCAGGTCGGGCGGCCGGGGCTTCTTCGGCTTCTTGGCCATCAGTTCTTCTTCCGGTAGACGATGGTGGGGTCAGCGGTCATCTCGGCGATGCGGCAGCTGGTGATGCGGCGCTCGACGTAGTGGAGCTCGGCGGCGTCGGTGAGGCCCAGCAGGTTGTCGTTCAATGGCGGGCCCGAGGGCGGCGGGCCGGTCCGGGCGCTGGCCACCTCGGCCATCGCCTGCTCGAGCTCCTGCTCGGGGATCGTCTCGCCGGACAGGACGCGGCGGATCGCGGCGCGGTCCTCGTCGGTGAGGAAGAAGCCGCCAGCGGCCTGGATGGCGGCCACCTTCTCGACGATCTGCTCGGGGTCGGGTGCGGGTCGTTGGTTCATCTGCTGATCCTCTCGTTGGGGGCTGACAATGCCCGCCTGCCTGAGCCAGGCTGGCGGTTGGTAGCGGGGAGCTGGGTTAGAGCTCGGGCTGGCGGCGGCGCGCGACCTCGCACATGCGGTCGGCATCGAGGAGCAGCGAGTGCTGGCCAGCGGCGTGGCCGCCGTCGTTGGAGTAGGCGCGCACAGTGACGGCGACCTCGTCGCCTGATGTGGCCACGTCGAGGACGTGGGCGTAGGCGAAGTCGGCGGACAGGTCGAAGACGGCGTCACCGGGGACCAGGTCTCGGGCGGGGACGTGCTGCCACAGAGGACGACGCGGTGCGGTCACTGGTCCTCCCGGCGGTCGACGCGAACGGCGATGAAAGTCCATCTTGTTGTGTTCGGCGTCGAAGCGCATCACATTTAGTTGACCGGTGCTTCACCGAGTCATCGAGGTAGACGTGCCCTCGTTTAAGTAAGGGTGGGTGGGGCTGGTCCCGGCGGGTGCTGACAGATGTGGTCGGGCGGGAGGATCCACTACTAGTCCGGGGGGATTAGTGTCTGCGTCGCAGTGGATCGCGGCGCATCTCCTCCCACTCAGCTTCTATGGCTTCGGCGCGTTTCGAGTCGTCCGCTGTTCGTACTTGCTCACTTGCACGGACGAGACTGCTCACGGTCTCTGCAAATGGGTCGTTGACCAGGTCTTCGACAGCCTCGCACACGAGGTTCCGCGACGCTGCAACTGCACGGCGATACGCTTCTAGGATCTCGTCCTCGTCTGGGGACGTGACGGACAAGAGTCGACCTTCGCCATCGACCTCGACCTGGATACCGCCGGCCTTGCCGTTTCCGCGGATCGCCTGCAGCCTCGCTTGGGCTGCCTGCGCCTTCCTGCTGAACTCTTCTATGCTTCCAGTGCTCATGCTCAATTACCGAGGTAGCGTTGGACTGGCTGAGTTTCGGTTGTCCGAACGGTCCTCAGCGCCGAGATTCCGTACTGGGCTACCGACGTCGGGGGTAGTTCCTGCAGGTGGAGGGTGGCCAATCTCCCAGGACACGGTCTTGGTGATGCTTCCATGGGTATCGAAGGGTTTCGCCCACCCCAGTTCGGCGAAGCGGCCATTCGCGTTGTCTGGCAATCCCGAACCGACATCCTGCTGGTTGCGGTTGAAATTGTACCGGTCCGCAGCCTCGACGGTGACGTCCATGACCACCCTGTTACCCTCGACTCTGACGTTGCTGTGGCTCCATTGCTGGTACGAGCCGATGGTTCGCTGCCAGTTGTTAGTGCTTACCTGAGGGACCGTTCGGCCGTCACCCGTGATCGAGAAGGAGCTGTGCCCACTCCGGGCATACCTGTCCGCCGCTGCTGCTGCCTCAGCAATCTCGGCGTCGACCGCCTTCTTGATGGTCGCATCTTCACGGTACCCCTCCGCGTAGTCGAACCATTTCGGGGTTCCTTTGTTGGATTGGTAGTGGGCGTACATGTCGGTCCCGTCATCCAGACCGATTGCTCTGCCAGCTGCCAGAATTGCCTTCCATTTTGCCCAGTCGCGATAGTCCTGAGCGGTTGGCTTCTTGGAGTTGTACTTGAACTGGTCATGCGCATCGAAATGAGGTCGCGTCGGCCGACCCAGCACATAGCGTGGACCCGTTCCGTTCGGATCGTCGGGAAGGGGTGGTTGACCGGGTACCCCTAGGTTGAGCCAGCCCCAACCCGCGAGCGGACTGCGCCGCAGTCGGTTCAGCAAGTTTGTAGCGATGTAAATCGCGTCGGCGGCCCGGCCCTCCCCGTCCCCGAACTCCGTCAGGAGCTGCTTGATCCTTCGCTCGAGCTCCTTGGCTAGCTTGTCGACTTGCGCTTGTGCAAGAGCAGCACTCGCCTTGTCCCCGTCGATCACAGGAACTTTCGGTGGCGTGACGTGACCGTCGTCGCTGACACGCATTCCTGCGGCCGGGGCCTCGTTGTCCACCAAGACTAGAAGGCGATCCTTCGTTCCCGCGAGCTGATGCCCCCACATGATCTGGACATCGCCGAGTCCATCGACGACATCGTCAACTTTTGTCGCCGCGACGGCATCGGCCCAGGTTCGGCCCGCTGCGGCGGTGGCAGCGCTTCCTTGCCAGGCGACCATCGTCTTGTCGACCGATGTTTGGGCGCGGGTAACCGACGCTATGAACTCCCGGCCTTGCGCCTTGATCGCGCTGCCATAGTCCTTCATCGTGGAAGGCTGACATCGACGGACGTGAGAGACCGTTGTCATTTCCCTCTCCGGAAGGCTCTCAGGCGGTTGGCAAACGCTTCTTCGGTCGCTTCGTAGGTAGTGGCAGCCTGCGAGATCTGGTCGCCTAGCTCGTCGATCGTGTCGGCGAAGTAGTTGAATGACAGCCTAACCTCGCGGTCGCTGGTCCTCGACGCGCTCTCGATCGGCGAACCGGGCATTACCGGCAGGGGGATGCACTCGATGCTTCTGATCGAATCAGCTTCGCTGCCAAGAGCCCGCCCTAGGCTGCGGATTGCTTCGAAGTCTGCTTTTAGAAGGTCGGTCACCTGGAGCCTCCTGTCTCGAGAGGATCATAGTACTGATCGACCGCGGAAGAGTACGTGATCCTGAGCGATAGGGGCTGACCGGGTTCCTGCAATCAGTGCTGGGCGTGTGCCGTCGCGGGCACGCGTACCTGGTCGGGGTCGTGAGCGCTGACTATTTGAAGGCAGTAGCCCACGGCAGGATCATGCTCAATACCATTACGGGCTGGTCTGTCGACATGAACACCTTGCCTTCCCAACCGTCCGTTGCCCCCAGATTTCTGCTGCCACTTACAAACGTTCCACCAGGCAGCCTCGATTGAAGAGCCGGAGCGACTCTCGGCGTGGAGGGCACCTGCGGTTCGTTGGCACCGACATCCGGGTTGTCCACCCACTCGCCGTCATCCAGCTGAATCTTGCCCTTGTTCTCGAGACTGCGACGAAATCGGTCCGCTGCAGTCGGATCAAGCACCACGATCGCGTCCACCCGCGTCGACGGGGGCGCGGGGATATCGAACCGGTCGTTAGCAGGGCCGACGGAGCCCTTGGCCCACACCGCCGCCGACGGCCTACCCAGCGCAGGAAAGTGTTTCGTCAGGGGACCCGTGTCGTGCTGAACCGGCCCCCAGTCCACAGCTGGCGTTGATTGATGGTCGGAATCACCGGTGCCACATCCCGCTGCGAACAGTGCGGCCGCGATTGCTACCCCGACGATTCGGGCGGTACTCCCAAAGAACCGATTCCCAACCAACACCAGGCCGATTGTAGCCGGTCCGTCATCTACTCCTGATGCCGACGGGATGAACGGAGAAGCGCTCAGGTGTCGTGACCGACCGCTCCTTCGGCGCGGCGGTGCCAAGGTGACAAGCCCAGGGACGCGAGACGATCGCGGAATAGGGGTGATGGAGTATGTTCGAGAACGGAAGCGGCAGCGTTACGCGGGACCGAGGTCGGAGGGTCTTCATGCATATCGGCGGCGGCGTTCTAGGTGACCCTCGATGACACGAATCTGACACAGATGGCCGAAGCATGGCGCGTTGCGACCGCGCGATAGGCCGGATGAAGTGCCTGACCAGGGAAATATCTAGCTCGAATAACCGATATGTCGCTGACTCGCCTTGAAAGCGAGCGTCGTGAGAGCGACCGGGGGTTCAAATCCCTCCGCTTCCGCAGGTAAGGGGCGGTTTCTGGTCAACGACCAGGAGCCGCCCCTCTGTATTTCGACACATTCCGACACAGAGCGGCCGGGGTGGCCGGTGACGGCCACCCCGGTACAGGGCCTGGCCGTGGAACCGGGCTTGGTGTCCTGCTGTGCCGGATATGCTGTGGCGGTGTCGTTGGTCCGGGTCGCGCGAGGGGAAACCGCCGGATGACATCCGGATTCGCCAACTTGCTCCCCGACCATCCGGCTACGAAGCAGAAGCTTTGAAACATAACAACGTGGGGCGTGAGATGACGCAGGGCGGGGTCGCGGCCGCCGTAGACCTAGCCAGCGACGTCACGCCTGGAAGGCGCCCACGACGGTTCCGACGAGGGTCAGTCCGACGACCATGTACGAGGCGGTGATGAGCAGATGACGCGGGCTCTTGCCTTCGAATTGGTGGAGTTGGGTCAGCGCCGCCGCCACGAGCAGCCCACCGACCGCGCCGACCTTCGCTCCATGACTGGCCGAGCCGTCGCCGATCAGCCAGGCGAGGGCGGCGGCGATGAAGAGCCCGGCGAGGAACTGGCCGGCCAACGCCTTTGCGAACTCGGGCCTCGGTGGGACGGGTGTGCCGCCGTCGGCCGAGGCGGGCACGCCGAGTTCCTCGCGGTAGGCGGCGCCGAACAGCGCGGTGAACCACAGGCCGCCGAGGACGAACAGTGTCACCGCGCCGAGCAGCACGCCGATCCATGAGATGTGCTCCATGGGAGCCTCCTTCTATCGGGCCCCACGTATCGGAGCAGAGACCCACCATACGGCTAATCAAACTAGACTGTCTAGTACTACAGGAGATGAGATGGCTGACTCCCCCTCGCTCGGTCGCACCGAGCGCAAGCGTCAGGCGGTCCTCGCGGCCGCCACATCGCTTTTCCTCGAACACGGGTTTCGCGGCACGAGCATGGACCAGATCGCCGCGCGGGCGAGCGTCTCCAAACAGACCGTCTACAAGCAGTTCCATGACAAGGAACGGCTCTTCCGTGAGATCGTCGACAGCGTCACAGCCAACGCCCGAGTCGTTGTCGAGGTCGTCACGACTGCCTTCGGCCCAGTCCCCGCGACGACGCGCGAGACGTTGGAGGAGCGCCTGCGGCAGGTGGCGCGGGCCTATCTCGACGGCGTGCTCCAGCCCCACGTGCTCGCGGTCCGCCGACTGGTCATCGCCGAGGCCGAGCAATTCCCCGACCTTGCCGCGCACTACTACCGGGAGGGCCCCGAGCAGGGCGTCGCGGCGGTCGCGGCCTGCCTCGCCCCGTACGTCGAAGCGGGCCTCCTCGACATCGACGACCTCGTGGTCGCCGCGACGCACTTCGCCTACCTGAGCCTCGGCCCGATCCAGGACCGCGCACAGTTCGTGCCGACCGAGACGCCGCCGGGCGCCCAGCGCGAGCGCGCCGCGGCCGCCGCGGCCCGCACTTTTCTGGCCGCCTTTGGCGCGGAGCGGTGAGGGCTCTCCATCAAGAACCCGGCGCGGCGGCCACGGACAGGATGTTGCCGTCGGACGCCGCGACGATCGGGTCGCCGGTCGAACAATCAGGGTTCAACGCGCCTTGACCAGCACAGGCGGCTACGGTGATCGTATGACCACTTCCCGCAAGAAGATCACCGTCGTCAATGCCGACGACAATGAGCCGATCCGACTACGAATCGAGGCGTCCATCGCGCCGTTGGTATCTGCCGACGGCCCGGAGATCGAGGTCATCACGTTGCCGGGCGGGCCCAAGCTCATGCAGACGCAGCAAGACATCGACAGCGTCGCCGCGCCCCTCAAGAAGCTGGTCGAGGGCGACACCGAAACCGACGTCTTCGTCGTCGCGTGCTTTGCCGACCCGGGACTGGCCGAAGCTCGCGCCGTGTCGAAGGGGCGCAAGGTGCTCGGTATCAACCAATCGGGGATCAACGCGGCGTTGGCGCTCGGCGACAAGGTCGGCGTAATCGCCGTGCAAGATGCGGCGGTTCCCCGTCATCGCAAGTACTACGAGAGCCTGGGCATCTCCGATCGGGTCGTCGGTGAACGGGCGATCGATCTCGACCTCGGGGACGCCGAGCACGCGGATGATCCGACCACGGCGATCGATCCCAACGCGGTCGCCGCCGCTCTTGTCAAAGTGGGGACGGCGCTTCGCGACGAGGATGGTGCCGACGTAATCGTCCTCGGTGAGGGCGGCGTTTCTTTCGCGCGGGACCTGTTGGAGCAGGCTCTCGGCATCCCCGTCGTGGATCCGACTGCGGCCGCCGTCGGACTTGCGATCGTTGCCGCTACGAGCTTCCCGCTGCCGACGCCGCCCGCGGCATCCTGATCGTCTGCAGCGCAGCGCCAAGATGGAGACTCGTCAACTCGGAACGTCGGGACTGTTCGTCCCAGTCCTCAGCTACGGCACGGGCTTCTTCGCGCCGCACTTGGACGACGGCCCGCCGACGCTGGATCAGGACGAGGCCCGCCGGATGGTCGACATCTGCCTTGAGCACGGTGTCACAATGTTCGACACGGCGACGACCTACGGCCTCGGCCACTCGGAGGACATCCTCGGCGCGGCCATCAAGGGCCGGCGCGACGACGTCCTCATCATGACCAAGGCGGGCATGCCGTCGGGACCGGGACCCAACCAGGTGGGACTGTCGCGCCAGAACCTCACCCGGTCCATCGAGCAGTCCCTGCGAAGGCTCGGCACCGACTACATCGACCTGTTCCTCGTCCACATCTACGACGGTCTGACGCCGGTGGAGGAGACGCTGTCCACGCTCGACGACTTCGTGCGTGCGGGCAAGATCCGCTACCTCGGGGTGTCCAACCAGTCCGCGTGGCACGTCATGAAGTCGCAGGCGGTGGCCGAGAAGTACGGCTACTCGCGCTACGTCGCGCAGCAGATCCACTACTCGCTGCTGTGCCGCGACTACGAGCTCGATCTGATGCCCATGGGGCAGGACCAGGGCATGGGAGCGATCGTCTGGAGCCCGCTCGGGTGGGGTCTGCTGACCGGCCGCATCAAGCGGGGTGTGCCGTGGCCGGAGAACAGCCGGTTGAACTGGATGCTGAAGGACGCGCCGCCGTTCGACGAGGACGACCTCTACGCGCTCGTCGACGCTCTCGAGGAGGTCGCCGAGGAGACCGGCAAGACGGTGCCGCAGGTCGTCATCAACTGGACGTTGCAGCGCCCGAC
>JASGGG010000112.1:0-9286 GCA_047605165.1 Nocardioidaceae bacterium
TGGTGACGCCCAGGATCTGGGTCTCGCCGCGCTCGAACAGCGCCGAGCCGTGCACCCGCGGGATCACGCCGACCTCGGCGGTCAAGGTGCGAATGTCGGACAGCCCGCGCCCGTCGATGCGGACCTTGTCGCGCAGCACGCGCTCGCGGACCACGGACTTGGTGACGCTGCGGAACGCCGCGCCCAACTCCTTCTCGCGACCCTCGAAGGACGGCGCGATCTGCTCGAGGATGGCGTCCTTGATGGCGTCGAGCTTGTCCTCGCGCTCGGCCTTGCTCACGATCGTCATGGCGTCGGCGATCTGCGCCTTCGCGGCCGACTCGACAGCGGCGTACGCGTCGTCCTCGTAGTCGAGGAAGATCGGGAACTCCTGGACGGGCTTGGCGGCCTGCTTGGCCAGCTCCACCTGGGCTTCGACCAGCTGCTTGATGAACGGCTTGGCGGCGTCGAGCCCGGTGGCGACGACCTCCTCGGTGGGAGCCTGCTTGCCGGCACGGACCAGGTTCCAGGTCTGCTCGGTGGCCTCGGCCTCGACCATCATGATCGCGACATCGCCGGTCTCGGTGACCCGGCCCGCGACGACCATGTCGAAGACGGCCTCCTCGAGCTGGCTGTGCGACGGGAACGCCACCCACTGGCCGTCGATCAGGGCGACGCGCACGCCGCCGACGGGGCCGGAGAACGGCAGGCCCGACAGCTGGGTCGACATCGACGCCGCGTTGATCGCGAGCACGTCGTAGGGCTGGTCGGGGTCGAGCGCCAGCACCGTGATGACGACCTGGACCTCGTTGCGCAGACCCTTCTTGAAGGTTGGGCGCAGCGGGCGGTCGATCAGCCGGCAGGTGAGGATCGCGTCCTCACCCGGGCGGCCTTCGCTGCGGAAGAACGAGCCAGGGATCTGGCCCACGGCATACATCCGCTCCTCCACGTCGATCGTGAGCGGGAAGAAGTCGAAGTGGTCCTTCGGGTGCTTCCCGGCGGTGGTCGCCGAGAGCAGCATGGTCTCGTCGTCGAGGTAAGCGGTCACCGATCCGGCGGCCTGGCGGGCCAGCAGCCCGGTCTCGAACTTGACGGTGCGGGTGCCGAACTTTCCGTTGTCGATCACGGTCTCGACGGCAGAGATGACGGGTCCCTCCATAGGGATTCCCTTCCTTTCGTGTTCGCGAAAGCGAGCACGCAGGGCGTCCTTCAGTGCCGGGTATACGGCGGGGCCGGTCTTCGATCGAGGCCTGCGGGTCCGTCGACGGTCGAGCTTGTCGAGACCCGAGGGCCACTACCGAGGACCGAGCCAGACGTCTGCGGTCGCTCTCTGGTGGTGGTTATTCAGTTGTCGGTGCCAACGTAGTGGGAGCGGCCACCCTGTGTGGGTAGCCGCTCCGACGAGGTCAGCGACGAAGGCCGAGCCGCTCGACGATCGAGCGGTAGCGGTTGATGTCTTCGGATCGCATGTAGTTGAGCAGACGCCGGCGACGGCCGACCAGCAGGAGCAGGCCACGACGGGTGTGGTGGTCGTGCTTGTGCTGCTTGAGGTGCTCGGTCAGGTGGGCGATGCGGTGGCTGAGCAGCGCGACCTGAACCTCCGGAGAGCCGGTGTCGCCCTCGGACAGGCCGTACTCGGCGATGATCTGCTGCTTGGTCTTGGTGTCAGTGCCAGTGGACACGTGCTCCCTTTCGGTTCGTTGCGCGGCGCGCCGGGGCAGGTCCACCCGGGCACTATCGATCCGCGGCCGTTACACGGCAACCGCACCAGGCTATCAGCGCGGGCGCGAACCACCCAATTGGCGGCACGTTGGCGGGCGTGGCAAGATAGGTATGCCTAACCTGGCTCCAACTCGCGATAGCGGACGGCCGAGAGAAGGACCGATGCTTCCCACCTTCGTGATCGGGCTGCGCGAGGGACTCGAAGCCGCTCTGATCGTCGGGATCATCGCCGCCTTCCTGCGCAAGCAGGGCGAGTTGCGCCTAGTGCGCTGGGTCTGGGTCGGCGTGGCCGCGGCCGCCGCGATCTGCCTGGGCATCGGCATCGCCCTCCAGGTCTTGTCCAGCCACCTCCCCCAGCGTCAGCAGGAGATGCTGGAAACCGTCATCGGCGCGCTTGCCGTGGTGCTGGTCACCTCCATGGTGGTCTGGATGCGGCGACACTCACGCGAACTCAAGGGCCAGCTCGAGACGATGACGAGCCAGGCGCTGACGTCCGGTCGCCGGGTCGGTCTGGCCTTGGTGGCGATGGCCTTCCTCGCCGTGTTCCGCGAAGGCATCGAGACCGCCGTCTTCCTGCTCGCGGCGTTCCAGGCCTCGACCAACACCGGCGGGGCGGTGCTCGGCCTGGTCCTCGGCCTGGCGTGCGCGATCGCACTGGGGTACGGGATCTACCGCGGCGGCGTGCGCCTCAACCTCTCCAAGTTCTTCCGGGTCACCGGCTTCCTGCTCGTCCTGGTCGCGGGCGGCCTGGTGGTCAACGTGTTGCACACCGCCCACGAGGCGGGCTGGCTCAACCTCGGCCAGGAGCGCGCCTTCGACCTGTCCTGGCTGGTCACTCCCGGCAGCGTGCACGCGTCGCTGCTGACCGGCATGCTCGGCCTCCAGCCCTTCCCCACGGTGATCGAGGTAGCCGGCTGGCTGGTCTACGTCGTTCCCGTCGGTCTCTACGTCGCCTGGCCTCCCGGCAAGGGCCTGGCACCGCGTACGACGGCCAAGCTCACCGCTGCCGCCGCCGGCATCGCGGCGGTGGTGACGATCGGGCTGGTCGTCGCGGCACCGGGCGTGCCGCACGGCTCGGCCGTGTCGGGCGACCAGCTCAGCGTCCGGGTCACCGACCCCCCTGCCGGCGAGAAGCCGACGGTCACAGCCGAGGTATCCGTGCCTGAGGGCCAGCCGGAGACGGTCACGCTCAAGCACACCGGCACCGACGTACGCGACGACCTCCAGGCCGACGTGTACACCGCCACCTCGCACCCGGACGTCGACGGCCAGCCCGCGAAGCTCTCCCGGGCCAAGGTGATCGCGCTCAACGGAGGACGGCTGCCGCTGGGACTGAGCGCAGCCGACGGCGACAGCCTGCCGGCCTCCTACGCCGCCACGACCACTACGACGGTCTGGCTCGAGCCGGACAGCGGGCAGATCGTGGACGCCTCGGTCGACACCGTGGTCACCGCGACGATCACCTCGCCACGCGTCGGCGCGATCGCGCTCGGCAAGCCGGTCCTGAACCACACCGACTCCTTGACGGACGCCGAGTCAGCGCAGGCCGCCCAAGCCGCCGCGCAAGCGCGAGACGATGCCGCTCGCCGTGACCGGCTGCGCGCGTACGCCTGGCTGACCGGGCTGGTCACGCTCGGCTGCTGCACCGCCGCTCTGGTGCTGTGGCGTCAGGCCGAGCCGGAACAGGCGCCCCGAGACTCTCAGCGCATCCCCGCTGATAAGGTCAGCCTTACCTAATAAGGCATTCAACACCGCAGGAGCAGAAAGATGCAACGAGCCCTCGCACGAGGCAACCGGACGCTACGGATCGCCGTCGGCGTCGCTGGTGTCACCATCGCCATCGCGGGGCTCACCGCGTGTGGCAGCGACTCCAGCGACGGCAACGCCGGGAAGACCAGCAGCGACGACACCAGCGCGTCGAACGATGCCGCTCCCAGCGTCGCGAACGTCGAGATCACCGCCGCCGAGGGGTGCGTGCCCGACACGACCACGCTGGCCGCCGGTGGAGTGACGATCAAGGTCAAGAACGTCGACGCGACCGCGGTCAGCGAGATCGAGCTGCTCAGCGACGAGCGGATCGTGGGCGAGAAGGAGAACCTCCCACCCGGCCTCGACGGAGAGTTCGCCGCGACGGTCACCGCGGGCGACTACACCCTCTACTGCCCCGGCGCCACCCCCGAGAAGACCGCGATCACCGTGACCGGTGAGGCCGCCCAGGTCAGCGACGACACTGCGGCGCTGCTCAAGCAGGCCACCGAGGGGTACGCCGCCTACGTCAGCACCCAGGCCGGCTACCTCGTCGCCGCCGTCGCGGACCTGCAGACCGCGATCAAGTCCGGTGACCTGGCCAAGGCCCAGGAAGCGTACAAGAAAGCCCGTCCGTTCTACGAGAAGATCGAGCCGGTCGCCGAGTCGTTCGTCTCGGGCAAGCAGAACCTCGACGCCGACATCGACGCCCGCGACGGCGACGTGGTTCCCGCCAAGAACTGGCGCGGCTTCCACGTGATCGAGAAGGGCCTGTTCCAAGACAAGAGCCTCGACGGGCTGGACAAGGTCGCCGCGCGCCTGCTGGTCGACGTCAAGAAATTGCAGTCGCTGACCGACGGCCTGACCTACCAGGCCACCGAGCTGGCCAACGGCGCCCAGGAGCTGCTCGACGAGATGGCCACCGGCAAGATCATCGGCGAGGAGGAGCGCTACTCCCACATCGACCTGCTCGACTTCGCCAACAACGACGAGGGCGCCCAGCAGGCGTTCGCCCAGCTCAAGCCGGTGCTGGAGAAGATCGACCCGACCCTGGCCAGCACGATCAGCGACCGGTTCGCCGCCCTCGACACGCTGCTGAACAGCTACCGCACCGGCGACGACCCGTCCGGGTTCGTGCTCTTCACCGACCTCACCAAGGCCGACAAGCTCAAGCTTGCGGCCGCCGTGAAGGCCGTCCAGGAGCCGATGTCCAAGGTCGCCAGCAAGGTCGCTAACGTCAATTGACATGACCCAGCAGGACGACGACCAGGCCCCCGCCGGCAGCACTAGCCGGCGGGGGTTCATGGCTGCCGCGGTCGGTACCGCGGGGCTGATCGCCGGCGGCGCGGCCGGCTACGGAGTGGCCCGAGCAGACGACGGCGCCGGCTCGGACGACTCAGGATTCGACCACGAGTCACAGTTCAGCGCGGTTCCGTTCTACGGCAAGCACCAGGCCGGGATCGCGACCTCTGCCCAAGACCGGCTGGCGTTCGCGGCCTTCGACCTAGGCGACGGAGTCTCGGTCGATGCCGTGCGTACGTTGATGGCGCAATGGGCCGCCGCTGGCGCCCAGTTGACGCAGGGCAAGCCGGTCGGGGCGGTCGAGATCAGCCCGGCGGCTCCGCCGATCGACACCGGTGAGGCGTTCGGGCTGCCGGCATCCAACCTGACGATCACCGTCGGCTTCGGCCCGACGTTCTTCGACAAGCTCGGGCTCGGGCGGTTCAAGCCCGCCGCGCTCCGGCCCATCCCGGCGCTGCCGCCCGCCGACCGACTCGATCCGGCCATCAGCAACGGCGACATCGGCGTCCAGGCATGTGCGAACGACCCGCAGGTCGCCTTCCACGTGATCCGCAACTTCGCTCGGATCGCCCGCGGCACCGCGGTGATGCGCTGGTCACAGCTCGGCTTCGGCAAGACCGCCTCGACCTCCACCCACCAGGCGACGCCGCGCAACCTGATGGGCTTCAAGGACGGCACCAACAACATCAAACTCGAATCCACCCAGGAGTTGGACGACTTCGTGTGGGTCGGCGACGAGACCGACCAGAAGTGGATGATCGGCGGCAGCTACCTGGTCACCCGCCGGATCCGGATGCTGATCGAGAGCTGGGACACCGACTTCCTGGCCGACCAGGAGGCGGTCTTCGGCCGGGTCAAGGACACCGGCGCGCCGCTGACCGGGAAGAAGGAGTTCGACGCCCCCGACCTGACGGCCAAGGACGACGAAGGCAACCTGGTCATCGACGCCAACGCGCACATCCGGCTGGCCGCGCCCGCCACCAACGACGGCCAGATGATCCTGCGCCGGGGCTACTCCTACACCGACGGCAACGATCCGCGCACCGGCTACCTCGACGCCGGCCTGTTCTTCATCTGCTTCCAGAAGAACGCGCACAAGCAGTTCGTCCCGATCCAACGACGACTGGGTCTGAACGACCTGCTCAACGAGTACATCCTGCACACCAGCAGCGCCCTCTTCGCCGTACCGCCAGGACTGCGCGCCGCCGGCGACTACTACGGCAAGGCGATCCTGGGGTAGGTGCGTCCCCTCCATCTGCGGCCGGCTTTTCGAGTCCGCCGGCGAAGGCTGCGCCGTTGACGTGCGTCCCCTCCATCTGCGGCCGGTTTGTGGCCGATCGCGACGGTGCACGCCGGTTTGTGGCCGATGGCGACCACGACACGCCGGACGAGATTGTCGGCATCGGCCACAAGCCTGCATCTGGTCCAGCTACTGAGGAGCTCCCGCGTCCGCTCCACGTCGTCGTTGATGACCTCGAGGAACGAGCAGCGGCGTATCGAGATCGCTACGCCAGCAACAGTCGAGGACTTCCTCACCGTGGCACAAGGATTGCTGCCGGTCGCTGTGCACTCCTCGTGAACGCTTCTGGGGGCAGGTGCGATGAACTGGTATGACCGTGAGACTTCCAGACCAGCCTCGACTGCCTCCGGAGCCGACCTTGCCAAGTGACAACCCGCTCGATCTCTCGGCCCCCGAGTCGCTCACCGAGGACCAGGTAATCCAGATCGCGGCGGGGTCCGACACCGATGACCGAACCCGTTGCACGGCCCTCTTGGCTGCGCGATCAGAGGCCGAGCAGGCGGCGGGTCTCGGCGACGTCGCTCTCGATCACCTCGACCAGCTTCGCCACGGACTCGAAGGCGACCATGCCGCGGATGCGGTGGGTGAACTCGACCTCGATCCGCTGGTCGTAGAGGTCGAGGTCGGTGCGATCGAGCACGTAGGACTCGACCCGGCGGTCGCGCTCGCCTGCGAAGGTGGGGTTGGTGCCGATGGAGATCGCGGCCGGTAGCCGCTCACCCGCGTGGTAGACCCAGCCGGCGTACACGCCGTCGGCCGGTGCGCACAGACCGGAGATCGGCACGTTCGCCGTCGGGAAGCCGAGCTCGCGGCCGCGCTGGTCGCCGCGGATGACCACACCTTGGATGGCGTACGGCCGGCCCAGCGCCTCGGCAGCGCCTTCGACGTCGCCGGCGATCAGGCAGTTGCGCACGTACGTCGAGCTCCACACCTGCGGTCCGCCGTCCAGAGCGACCCCCTCGGCGACGAAATCGTCCGACTCCCCCAGCCGGTGCAGCAACGACACGTCTCCGGCGGCCTTGTGCCCGAACCGGAAGTTCGCGCCGACGACCACGGCCTTCGCATGCAGCGCGCCGACGATCACCTCGGCCACGAACCGCTCAGGCGACCAGCTCGCGACCTCGCGGTCGAACGGGACCACGAGCACGCCGTCGGCACCCGCGGCACCGAGCAGCTCGGTGCGCGTCTCGATGGTGGTCAGCAGCGGTGGGGCGTGCTCGGGTCGCAACACGGCGAACGGGTGCGGGTCGAAGGTCACCGCGACGACATGCTCGAGGCCCAGCTCGCCCGCGACCTCACATGCGCGCCGCAGCACCTGCTGGTGGCCGAGGTGGACGCCGTCGAAGTTGCCGACGGTGACGACGGTGCGTCCGAGATCGGGCAGCCCGGCGAGCGAGCGCCACACCTGCACCATGTCACCTCCAAGTCGAGAACGTCCGCAGATTATCGGAACACCGCAACCGGAGCCGCTGCCGGGCCACGCTGCTCGTAGAGCGCAAGCAGGTCTCCGTCAGGAGCCAGCATGGCGACGGGGCCTGCTGCGGGGAGCTCGAGGTCGAGCTTCTGACCGTAGGAGATCGCCTTGGCCTGGGCGTCGGTGACGCGCAGGTGCGGGAACAATCGCTCCCCCACGATGCCCATGGGCGTCAGGGCATAGCTGCCGGCGTCGAGATCCAGTGAGGCGTCGGCGAGGGTGAACGGTCCGACCCGGGTACGCCGCAGCATCGTAAGGTGCCCGCCGACACCGAGTGCCGCTCCGGCGTCGCGGGCGATCGCGCGGACGTAGGTGCCGCTGCCACAGGTGACGGAGATGTCGACGTCGGCCAGGTCACCGACCCGCCGGAGAGGACCGACCGTGATCGAGCCGATCGTGACCGGACGAGCACGGAGCTCGACCTGCTCGCCGGACCGCACCCTGGCGTACGCGCGCTTGCCGCCGACCTTGATCGCCGAGACCGACGACGGGACCTGCTCGATGTCGCCGACCTGCGCCGCGAACGCGGCCTCGACCGACTCCTGGGTCAGCGCCGTCGCCGGCACCGTCGCGACGACCTCGCCCTCGGCGTCGTCGGTGGTGGTGGCCGCGCCCAGCCGCACGGTGGCGTCGTACGCCTTGTCGGTCAACGTGATGTGCCCGAGTAGCCGGGTGGCGCGGCCGACACCCAGCACCAGTACGCCGGTCGCCATCGGGTCGAGGGTGCCCGCGTGACCGACCTTGCGGGTGCCGGTGATGCGGCGAGCCCGCGCGACCACGTCGTGGGACGTGAGTCGCGCGGGCTTGTCGACGATCAACAGGCCGTGACCCGTCACGATGCGCTACCTCGCGACCGTTCCAAGTCGCGACTGGCGCGGCAGTCCCTAGCTCTGTGTGACGTGCGGCCAGCAGCCTGGTTCCGTGCTGTGCGGTGCCGTGAGGTGCCGCTGACGCCGCACGGCGATTCCGTCAAGTGGGGCTCAGTCATCCAGCTCGTCGTCTTCGCGGGGCTTGCGGTAGGGATCCGCCTCCCCCGCGTACGCGGCACCAGCCGCTGCCGCGGCCACGACCGCGTCCGACTCCCGGGCCGCGGCCAGCAGCTCGTCGATGTGCCGCGCCGACTCGGGCAGGGCGTCTCGGACGAACTCCAGCGTGGGCACGTGCCGGGTGCCGAGCTGCTTGCCGACCTCGGAGCGGAGCACCCCCTTGGCCGACTCCAGCGCCACCGCCGAGTCGGCGGCCTGAGCCTCGTCGCCGAGGACGGTGTAGAAGACCGAGGCGTGCTGGGTGTCACCGCTGACCCGCACGTCGGTGACGGTCACGAAGCCCAGCCGCGGATCCTTGATCCGCCGCTCCAGCATCTCCGCGACCGTCACCTGGATGCGATCGGCGATCTTGCGCACACGAGCAGATGTCATCCCCGGGGGATTTCCTTCATCTCGAACGCCTCGATGACATCGTCGATTTTGATGTCGCTGTAGTTGCGCAACACCATGCCGCACTCGAACCCGTCACGGACCTCGGTGACGTCGTCCTTCTCCCGGCGCAGCGACGCGAGATCGAGGCTGTCCGCCACCACGGCACCGTCACGCAGCAGGCGTACCTTCGCGTTGCGGCGAATGACGCCGCTGGTGACCATACAGCCGGCGATGTTGCCGATCTTGCTGGAGCGGAAGATCTCCCGGATCTCGGCGGTACCGAGCTGGACCTCCTCGAACTCCGGCTTGAGCATGCCCTTGAGGGCCGCCTCGATCTCCTCGATG
>JASGGG010000113.1:0-9266 GCA_047605165.1 Nocardioidaceae bacterium
CCGGTCACCCGTCGTTCGTGATGTCGAACTCCTTCACCAACCAGGTGCTGGCGCAACTCGAGCTGTTCACGAAGACCGAGGAATATCCCGTCGGCGTCTACGTTCTCCCCAAGCACCTCGACGAGGAGGTGGCCCGGCTGCACCTCGCCTCGCTGGGTGTCAGCCTGACCAGGCTCACCGACGACCAGGCCTCCTACCTCGGCGTCTCGCCCGACGGCCCCTACAAGCCCGACCACTACCGCTATTAGCCGCGATGTCTCCGCTCGCTTTCCCGTGCCGCGCCGAGATGGGTGCGCTGCCTCTTGAGTCGGCGCGTCGTGACGGTGGGTGGGTGGTCGCCTGCTCCGCGGTGCGGCGGGGTCTCGCTGCCGCGATTCCGCGATTCTTCTTAGGGGGAGCTTGCGATGTCTGAGCACTCGCCGAAGAGTCGCGTTCTCGTCGTCGACGACGACGCGGCCCTCGCCGAGATGCTCACGATCGTGTTGCGTACCGAAGGCTTCGACTCCCGGGTGGTGGCGACCGGTGACCAGGCGCTCGCGGCGTTTCGCGAGTACCGGCCCGACGTCGTACTCCTCGACGTGATGCTGCCCGGTCGCAGCGGCGTCGACGTCTGCAAGGACATCCGCGCCGAGTCGGGCGTGCCGATCGTGATGCTCACCGCGCGCAACGACACCGTCGACGTAGTCGTCGGCCTCGAGTCCGGGGCCGACGACTACGTCGTCAAGCCGTTCAAGCCCAAGGAGCTGGTGGCCCGCATCCGCGCGCGGATGCGCCGCACCCACGACATCGCTCCCGAGATCGTTGCCGTCGGCGACCTGGCGATCGACGTCGCCGGGCACCAGGTCAGCCGCGACGGTGTCCCGATCGCGCTGACTCCGCTGGAGTTCGACTTGCTGGTCTGCCTGGCTCGCAAGCCCTGGCAGGTGTTCTCCCGGGAGGTGCTGCTCCAGCAGGTCTGGGGCTACCGCCACGCCGCCGATACCCGGCTGGTCAACGTCCATGTCCAGCGGCTGCGCTCCAAGGTCGAGCACGATCCGGAGAACCCCGAGATCGTGGTGACCGTCCGGGGCGTCGGCTACAAGGCCGGCATCAACTCGTGAGAACGATTCGGGCGCCGCGCATCTGGCGCCGCTCGATCCAGGCGCGGGTCGTCATCAGCACGGTCCTGCTCAGCGCCGTCGTCGTGTCGATCGTCGGCTGGACGCTGCTGCGGCAGATCACCGACGGTCTGGTCGACTCACGCACCGAGGCATCGGTCGCGGAGGCGATTCGCGGCAACCAGGACGCCGAGGAACGGCTGCGTGCCGCGAGCAGCCTGGAGGCCGAGCCCGCCACCCAGCTCAGCCAGCTGACCTCCAGTCTGGTCAGCCGCGGTGTCGCGCAGGGGTACGAGGTGATCGTCTCCGGCCCGCTGGCACGCGACGCGGACAACGTCGGTCGTGCTGGCGGCGTCAGCTCGACCGCCGGCGTCGACGCGACCAGCGTGCCCGACAACCTGGTCCGTGCCGTGGAGGACCCCCACCACACCGGCACGTCGTGGACCTACACCCGGATCGACTACGTCAGCTCCGATCGGCCCAGTGTCCCCGGCGTGGCCACCGGCTCGACCTTGGTGATCCCGGCCGACGGCGCCACCTACGCCGTCTACAACCTCTTCCCCTTGACCGAGGAGCAGCAGACGTTGTCCCTGGTACGCCGGGCACTGCTGACCAGCGGTGCACTGCTGCTGGCACTCGTGGCAGGGCTTACCTGGCTGGTCACCCGCCAGGTCGTCACCCCGGTCCGGTTGGCCAGGCGCACCGCCGAGCGGCTCGCCTCGGGGCGGCTCGAGGAGCGGATGCAGGTCCGCGGTGCCGACGACCTGGCACGGCTCGCTACCTCGTTCAACCAGATG
This sequence comes from Nocardioidaceae bacterium, assembly GCA_047605165.1. Classification (GTDB taxonomy): domain Bacteria; phylum Actinomycetota; class Actinomycetes; order Propionibacteriales; family Nocardioidaceae; genus SSC3. Next base: position 1,895 of record JASGGG010000113.1, read on the forward strand.
GCCGCGTCGTTGCAGAAACAGATCCGCAAGCTGGAGGACATGTCCGCCTCTCAGCGCCGCTTCGTCAGCGACGTGTCCCACGAGCTTCGCACTCCGCTGACCACAGTCCGGATGGCCAGCGACGTGCTGCACGATGCCCGCGCCGACTTCGACCCGGTCACCGCTCGCTCAGCGGAGCTGCTGCAGACCGAGCTGGACCGCTTCGAGGCGCTGCTGTCGGATCTGCTGGAGATCAGTCGGTTCGATGCCGGCGCCGCCAACCTCGAACTCGAGGACGTGAGCCTGGGCGATATTGCTCGGCGCGTGGTCGAGTCGACCCGGCCACTGGCCGAAGCTCGCGGCACCCGTGTCGTCATCGACGACGCCGACACGGTCGTGGTCGCCGAGGTCGACGCTCGCCGGGTGGAGCGGATCGTGCGCAACCTGATCACCAACGCCATCGACTATGCCGACAGCGCCGACGTGCTGGTCACGGTTGCCGCGAACGAGCACTCCGCTGCGTTGGCGGTGCGGGATTACGGTGTCGGACTCAAGCCCGGTGACGAGGTGCGGGTGTTCAATCGGTTCTGGCGCGCCGACCCGGCGCGGGCGCGTACCACTGGTGGTACCGGGCTCGGTCTGTCGATCGCACTGGAGGACGCCCGGCTTCACGGAGGCTGGCTCCAAGCCTGGGGTGCACCGGGCCAGGGTACGCAGTTCCGGCTCACCCTGCCCCGCCGGGCCGGTGACCCGCCGGTCCGCAGCCCGCTCCCGCTCGCCCCGGCCGACGCCGGCCGCTCGGCCACGGCAGGTGCCTCATGAGACGTACGCTCGTCGTGCTCTGTGCGCTCGCGGGCGTGCTCACGACGCTTGCCGGCTGCGCGGGCCTTCCCGACTCGGGGCCGGTGAAGTCGGCCTCCGAGGGTCAGTCCAGCGTCCAGGCCGGCGGTTTCGACTACCACCCGCGTGGCCCGCTGCCGGGAGACTCGCCCGAGGAGATCGTCGACGGCTTCCTCGACTCGATGCGAGAGACGCCGCTGACCTTCTCCGCGGCGCGGCAGTTCCTCACCCAGAGTGCCAGCAGCGGCTGGACTCCGAGCAAGCGCACGCTGGTGTACGCCGACAGCTCGCTCACCACCGAGCCCGGGAACACCTCGGCGGCCGGATCGGATGTGCGGGTCACCCTCGGCTCGGCCGTGCAGCTCGACTCACGCGGCGGCTGGCAGGGCGCGGCCAACCACGGGCGGTCGATCACCTCCGACCTCCGGCTCGTCCAGGCCAAGGGGGAGTGGCGGATCGACAACCCGCCCGACGCGCTGATCGTGCCCCGCAACCACTTCGACACGCGTTACCTGCGCTTCAATCTGTACTTCTTCGAGCCGACGGCACACATCCTCGTACCCGAGCCGGTCTACCTGCCAGCGGGAGCGACGCTGCCGACGCTGCTGGTCGACGGGCTGCTTCAGGGCCCGGCGCCCGACCTCAAGTCCGTCGAGCGCACGTTCTTCCCCGACGGCACCAAGCTCGACATCTCGGCTCCGGTCGCGCACGACGTCGCCCAGGTGCCGCTCTCTCGGGAGTTCCTCGACATCGACGGTGACCGGCTCGACCGCGCGCTGGCTCAATTGGCCTGGACGCTGCGACAGGTGCCCGGGGTCGAGCGGTTGCGGGTGACCGTCGACGACACCCCGCTGGACCAGTCGACCGGCGCCTCGGCAACCACCGGCTGGGCCGGGTACGACCCGGCGCTGACCTCGGCCTCGCAGGAGCTGTTCGGACTCCACGACGGTGTCGTCGTGTCGACCGACGTCCGCTCGACGGACCCGTCGACGAAGCTGACCGAGGTGTTCGACGGACGCCCGCTGCGCTCCTTCGCGGTCAGCCTGACCGCGGACTCCGACGACAGCAGGGTTGCCGGCGTGTCCGCCGACGGGCGGCAATTGCTCGATGCGCCGCGGGTCGAGCCGGCAGGTTCGAAGCCTGCCCCCGAGACGGTCTATTCGGGTGTCGACCTCAGCAACCCCTCCTACGACCTGCACGACTTCCTCTGGGTCGCCGACGACCGCGCGGGCGGGGCACGGATCCGCGTGGTCCGCGGCGGGCGGTGGAAGACGCTCGTCGCGCCCGGCATCACCGGGGGCGACGTCGCCCGCCTGAAGGTCTCCCGAGACGGCACCCGGCTGGCAGCGTTGGTCGACGGCAAGGTCGTGGTCGCGCGGATCAGCCGGAGTCAGCAGGGTCGGCCGACCGGGGTCTCGCCCGCGGTACGCGTCGGAGCGGCGCAGCTTCGCGGTGAATCGCTCGCCGGCCCCGGCGCCGATATCGCGTTCAGTGATCCCGCCACTCTCGGTGTCCTGATCGCGCCGGGGTCCGGCAGCACCGGGCTCGCCAAGGTGAGTGTCGACGGCTCCTTCGTGGCCAGTCGCGACAACACCACCCCGGAGACCCTCTTCGAGCCGGGTCGCGCGCTGGTGACCTGGCCCGGCTCGAGTGCTCCGGTCTTCGTGCAAACCCGGGCCGGGAAGCTCTATCGCCTCACCTCCTCGGGCCACTGGGACCCCACCGAGCTGCCGTCGCTGCGGCTGCCGGCGTTCGCGGGCTGACATCGTGCCCGGACTGGTCGACGCCGCGCTGGACCTGTTCACCGGATCCGCCTGTGCTGGCTGTGCGATCCCGGGGCGTGCCCTGTGTGCGACCTGCCGGGCGGGCCTGCCCCACGGTGCCCGTCTGTCGATGCCCACGCCGTCGCCCGAAGGGTTGCTCCCCGTCTACGCCGCCGGCGAGTACGACGGCGTCGTACGCTCGCTCGTCCTCGCGCACAAGGAGCGCAACCGGCTCGCGCTGGCAGGCCCCCTCGGGCTCGTCCTCGCCTCGGTTGTCGCCGACCTGCCGCTCGACCCGGTCCCGGTCCGGCTGGTGCCGGTGCCGTCGGCTCGGAGCGTGACCCGCGCCCGTGGACATGACCCGCTGCTGCGCGTCACCCGGTCCGCTGCGAGTGTTCTCCGCGCCGCAGGGGTGGACGCGCGCGCGACCCGGCTGCTGAGCGTACGCCGGCGCCCGGAGGACCAGGCGGGGCTGGGCAGCGAGGCTCGGCAAGCCAACCTCGCGGGCGCCTTCGCGGTGCCCGCGGGACGTGCTCGTGCCGTCCCCGCCAGCCAGGACAGCACCTGGGTGCTCGTCGACGACGTCGTCACCACCGGCGCCACCTTGCGGGCCGCGCAGTCCGCACTCGAGTCCGCCGGCGTACCCGTCGCCGTCGCGGCCTGCATCGCCGCCACCCAGCGTCGGGCGAAGAGCCCTCGCTCGCCCGACTGAGCGAGCGATGGCCCCGGCGTCAGGTTGCGCCGGCGGCCGACGTACGGAGCCCGCGTCGGTAGGTTGATCCGAGCGACGCCTCGTGTGAGCATGCTCACCATGGGGCTTTGAAAGCCAGGTGGAACGGGGCCAGAGTATGAAGAGTCTTGTTGGCGTTCTCGCGGTGTCGTTCTCCAGCGGTTACTGGTGCGGGCTTGACGTGACAAAGGACAACGTCTCTGCCGACGGCGACAGCGGGGGGCCTTGGTTCCTTGGGAATACGGCACGAGGTATTCACAAAGGTGCTGGAACAGGCGTCTCGTACTTCACGCGAATCGGTCGTGCTCAGAATGTTCTCGATGCGACCATCCTGCAGGACTAGGACGATCGGCACCGCGCTCGGGTCGGTGTTGCTGGTGAGCATGTCGGCTTGCGACGACGCCGACCATAGCGACGGGTCTCCCTCGCCCGCTCTCGGTCAGGATCACAAGAGTGCGACACTGATCGTGTGGTCGGACAATGGGCGTGAAGAGACGCCCAGTGACGACGCGCTGGTGACCGGGGCTTTGGGAATCTCGACTCATGGGTGTTTGGTTCTGAACGGGGTCAACATCCTCGTGGCGCCGCCGGGCTCGTCGGTGAATGCCGAGGGGACGCGGGTATCGATCGCTGGTCTTGGCGAATTCGGCATGGGTGACACGATCACCGGTCGTGGCGGCTACGTGACGGCGCCCAGCGAGGAGTGGGAACCCGATCCGGCGTCATGCCTGCCGTTGGCCGAGGGTGGCGAGTTCGCGGTGTTTTCGGTGTCCTAACCGGAGTGGTCCTGCCCACGTCCGACTGAGCGAGCGTCCCGGAACACGCTGGCTCGGACGACTCGCTTCCTGGCGACGGTGCCGCTCAACGAGGAGCTCGGCCGGGCCGCCGGTGAGCTCCTCGGCTCGGCGGGTGCCGCTGACGTGATCGATGCCGCGCTGGTCGTGCTTGCCCGCGACGGCGACGTCGTCTTCACCTCCGACGTCGACGACATCGGCGCTCTCGCGGCGGCCCGTGACCTGCACATCGACGTCGTTCGGGTGTGACTCGGGCCGAACGACCCCGCACGCCGATCCGACGTTCCCTACCGAATCAACCAGGACCCGACTAACGTCTTGTCATGGAGTCCGTCCGGGTCCGTGGTTGCGTCGGGACAACCGTGCTATCGCGGTGCTGGATGCCCCGGCAAGCCGATGCCAGTCGCAGGCGAAACGGTCCACGTAAGGCGCCCCGTTCCGTGATGTCACGGGGTCGCCGATCACGGTGCGGCTTAGTCGTAAGTCCTGCCCCTCACACGCCGTCAGACACGGCGTGCCCGGGGGAGAAGGTCAGTAGTGGCAGCAAGCTGCGAGAGCCTCAGCAGGCGGGTGTGGGGACGAAGACCAGGTCGGCCGGACGGACTCCTTTTTATAGAGGGCACATCACCGTCAACCAACCCCTTGGAGGTAGTGCGCATGGATACCGTGTTCAGGAGCCGGAACTGTGAGATCAGCGACAGTTTCCGATCCCATGCCGAGGAGAAGCTCGCGCGATTGGAGAAGCACGACCATCGCATCATCCGGGTCGAGGTCGAGGTGACCAAGGAGTCCAATCCCCGCCAGGCCGACCGGGCCGCACGCGTGCAGTTGACCGCCTTCTCCAAAGGGCCGGTGATCCGCGCCGAGGCCGCAGCCGAGGACAAGATGGCGGCGCTCGACCTGGCGCTGTCCAAGATGACCGGCCAGATGCGCCGGGCCGCCGACCGCAAGAAGGTGCACCGCGGCCGGCACGCGCCCGTGTCGGTCGCGCAGGCGCTCTCCGGTGTCGCGGCACCCGCTGGTGAGGAGCCGGAGACCGACGACCTCGGCGAGGTGCGCCAGGTCGGCCCGATCACCGTGGTCGGGGACGGTCCGCTGGTCGTGCGGGAGAAGACCCACCCCGCCGAGCCGATGACGCTGGACCAGGCCCTCTACGAGATGGAACTGGTCGGACACGACTTCTTCCTGTTCATCGACAAGGAGAGCGAGCGGCCCTCCGTGGTCTACCGCCGCCGGGGCTACGACTACGGTGTGATCAGCCTCGAAAACTCACCAGATCGGACAAAACACCTCTAGGACTAGTCCGAACGTGTCATGATTCGAGGGTGTCTGTAGCCCACCAGAGTGAACCGCCCTCCGACCGCTCCGTGCGGGTCGTCGTGGTCGACGACCAGGAGCTGTTCCGGCGCGGCCTGGTGATGCTGCTGGAGGCCGAGACCGACATCTCCGTGGTCGCCGAAGCCTCCGACGGAGCCGGGCTGGCGGACCTCGTACGCGCCACGGATGCTCAGGTGGTGCTGTTGGACGTACGCATGCCGAAGGTCGGCGGCATCGAGGCCTGCCGGGAGGTCAAGGAGCAGTTACCCGACTGCCGGGTGATCATGCTGACCGGTAGCGACCTGGAGTCGGACCTGTACGAGTCGGTCAAGCACGGCGCGTCCGGGTACCTGCTCAAGGACTCCTCGGTGAACGAGGTCGCCCAGGCGGTGCGCCTGGTCGCCGACGGTCAGTCGCTGATCAGCCCGAGCATGGCGGTCAAGCTGCTCGACGAGTTCAAGTCGATGTCACGCAGCGACCGTGACGCCCCGACGCCGCAGCTGACCGAGCGCGAGCTGGAGGTCCTCCGGTTCGTCGCCAAAGGCCTGAACAACCGCGATATCGGCAAGCTGATGTTCATCAGCGAGAACACCGTCAAGAACCACGTGCGCAACATCTTGGAGAAGCTCCAGCTGCACTCGCGGATGGAGGCGGTCATGTACGCCGTCCGTGAGAAGCTGCTCGACATCCCGCAGTGACTCGATCTCCCGCAATGAGGGGGCCGGCGTAGGTCGTCGAGGTACGGCGGCTGAGCCGGGAAGTGCCTGAGCCGGGAGCCAGTGCCCGCCTCCGTGTCGGAGGGCACCGGCACGATGAGCGCCATGATCGAACCGGCGGACATCCATGCCGGCCGCTGCGACTCGGACGAGATCGAGGTGGCAGTTGCTGCCCTCGTGGCGGCGGCTGTGGAGGCTGAGCCAGCGCTGGGACCGATCGTGAATGCCCTGGCCGAGGCCACGGGAGGCAGCGTGGAGCGATGGGAGAGGCGGTTCAAAGGTGCGGATTCGGTTCGAGCGAAGTTGCAGCGCTTTCGCTCCAGTAAGAACGTGTTCTCAGAGGAGGTGCTTGACCGACTCCAGGTGTCGCTCCGCCTCCGCCTGGGTGCCTCCTCCGTAGACCCGGATCAGTTCGGCCAGCCCCGGGGCGACATCGCCGATCCTGGTGGCCGCCTCGTCGAGTTCGCGGCCCGACGCGACGGCACGCAGCAGGCGCCCAACCAGCACGGCGAGCCGGTCGGGTGGGACGGCGATCTGCTGCGTGGCAGTCAGGGCCGAGCGGGACTCCCGAACTTCGGAGAGCCGGTCGGCGAGTTGCTGCCGCGTCATCCGTGGGGCGTCGGCGGCCAGGTCGAGGAGCGTCTGGAGCCGCGAGACCACATGCGGGTTGCCGATCTTCACCCGCTGGCCGCCGGCCAGTTGGGAGAGCATCGCCGGGCTGAGACCGAGAACGCGGGCGAGTTCGCCCTGATTGAGCCCGAACGCCGCGCAGAGGCGTCGTACAAGATCGCCAATCGGCTCGCCGTAGAGCAGGCGCTGCTGCTCCAGGCGCTCGCTCCGCTTTTCTGTCGCCACCGCGCACCCTCCTCGTGTGGTCGGGAGCCTATCGCCAGTTTTCGCTACTGCATAGTTGATGTTCGCAAGTGCAAATATCTAGGCTGGTCCACACGACGATTCGAAGGGGATAGACATGGCACTCCGACGTTGCCTTGTTCTCGTGGCCGGTGTTCTCACCGCGACGGTAGCGATCGGTGGCCTCACGGCACCACCGACAGCCCTCGCCGACGACGACACCGAGGGCGCGGCCAAGATGATCCTGGTGCTCGACTCCTCGGGCTCGATGAAAGAGGATGCCGGGGGCGGACAGAGCAAGATCGCGGCCGCGAAGTCGGCGCTGCGGAGCGTGGTCGACGGCCTACCCGAGGACGCCGAGGTCGGCCTGCGGGTCTTCGG
>JASGGG010000114.1:0-9036 GCA_047605165.1 Nocardioidaceae bacterium
GGTTGCTGGCTGGCAGAATGTGCAACCCAGCAACCGCGTAAGCCAACCAGTCACGGGCCAAACCGGACCACGGCCCAACGTTGGCCGCCTCGCCAACTTGGCCGCGCAGAGAGCCGCAGCCGCCAGCGGTGGTCGAGTGCCGCCGTGAGGGACGAGCGGCGGCGTATCGAGACGCCGGTCGGTAGTCTGCCGCTATGCCCGCTCCGGTCGCCATCGTCACCGACTCGACGGCCAGCCTGACCGCGGACGAGGTCGAGACGACGGGCGTGGTCGTGGTGCCGCTGCAGGTCGTGATCGGCAACACCTCCTACGAAGAGGGGGTCGACCCCGAGGCGTCGCCCGAGTCGGTCGCGACGGCGCTGAGGGAGTGGGTACCGGTGTCCACCTCGCGACCCAGCCCCGCGCGGGTGCTACAGGCCTACCAGGCGGCTGCGGAGGGGGGCGCTCGGCACCTCGTGTCGATCCATCTGTCCAAGGCGATGAGCGCGACGTACGAGTCGGCTGTGCTGGCCTCCAAGGAGTCGCCGGTGCCCGTGACGGTCGTCGACAGCAGGCAGGTGGGTCGCGCAACTGGCCTCGCGGTGCTGCGTGCCGCCGGCGTACTCGCGGGTGGCGGCTCTGCCGAACAGGTCGCGGAGACTGCTCGATTGTGCGGGGAAGCGACGACAACCCTGCTCTACGTCGACACGCTGGAGTATCTGCGGCGCGGAGGGCGCATCGGCGCGGCCTCGGCGCTCATCGGGGGCGCACTGGCCGTCAAGCCGCTGCTGCAGGTAGTGGACGGTGTGCTCAGCAATGTCGAGAAGGTACGCACGTCCGCGCGGGCTCTGGGCCGGCTCACCGATCTCGCCCTAGCCGCGGTCGGGGACGGCCGAGCAGTTGTCAGCGTCGCGCATCTCGCGAACGAGGAGCGCGCGCACCGACTGGCGGACGCGCTCGCCGCACGGCTGGGGGACCAGCTCGAGGGCGTGATCGATCTGCAGGAGGTTGGTGCGGTGGTCGGTGCGCACACCGGCCCCGGCATGGTCGGGGTGACCCTCGCTCCGCTGAGCCTTTCATGAGAAGCCTCTCATCGAACTCTCATGGTCATCCCACTCCCTGACGTCAGGCTGACGCCGTGAAGTGGTGGATGCTCGTGGTCGCAGCCGCGTTCGCTATGCCGCCTGCGGCGTATGTCGCAGGCTCACTCGCATCGTCGGCGCAAACCCCCACGCCGCGATCGACCATCGTGCTCGCCGAACCCCCCACCAGCGCGAGCCTGGCAAAGAACGCGAAGGCGACCAAGAAGTCCAAGTCATCTCCCACTTCGACCCCCACAAGGTCGGCCCCGAGCTCAACAGCGGGGCCGACCGTGGCGGCCACACCTGACTCCTGTCCGGGGGCGACGGCCACAACCGCCCCGGTAAGCGCGACGGACGAATCCGATGACCCCGACGACAGAGTGGTCAAGCCGTGCGCTGACGACCGTGGTGGGAGTGACCAGAAGAACGATCGGGGACACCATGGCAGAGACGGTCGCCACCTGGGTGGACGACACTGGCACCATGGCCACCGACACCACGGTGACAGCGACGACTGGAACCACGGAGGGGATGACGGCGGCGGAGGCGACAGCACCGATTCCGGCGGAGACGGCGACTGAGCCGTCCCGCCACTGGTCTGCGCCTTCTTTCTCGGTCCGTTCCCGGATCACTCTGGCCGTCTCGATCCTGACTGCTCTCGCCTTGGCCGGCGCCGGATTGCTCGTGTATCTTCTGTCCCGGTCCGACACGGACGCCGACGTGGAACGCGACACCGGCCGAGTGCTCACCGAGTTCGCGACCTTCCAAGGGAACAGCCAAGAGGACACGATTCCCGGGCTCGTTCGGACCTTTCTCAGCCAAGAGGTTCCGCACCGCTCCGAGCTCATGGTCGGCTACTGGGACGGTGGCTCACAGGAGAGCTCACAGTCCGACCGGAAGGACCTCCGCGACGACCCCGCCTTCACCACGGCAGTGGAGGGACGGCTGACCACTGGTGGCAGCACGACGATCGACACCCAGTGGGGGCCTGTCTATCTGGAGGTCCAGCCGCTCGCCGATGCCAGCCGCGAGGGTGCCTTCGTGGTGGCTCATTTCATGGCCGACGACCGGGCCGCGCTCAACGACCTGATGCGTACCTACACGATCGCCAGCCTGCTGGCGCTCATCCTGATCACCGGCGTGGCCGCATGGCAGGCTGGCCGGCTGCTGCGACCGGTACGGGTGCTGCGCGAGACCGCAGCCGAGATCGAGGCCGGCGACCTGTCACGCCGCATTCCGATCGAGGGCAATGACGACATCACCGAGCTCACACGCACGTTCAATGCGATGCTCGATCGGATCCAGGGCGCTTTCCGCACTCAGCGCGCCTTTCTCGACGACGCCGGGCACGAGTTGCGTACGCCGTTGACGATCCTGCGCGGCCATATCGAGCTCCTCGACGCAGGGGACGCCGAGGAGGTCGATCGCACCCGCGAGCTGCTGCTGGACGAGACCGACCGGATGTCACGGCTGGTCGACGAGCTGATCCTGCTCGCCAAGGCCGAGAACCCCGATTTCGTCGACTTCGCCGAGTGCGCGCTGGGCGACCTGATCGATTCCGTGGTCGACAAGGCGCGTGCGCTCGGCGACCGCGATTGGACGATCGACCAGCGGGCGGACGGTACGGTGGTCATCGACGAGCAGCGCATCACCCAGGCGCTGCTGCAGCTCGCGGACAACGCCGTCAAACACACCGAGCGGGGCGGACTGGTCGCGTTCGGCGCCGACCTCGACGCCGGCGTACTCCGCCTCTGGGTGCGCGACGACGGACCGGGCGTACCCGACGAGTACAAGTCGTCCATCTTCGAGCGGTTCGATCGTGGTGGCGACGCCGACGAACTGGCCGGCTTCGGGCTCGGACTCTCGATCGTCTCGGCGATCGCGGAGGGACATCGTGGAACGGTATCGGTGTACGACGACGAACCCCACGGCGCGCTGTTCGTCTTCGAGCTGCCTGCCCGACCCGGTCGCCACGTGGGCGAAGCCGAGAGCGTGTCTCGCAATATGCGGCGGCGGGAAGAAGAGACACGCTCTAGGTACTCGGCCTAAGGTCTAGGACATGCCCCGCATTCTGATCGTCGAGGACGAGCCGCGTATCTCCTCGTTCGTGGCCAAGGGCCTGGCCGCCGACGGTCACACCACGACGATCGCCGCGGACGGCATCAGCGGTCTCGACCTGGCCAGCTCGGGTGAGTTCGACCTGATGGTGCTCGATATCGGGCTGCCACGTCTGGACGGCTTCGAACTGCTCAACCAGTTGCGGTCCACCGGCTCGACGATGCCGGTCGTCGTGCTCACCGCGCGGGACTCGGTCACCGACACCGTCAGCGCACTCGAGGGCGGTGCCGACGATTACATGCCCAAGCCGTTCCGGTTCGCGGAGTTGCTCGCTCGCGTACGCCTGCGGCTACGTCAGTCGGGCGAGGCCGCCTCCGTCCGCGAGGACGCCGTCGAGGCCGGGGGAGTTCGCCTCGACCTGCTTGCGCGCACCGCCAGCCGCGTCGGCGGCAAGACGGTCGAACTCTCCGCGCGCGAGTTCAGGATGGCGGAGTTCCTGATGCGCAACGCCGGCCAAGTGATGTCTCGCGAGCAGTTGCTCTCCCACGTCTGGGGCTACGATTTCGACCCCGGCTCCAACGTGGTCGACGTCTACGTCGGATATCTGCGCAAGAAGCTCGGAGCTGACCGGATCAGCACCGTCCGAGGCATGGGCTACCGCTTCGAAGGCTGACCACATCCGCGGAGCCTGTTTTGTGTCGACGCGGGCCTCCCCGCCACGCTGTGTGCCTGTGCCTGTGCCTGTGCCTGTGCCTGTGCCGGATTGTGGCCGATGGCGACGAGTCGGGCCGGTTTGTGGCCGATGGCGACGATGACACGCCAGCTGGGCTTGTCGGGATGGGCCACAATCGGGCTGGCCAAATCTTGTCCACAGGGCCGGTTGTCCACAGGCCGTGAAACTGACCGTGGCGTACGCCCGGCGCGCGGTCTACGTTGCCCGGCATGCCACAGCTTTCCCTTCCTCCTCGCGAGTCACCGCGTCCAGCCGGACAACAAGCGGCGGGGCAGGTCGATCCGAGCGACCGACTGCGTGCCCGACCGATCTCCGGAGCTGGTGTCGGCGGCCGCCACGTAGCGCCACGTCGCCCTCGGCTGTCCGGCCGGCTGTCTGGTCGGCTGGGTGGTTGGCTGGGCGATCGACTGCCGCCTGGCCTGCAGGGCCGGATGAGCTGGGGTGCTTCGACGTTCGCAGTGCTCGCGGTCACGATCGCGCTCGGGCTCAGCGTCACCGCGTGGTGGGTGCTGCGGGCTGGGCGTCCCGTTTCGGTCGTGCCGGCCGCCGCACCCGGGTTGCCACTCGCCGGCTCGAGTTCCGCGCCGGCTGGTTCAACGCCCGCGGCGACCGACTCGGGCGCGCTCGCGTCGAGTACGGCGAGTCCCGGAGGGATGCTGACCGTCGACGTGGCGGGCAGGGTCCGGCACCCGGGCATCGTGGTGCTGCCCGCTGGCTCACGCGTCGCCGACGCCATCAAGAGCGCGGGTGGCCTGTCGCGGGGAGCGGACCGGCTGGCCGTCAACCTCGCTGCTCCGCTCGTCGACGGCCAGCAGGTGCTGGTGGGTGCTCCGCGAACGGTGACTTCACCGAGCGGAGGTACTGCCCTGCCCACCGGTCCCGGCACGTTGGTGAACCTCAACACCGCCGACCTGGCCACCCTCGACACGCTCCCCGAGGTCGGTCCGGTCACCGCTCAGGCGATCTTGTCGTGGCGTGATGCCCACGGCGGCTTCAGCTCCGTCGACCAACTGCTCGAGGTCGACGGGATAGGCGAAGCGACACTGGCGAAGCTGACCCCGCTGGTGACGCTGTGACCAGACCCGGATCCATGGCCAGCCCGGCCAAGCCGCGCGATCTCCGGCTGCTGGCACCCGCAGCCGCTGCGTATGCCGGCGCCTGGCTCGGTTTCGGCGGTGCGGCTGAGCATCTCGTGATCGCTGGCGCCGTGGTCCTGTGTCTGCTCGCCTGGCGGACACGCAGTTTGGTCTGCGCGGCGATCTCGGTGACCCTGCTGGCCTGCTTCTTCTCCGGGTTGTTGCACCGACGAGCGATCAGCGACTCGACGCTGGCACGCCTGGCGGATCAGGAGGCATCGGTGACGCTCACCGCGCAGGTGGCTTCCGACCCGCGTCTGCGGAGCGGCCGGTTCGACGACTTTACGGTGCTCCGAGTGACCACGAGGAACGTCGAGTTCCGTGGGCAAGAGCTCACGGTTCGCACACCGACGCTTGTGCTCGGGCCGGCATCGTGGAGTCATATCCGGCTCGGCGAGACCGTCAAGGCGAGCGGGCGGCTGAGACCAAGCGATAGCGCTGACGTCGCCGGTGTGCTCCTCGTCCGGACGGCTCCGGTCAGGCTGCGTGCGCCACCGGCTCTGTTCACGATGGCCGACCGGTTGCGTGATGCCATCGCGCGGTCGACCCTCGGCGGGCCGGCTCCCGGAGGCGCGCTCGTGCCGGGGCTCGTCGTCGGCGCCGACCAGGATTTGCCAGAGAATGTGATCGCTGACTTCCGTGCTTCCGGGCTCAGCCATCTCACGGCCGTCTCGGGCACCAACCTGACCCTCGTCGTCGGTGCGCTGGTGCTGCTCGGCCGCTGGGCCGGCGTACGCGGCCGGTGGCTGATCGGCCTCGGTCTGTTGGGCGTGCTCGGCTTCGTCGTCCTGGCTCGGCCCGAGCCGAGCGTGTTGCGAGCCGCGGTGATGGGCAGCATCGCGCTGCTGTCGCTTACCGCGGGGGGTGCGGAGCGGGCCGTGCGTACGCTCTCGGCAGCAGCCCTGCTGATCCTGCTTGCCGACCCTGCTTTGGCCCACAACGCGGGGTTCGCGCTGTCGGTGTTGGCTACCGCCGGCATCGTGTTGCTGGCGCCCGGCATGGCCGCGGGTCTCGAGACGTGGCTGCCCGCCTGGGTACCGCCGGGAACGGCCGAGGCGATCGCCGTGCCCACAGCTGCGCAGCTGATGTGTACGCCGATCGTTGCGGCAATCGGCGGCGGCGTCAGCCTCGTAGCCATCGCCGCGAACCTCGTGGTGGAACCATTGGTCGGCCCTGCGACGATCCTCGGGTTGCTGGCCGGGACGGCCCTGCTCCTGATCGAGCCCGTAGGCGTGGCGCTCGGCTGGGGAGCGGCGGCGATCGCCTGGGTGATCGCGATGGTGGCGCACCAGGCCGCGACCTTGCCGGGTGCCGCGTTGCCCTGGGGCTCGGGGGCTATCGCGGTCGGCTACCTTGCGGTCGGCTGTGCCGTGGTGGCCCTGGGCGCCCACCGGATCGCCGCCCGGCCGGTCATAGCGCTCCCTGCCGCGGCGCTGCTCGTGGCCGTGCTGCTCGTCAGGCTGCCCTCACCGGGCTGGCCGCCGGACGGGTGGGTGGCCGTGATGTGCGATATCGGGCAGGGAGACGCGTTCGTCTTGAACGCGGGTCGTCATGCTGCGGTTGTGGTCGACACCGGCCCCGACCCCGAACTCGTCGATCACTGTCTCGACAGGCTCGGCACGAGGGTCGTGCCGATCGTCGTCCTGACCCACTTTCACTCCGATCACGTGGACGGCCTGCCCGGCGTGCTGAGTGGTCGGCGCGTGCGAGAGATCGAGGTGAGTCCTCTCGCGGTACCGGCCGACCGGGCCGCACAGGTACAGAGCGAGGCAGGCGCCCGGCAGGTGCCGGTACGCCAGCCTGCCGCGGGTGAGGAGCTGACGTTCGGCACCGTTCGGTTGAGCGTACTCGCGCCGGCACCGGGGCAGACCTTTCCCGACGACGACGGATCGGGTCCCAACGACGCCAGTCTGGTGCTGCTCGCCGAGGTGGCCGGCCTCCGGATCCTGCTGACCGGCGACATCGAGCCCGAGGCGCAACAAGCGCTGATGCGAGCCGAACCCGGGCTCCGGGCCGATGTGCTCAAGGTTCCCCACCACGGCAGCCGCAACCAGGAGCCGGCACTGCTGACCGGCCTCGGCGCCCGGCTCGCGCTCATCTCCGCGGGCAAGGACAACGACTACGGCCACCCGTCGCCACCCACCTTGGAACTCCTTCGACAGGCTGGGATGACGATCGGGCGCACCGAGGGCGCAGGGGACCTGGCGGTCGTGATGCGAGACGGTCGACTCGGACTGGTGCGGTTGTGACGGCTCGGTGTGAAAGGGTGGCAGCACCATGGCCAGTCGCACTGTTTCCACCGGCGCCTCGCTCGCCTCTCGCTCGGGCGCGGAACTGCTCGGCAAGGTTGTGCTGGTGACCGGCCCGGAGGAGTTTCTGCGGGAGCGCGAGCTGGTGGCGGCCCGGATGGCGGTGCTGGCGACCGACCCCGAGGCCGAGGTCTCGATGACTACCGGTGACACCCTTTCGGGCGGCGAGCTGGAGCATCTCTCGGCGCCGTCGCTGTTCTCCAGCACCCGCTTCGTCGGCGTCACCCGGCTGGAGGACACGCCGGAGACGGCGTTCGAGGCGCTCCTCGGATTCGCCCAGCAGCCGCCCGAAGACGTCGCGCTCGTGCTCGTACACAGCGGCGGCCCGAAGGGCTCCGGGCTGCTCGCCAAGCTGCGCAAGGCCGCGGGCCTGGAGGAGGTGAAGGTTCCCAAGCTCACCACACGGGACTATCCGGCTTTCGTGGCATCAGAGGCTCGCGCCAACAAGGGCGCGATCGACGCCGAGGCGGCCACCCAGCTGGTCGATGCTGTTGGCCAGGATCTCCGTGCGCTCGCGGCCGGTGTCAGCCAGCTGATCGGTGATTTCCCAGGCGAGAGGATCACGCCCGAGATCATCGGCCGCTACTTCTCGGGCCGTGCGGAGGTCAAGGGCTACCTGGTGGCCGAGCACGCGATCGAGGGCCGCACCGCCCAGGCACTGGAGACGCTGCGCTGGGCGGTCGACACCGGCGCGGTCGGCGTGATGATCACCGGCTCGTTCGCCTCCAGCCTGCGCGGTCTCGCGCGGGTCAAGGCAGGGATCAACGACGGCGTACCCGACTGGAAACTGCGCACCGTGCGCACCCAGGCCCGCGCTTGGACCGACGGTGGCCTGGCCCGGGCGATCCAGGCGGTCGCCTCGACCGATGCCGACCTCAAGGGCGCGGGCACCGACCCCGACTACGCCCTCGAACGCCTGGTGATGACCGTCTGCAAGCTCCGGGGCGGCTGACCGCCGAGTTGGCGCGAATCGTCGCCGAGTTGGCACGAATCGTCGCTGGGTTGCCCGGCATGGCCGAAATGCAAGAAGCGCCGACCCCCGAAGGGATCGACGCTGGCTGCGGCTGCGGGCTCAGAGAGAAGCGGCCTGCTTCGCGATGGCCGACTTGCGGTTGGCTGCCTGGTTCTTGTGGATCACGCCGGACGAAGCGGCCTTGTCGAGCTTGCGGCTCGCGACCGCGGCCAGTTCCTTCGCCTTCTCGGCGTCGCCGGCAGCCGCGGCCTCGCGGAACGAGCGGATGGCCGTCTTGAGCGCGGACTTCACCGACTTGTTGCGCTCGTGCGCCTTCTCGTTCTGCAGGTTTCGCTTGATCTGCGACTTGATGTTGGCCATAGGGGCAAGCCTCGTTTGCGTTCGTACGGTTCGTTGATCGGGTCTGTGGCGGGCCACCGCGGGGCGACACACGCGAGAGTCAACTTTACGGCACTCCGCCCGATGCGGCCAAATCGTCGGCCGCTTGCCCGATTCGTCTGCGGAATCACGTCTGTTCCACCCATCGATTTCGCAGACGAATCGGGGGCGGGAGACAATGGGCGCACCATGCCACCCAAACCTGTGCCTCCGCAGCCTGGTCAGACCGACCCTGCGGTGATCCGTAACTTCTGCATTATCGCCCACATCGACCACGGCAAGTCCACGCTGGCCGACCGGATGCTGCAGAAGACCGAGGTCGTCGACCCCCGCGCGATGCGCGCGCAGTACCTCGACCGGATGGACATCGAGCGCGAGCGCGGCATCA
>JASGGG010000115.1:0-9027 GCA_047605165.1 Nocardioidaceae bacterium
GCTAGGCTCCCCTGTTCACTGCAGCTCGGCCAAGTCTCTATGACGTGCGGTTCGTCAGCACATCCGCCACCTTTCGGTAGCCTCGGAGATTGGCGTCTTGGGAATGCGCGGCGCAGCATCTGGCACTAACCAGCTGCCGCTCGACACTCGACGATACTTCACGGGATAGTGCTCTCGTGATCCAAGCAAGCGTCGATGGCCTGCGTCACGACATCGCGGTCTTCCGCAAGGAGTTTCTCACAGGCGCGAAGAACCAGTTCAATGCCCCAGAACGAGCAAAGCTCGGACTCGTGCCGTTGCTCACCAAGAACTCGTGTCTTGGATTCGTCTCGACCTCATACGGAGCCGGGTATGTGTTCCAGGACGTCAAGACAGACCGCTTTGAGAAGTCAGATAGACCGGTGCACGAACTCCTAGCAATCCAGGGTGCGACGCCCACAGCAGGTGACTACGCATTGACCATCGCTCCGGGATCCAGCGCCACCATGGTGCACAGCGACGTCGGCGCACACACTGTCTTGCTTGACGGAGGCAAGTTGTTCGCGGTCAGAAGCGTGGTCAGCCGAGCCACCTATCCCGTCGAGCTACGCGGCACCGAAGCTCAGCTCGTGATGGTCGACTCGCAAGCTGGCTCACCGTTCCAGGAGAAAGTCTTCTTCTCCTACGCTCACCTTTGTCCCGCCTCGGTGAGTGGCGCGGTTCGACGTGGGCTATGCCTAGTCGGGCAGGAGCGTGAGGACGTTGCTATGGCGTGGTCTGACCACACTGAAGTGCCGTCGGTCGAGCGTGGCGATCTCGGTGATGTCCAGCTGTTCGGCGATCGCGATCACCGAGGCGTCGGTGGTGCCGAGAGGCAGGTCGGCGTATTGACGGACCAGCTCGGCCATCCGGGCTAGATCGTCCTTGGTGGTCTCGACGATCTCGACATCGTCGTTGGTGGCAAGACCGTCGAGGAAACCGGCCTCGGCCTCGGGGCTGACTTTGGACTCGATGAGATAGCCGGCCTCTGCCAGCACGGTGCCAGGGACGTATATCTGCTGGCGTGCCAGATGCACACTGGTGAAGAACTCGGTGCAGCGATAGTTCTCGGCGTCATCTGCCACCGCGGCAGCCACGAGCGGCCCGGTGTCGACCACGATCACCGCGGGTGTCCAAAGCCCTCTTCGAGCAACTGTTCGGCGTTGGTGGCGATGTCAGGTCGTCCCGCCGTGCCGACATTGAACCAACCCGGAGGCCAGACGTCCCCGGCGGCGTTGGGAGCCCGCCTGTGGGTCCGTTTCTTCGCGGCAGCCAGCACAGCGCGGACACCGTCGTCATCGAGAGACTCGACGATCTCGTGGAGCTCCTCGCGTTGGCTGCTCATGAAGCGAGTGTAGACGCAGAGCGCCGCGCCTGACTCGACCACGGCCGGTGTCGGCCCGGTGGGGAGGCATCGGCCGTGGCCTGTTGGACGATCCGGTCGAGGAAGGTCGGCAGGGCGAAGCGGCGCCACTCCTACAGTGGCTCGGGCGTGAGCGAGTATCCGGTGAACACCCGCAGGCAAGCGACAGTCGTGAGCTTGTGTGCGACATGGGGGTGCTGCCGCCAGCATCCCGGGATGGTGCGGTCGTGCGCCAGGTGTGCTCCTGGTTGATCCACCATGCCACCTCATCGAGCCATACCCAGATCGTCGCCGTTTGCTTGTGGCTGGGTCAGCCGATGGTCCAGGTGTCGCCGGAGTGGAGTAGTCCGGCTAGTGCTTCGTTGCGGCCTTCGGCGGTGGTGGGGGTGCCCTCGCTGGCTTGGGCGACCTGCTGGCGGGCGAGGTCGTCGTAGGTGGGTTTGTCGACGCTGCGGAAGATGCCGATGGGGGCGTGTTGGAGGTAGCCGAAGTCGGTCAGCCGGGACAGGGCGAACGCCGTGGTGGGGTCGTCGGCGTGTGCGTCGTGGACGAGCAGTGCGCTGGCATTGTCGGGGGTGACCTCGACGACCTCGACTCCGCTGTCGGTGCGGATCACGCCTTTGGATCCAAGGGCCGTCCCCGATCCGTCATCGATGGGAGTGCCGAACCGGATCGGCTCGCCGTGGACGAGGGGGATGATCGCTTCTGCCTTGGTGTCGTTGTCCTTGATGGCGTCGAAGGCTCCGTCGTTGAAGATCGGGCAGTTTTGGTAGATCTCGACTAGGGCGGTGCCGCGGTGTTGGGCGGCGGCGGTGAGCACTTGGGTGAGGTGTTTGCGGTCGGAGTCGATGGTGCGGGCTACGAAGGTGGCTTCGGCGCCGAGTGCGAGGGAGACGGGGTTGAAGGGGTTGTCCAGGGAGCCCATCGGGGTGGACTTGGTGATTTTGCCGATCTCGCTGGTGGGGGAGTATTGGCCTTTGGTGAGCCCGTAGATGCGGTTGTTGAACAGCAGGATCTTGAGGTTCACGTTGCGACGCAGCGCGTGGATGAGGTGGTTGCCGCCGATGGAGAGGGCGTCGCCGTCCCCGGTCACCACCCAGACCGAGAGGTCTTCGCGTGCGGTGGCGATTCCGGTGGCGATCGCGGGGGCGCGTCCGTGGATGGAGTGGATCCCGTAGGTTTCCAGGTAGTAGGGGAACCGGGACGAACAGCCGATTCCGGAGACGAACACGATGTTCTCTCGTTTGATGCCCAACTCGGGGAGGAATCCCTGCATCGCCGCCAGGATGGCGTAGTCACCACATCCGGGGCACCAGCGGACCTCTTGGTCGGAGGAGAAGTCTTTGCGGGTCTGGGTCTGGCCTTCGGCAAGGGCAGGGACCCCGGCCAGGCCGGGGAACCCCACGTTGACGGGCTGGTCGACGGCGGTCATCGGACGCTCTCCTTGTCATGGGCCTTGTCGCCGGAGGTGTCGTGGTCGCGGCCCTCGGCCCCGGCGTCGGCAGGACTGAGGTCGCTGGTGGTGGAGGTGATCAGGTCGGTGATGGCGGTGGCGAGGTCGGCCGATTTCAGGGGCATGCCGTTGACGACGTTGTAGCCGACGATGTCGATGAGGTATCTGGCGCGCAGCAGCAGGGAGAGCTGCCCGAGGTTCATCTCGGGGACCATGACGGCGTCGTACCGTGCGAGGATCTCGCCTAGGTCGCGGGGCAGCGGGTTGAGGTGGCGCAGGTGCAGCTGGGCGATGTGGTGGCCGGCGTCGCGGACCAGGCGGGCGGCGGCGCCGATGGGTCCGTAGGTCGATCCCCAGCCGAGGACCAGGACCCGGGCTTGACCGGAGGGGTCCTCGACTTCCAGTGGTGGCAGAGACTCGGCGATGCGTTCGATCTTGGCGGCGCGGGTGCGGACCATGTAGTCGTGGTTGGCCGGGTCGTAGGAGATGTTCCCGGTGCCGCCGTGGATGCCTTCTTTTTCCAGGCCGCCGATGCGGTGTTCCAGGCCCGCGGTGCCGGGGATCGCCCACGGGCGTGCCAGTGTTTGGGGGTCGCGTCGGTAGGGCCAGAACTCGCTGCCACCATCAGCGGTCTGGTGGTTGGGGGCAGTGGTGAAGGCGGGGTCGATCTGGGCCAGGTCGTCGACCTCCGGGATCTGCCACGGCTCCGAGCCGTTGGCCAGGTACCCGTCGGACAGCAGCATCACCGGGGTGCGGTAGGTCACCGCGATCCGGGCCGCCTCCAGGGCGGCGTCGAAGCAGTCGGCCGGTGATTGGGGCGCGAGGATCGGGACCGGTGCCTCGCCGTTGCGGCCGAACATCGCCTGCAGCAGGTCGGCCTGCTCGGTCTTGGTCGGCAACCCGGTCGAGGGCCCGCCACGTTGCACGTCGACCACGATCAAGGGCAGCTCGGTCATCACCGCCAACCCGATCGTCTCCGACTTCAGCGCGATCCCGGGCCCCGAGGTGGTCGTGACTCCCAGCGACCCGGCGAACGCGGCGCCCAGGGCGGCACCGACACCCGCGATCTCGTCCTCGGCCTGAAATGTGGTGACACCGAACCGCTTGTGCTTGGACAGCTCGTGCAAGATGTCGGAGGCCGGGGTGATCGGATAGGAGCCCAGGAACAGGGGCAGGCCCGACCGGACGGCGCCGGCGATCAGACCGTAGGACAGCGCCAGGTTGCCGGTGATGTTGCGGTAGGTGCCCATCCCCATCGGCGCGGGCTTGATCTCGTACTGCACGACGAACGCTTCGGTGGTCTCACCGAAGTTCCAGCCCGCCTTGAACGCCGTCACGTTCGCATCCCGGATAGCAGGCGCCTTGGCGAAGCGGCGTTGCAGGAACGCGATCGTGGAGTCGGTGGGCCGGCCATACATCCACGACAACATCCCCAGCGCGAACATGTTCTTCGCCCGTGCCGCGTCCTTACGTGACAGCCCGAACTCCTTGACCGCCTCGACCGTCATCCCGGTCAGGTCCAGTGCGTGCACAGCGAACTCGGCCAGCTGGTCGGAGCCCTCCTCCAGGGGGTTGGTCTCATACCCCGCCTTGGCCAGATTCCGCGTGGTGAAGTCGTGGGTGTCCACGATCACCGTCGCGCCCTTGGGCAGGTCGCCCAGGTTCGCTCTCAGCGCGGCCGGGTTCATCGCGACCAGCACGTCCGGGGCATCACCCGCGGTGAAAATGTCGTGATCGGCGAAATGCACCTGAAACGACGACACCCCCGGCAACGTCCCCTGCGGCGCCCGGATCTCCGCCGGAAAATTCGGGAACGTCGCCAGGTCGTTGCCGAACGACGCCGTCTCCTGCGTAAACCGGTCACCGGTCAACTGCATCCCGTCACCAGAATCACCCGCGAACCTGATGATCACCCGACCCAGCCGCTGGACCTCTTTGGCCACCGCTCCTGCCCTCTTTCCCAGGTAGTCCCGCCTCGTCGATGCCGGAACGCGCTTCCGGTCGGTTCGCGCATCGGTGGTTCGACAAGGCCAACGACTTACTTTATGCCGGAGCGGCCGGCGGCCGGAGGCGAGGTCCAGGAATGGGACGGGCGCTGGATGTGAGTCCAGTCACGGTTGCGACCGCGACGCGCCGACGGAACGTGAGATGAATTTGGTGAACTAATAAATTCGAGTAATCTACTCATCATTAGTTATCTAGAGGCCCGTCCGGGCGAACGTGAATGGGGTATCCACCATGACCATCAAGCTGAAGGCCGCGCTCGTGGCTTCGCTTGTCAGCGTGCTGGCACTTGCGGGGTGCGGCGGCAGCGACGACGACTCCTCCTCGTCGTCGAGCAAGGCCAGCGTTGTCGGCTTCTCGGTGCTGGAGGCCTCCAACAAGGAGGAGATCTCCGCGTTCGAGGACACCGACGCCGGCAAGGGCGCAGAATTCACCACCTCCTACGGTGCCTCGGGTGACCAGAGTCGCCAGGTGGAGGCCGGGCTGAAGGCCGACGTCGTGCACCTCTCCCTCGAGCCGGACATGCAGCGGCTCGTGGATGCCGGCCTGGTCGCCGAGGACTGGAACACTGGCCCGACCAAGGGCATTGCCACCCAGTCGGTCGTGGTGTTCGTGGTACGCAGCGGCAACCCGAAGGGGATCAAGACCTGGGACGACCTGACCAAGTCCGGTGTCCAGGTGATCACGCCCAACCCGGCTTCGTCCGGATCGGCGAAGTGGAACCTGCTGGCCGCCTACGGCCAGGCGGCCGCCGACGGCGGTGACGCCGCGGGCCAGGCGTACCTGAAGAAGCTGCTTGCCAACACTGTCGCGCTGCCCGACTCCGGCCGGGATGCGACCACGCAGTTCACCGGCGGTACCGGAGACGTGCTGCTGTCCTACGAGAACGAGGCCATCTTGGCCAAGGAGAGCGGCACCGACCTCGACTACGTCCTGCCCGACACCACGCTGCTGATCGAGAACCCCGCCGCTGTCACGACCGACGCTTCGCAGACCGGCAAGGACTTCCTCGACTTCCTGCTGTCGGACCAGGGCCAGGAGATCTACGCGAAGTACGGCTTCCGCCCGCTCAACTCCGACATCAAGGTCGAGGTGGAGGGCGCCAACGACCCGTCGAACCCCTACCCGACGCCGGGCAAGCTGCTGACAATCAGCGATGACTTCGGCGGCTGGAGCGATGCCAACACGAAGTACTTCGACGAGGACAACGGCATCATCACCAAGCTGCTCGCGGACACAGGTAAGTCCTGATGACCGCTGTCTCGGTGACGGTTGACCGGCCGGCGCGTAGGCGCCGGCCGGCCACTGCCGGCTCTCTGGGCCTCCAGTCGGGGATCGGTCTTGGCGTGGCCATGCTCTGGTTCAGCCTGCTGGTGCTGATTCCGCTAGCCGCCGTCGTCGTCACCTCGCTGGAGGACGGTTGGTCGGGGTTCTGGAGCGTGCTGGAGAACGACCAGACGCGCTCCGCCCTGACCCTGACGATCGGTACTGCCGTGTTGGTCACGCTGATCAACGTGGTGATGGGTACGGTCATCGCCTGGGAATTGGTGCGTGACCGCTTCTGGGGCAAGGCGGTCATGAGCCTGATCATCGACATCCCGTTCGCGCTGCCCACCATCGTCGCGGGTCTGGTGCTGTTGTCTCTGTACGGTCCGAGGAGCCCGATCGGCATCAACGTCGCCAATACGCGTGTCGCGGTCAGCTTGGCGCTGATGTTCGTGACGCTTCCGTTCGTGGTGCGCACCGTGCAACCGGTATTGGAGGAGATCGAGGTCGACGTCGAAGAGGCTTCGGCGTCCTTGGGCGCCTCGAAACTGACCACATTCCGCAAGGTAGTCCTGCCCAGCCTCGTCCCTGCCATCATGGCCGGCGCTGCGCTGTCGTTCGCTCGGGCGATCAGCGAGTACGGCTCGCTGGTCCTGCTCAGCGGCTCACTGCCGTTCAAGACGCAGGTCGCCTCCGTGCGGGTCCTGGCCTACCTCGAGGGCGGCAACCGAGCCGCGGCTGCCGCGGTGGCGACGGTGCTGCTGGTGGTGTCGTTCGTCGTGATCGTATTGCTCGACGTCCTCCAGCGGCGGGTGAGTCGCCGTGGCTAGCGCGCGGTTGACCACGACGAGCGCACCCCTGCCGACGCGCTGGTTGCTGCGGTTGCTGGCAGTCGGGTACGTCTTCATGCTGGTCGCCTGGCCGACCGGCCTGATCGCGAAGAACACCTTCGCCGACGGCTTCGACGCTTTGAGTACGGCATTCTCCGACCCGCAGGTCACGCACGCGTTGAAGATGACGGCCATCGTCGCGGTCGCGGCAGTCGTCATCAATACCCTTTTCGGGGTCGGGGTCTCCTTGCTCCTCGCGCGGTACGAGTTCCCCGGGAAGCGACTGTTGTCCGCCCTGATCGACGTGCCGCTGTCGGTGTCACCGATCGTGGTCGGCCTGGCTCTGGTGCTCGTCTACAACGGCAACTACGGCTGGTTCGGGCCGGCGCTGGAGGACAACGGCATCAAGGTCATCTTCGCCGTGCCGGGCATGGTGATGGCAACGGTCTTCGTCGCGCTGCCGTTGGTGATCCGTGAGGTCGTACCGGTGCTGCAGGAGCTTGGCAACGACCAAGAGGTGGCGGCGAGCTCGCTCGGCGCCAGCGGCTGGCAGACGTTCTGGCGGATCACGCTACCGAGCATCAAATGGGCACTCGTATACGGCGTCGTGCTCTCCCTGGCGCGCTCGATCGGCGAGTACGGCGCAGTCAAGGTCGTCTCCGGCAACCTGGTCGGGCAAACCCAGACCGCCACCCTCGTGGTGGAGTCCAAGTATCAGAACTTCGAGCAGAGCACGGCGTACGCCACGTCGTTCCTGCTCGCGTTGGCCGCTGTCGTCAGCCTGGTCATCGTCGCGATCATCCGGCCCAAGGAGGGCAGCAACTCGTGAGCATCGAAGGACGCGAGCGGAGCGAGCCGACAAGGGGCGCCGGCTCGCTCCGCCCTTACCGCACCACGGAGCCGCTGAGTGGCATCTGCTTTCACCGTCGAGTTCGACTCGACCACAGACACTTGGAGGTGGCCTCGTGAGCATCGAGGTACGCGAGCGGAGCGAGCCGACAAGGAGCGCTGGCTTGTTTGGCGCCTACCGCACCGCGGAGCCGCTGAGTGGCATCTGCTTTCACCGTCGAGTTCGACTCGACCACAGACACTTGGAGGTGGCCTCGTGAGCATCGAGGTACGCGACGTCAACAAGCGATTCGGGGACTTCGTGGCCCTGGAGAATGTGTCGGTCAACATCCCGACCGGTCAACTGACAGCCCTCCTCGGCCCCAGCGGCGGCGGCAAGTCCACGCTGCTGCGCATCATCGCGGGCCTGGAGACCGCCGACAGCGGTTCGGTGGTGATCGAAGGAGTAGAGGCCACCGATCTCCCGGCCCAGAAGCGCAACGTGGGGTTCGTGTTCCAGCACTACGCGGCGTTCAAGCACATGTCAGTTGCCAAGAATGTGGCGTTCGGCCTGGAGATCCGCAAGCGTCCCAAGGCCGAGGTCAAGAAGCGGGTCGCCGAGCTGCTCGAGCTTGTCCACCTGTCGCAGTTCGCCGATCGGCTGCCCTCGCAGCTGTCCGGCGGTCAGCGACAGCGGATGGCGCTGGCCCGAGCGCTCGCGGTCGAGCCGAACGTGCTGCTGCTCGACGAGCCGTTCGGCGCGCTGGATGCCAAGGTCCGCAAGGAGCTGCGTGACTGGCTACGCCGGCTACACGACGAGGTGCACGTCACGACGGTCTTCGTGACCCACGACCAAGAAGAGGCACTGGAGGTCTCCGACGAGATCGTGGTGATCAACGAGGGACACATCGAGCAGATCGGCCGACCCGACGAGCTCTACGACGAGCCCGCCAACGACTTCGTGATGAGCTTCCTCGGCCCGGTCACGACGCTGGGCGGTGCTCTGATCCGTCCGCACGACATCGACGTGCTGGATGCCGGAGGCGTGGCTGGCGCCGTGCCGGGGGTAATCACCCGGTTCGTACGCGTCGGCTTCGAGGTGCGCCTCACCGTACGCACCGACGACGATCCCGACGTGCTCGTCACGCTGACCCGCGGTCATGCTCGTGGGCTCGAGCAGGGCGCGAAGGTGTGGCTCGTACCCAACAAGTCCGCTCACACCCAGCCCATCCCCGCGTAGGTCTCGATCCGCGACTGGTTCCTCG
>JASGGG010000116.1:0-8993 GCA_047605165.1 Nocardioidaceae bacterium
CAATCGTCGGGCCAGTCGCCCGGCCGGCCATCCGCCGCCCGAGGTTCGCGGCAAGCAGCTGCGCGGTGTACTCGTGTTGCGGACGCGCCAGCACGGCGGACATCTCACCAGTCTCGACGATGCTGCCGTCTTTCATCACCAGGATCCGCTCGCACACGGACGCCACCACCGCCAGGTCGTGGCTGACGAAGATCATCGCCATCCCGCGGTCGGCGACCAGGGCGCGGAGCAAGTCCAGGATCTGGGCCTGCACACGCACGTCGAGTGCTGTTGTCGGCTCGTCGCACAGCAGGATCTCGGGGTCGGTCGCCAGCGCGGCGGCGATCATCACCCGTTGCCGCATCCCGCCGGAGAGCTCGTGCGGCCAGGCGTTCATCCGGTCGCCCGCCCGGGAGATGCCTACCTGCTCGAGCAACTCCACCGCAGCCGCGCGGGCCTCGTTTCGTGAGCGACCTGGGTGGCCGAGTCGCCAGGTGCTGGCTACCAGGTTGCCGACCCGCATCGTCGGGTTGAGCGCGGTGGCGGGTTCCTGGAACACCATGGCCGTTCGCGCCTGGCAATCCACCTCGCCTCGACGCGAGATCGTCGAAGGCGTGATGCCGAGGATCGACCGCAGCGTCAGGCTCTTGCCGCTGCCGGACTCGCCGACGATCCCGAGGGTCTCTCCGGGTGCGAGGTCGAAGTCGACCCCGCGTACGAGCGGAGTCTTGTCGTCGCGGAGCAACGCCAGGTCGCGCACGCTGAGTACCGGCGCGGTCACGGCTTCGCCGCCCGGTCCTGTAAGGCGTCGCCGAGCAGAGCGAAACCGAAGGCGAGCACCGTGATCACGATTCCGGGAATCACGGTAAGCAAGGTGTTGGACGTGATGTAGGGCTGGGCCGCGGCGATCATGCTGCCCCACTCGGGCGTGGGTTGCTGGATGCCGAAGCCGAGGAACGAGAACGCGGCGAGGGCGGTGACCGCGAAGACCAGATCGGAGGTCAGGTAGATGAAGGTCTGGCGCAACGTGTTGGGCAGCACGTGCCGCACGATGATCCGTGGCGTGCCGAAACCGGCTGTGATGGCTGCGGTGACGTACTCCGACTCACGGATCTGGAGCACTTCGGTCCGCACCAGCCGGGCGTACACGACCCATCCCACCAGGCTGAAACTGATCAGCAGGGAGCGCAACCCCGAGCCCAGGCTGAACACGAGCACGATCATCAAGATATAGGTCGGGAACGCCTGCAGCAGGTCGCTGATGCGCATCACGACGGCGTCCGTCCAGCCACCGAGATAACCGCAGATCACGCCGAGTGCTGTGCCGATCAGGCAGGGCAGCACCGTCACCAGCACAGCGACGGGCAGGTCGATCCTGGCCGCGGCGATCAACCGGCTGAGCACGTCCCGCCCCAGCTCGTCGGTGCCGAGCAGGTGAACGGACGACGGTCCCTGCAGCGCCGAGGTCACGTCCTGGGCGAGGGGGTCGTGCGGCGCGAGCCACGGTGCGAGCACGGCGACGACGACGTACGCCGACACGATGAGTAGGCCGACCACGAGTTTGGCCCCGCCGCGTGACCGAGTCCCGGACGCCGGCGGGCGCCCTGCTCCGGCCAGCAGTCCTTCGGTGCTCGACATGGTGGTGATGCCCTGGTCTCTCATGCGCTGATCCTTACCCGGGGATCGATGGCGGCGTTGGCGATGTCGGCCAGCAGGTAGAGCAGCACGACCAGAACGGCGAACACGATGGTGTAGCCCTGGACGAGCGGGAAGTCACGGGTGCTCGCGGCCGTCACCAGGCCCTGACCCATGCCGGGGAGGCCGAAAGCCACCTCGACGACGACGGTGCCGAACAGCGCGTATCCGGCTTGGGCCGCGGTCACCGTCACCAGGGGAGGCACGGCGTTGCGGAGCTGGAAGCGCCGCAGCAGCGACGACCCGCCGAAGCCGAGGGTGCGGGCAGCCAGGACGAACTCGGCCTCGTGGAGCCCCATCATGGTGGCGCGCAGACTGCGCACCATCGGTGCGGTGATGCTGAGCGCCACCACGACGGCAGGCAGCACGGTCGCCCGGGCATGGTCGGCCAGGCCGTCGCCGATCCCGGCGACCGGGAACCACCCCGACGGGATCGCGACGAACCGGATCGCCATGATCGCGACCCAGAAGGTCGGCAGTCCGATGCCGAGAGTGCCCAGAGCGCGGATCAGGTGGTCGACCGGCCCGTCGGGCCGGTGGGCCGCCGCAACCGCGAGCGGTACCGTCAGCAGGATCGCCAGCACCACCCCGGAGACTGCAACCGCGAGAGTGACCGGTAGCTGCGCGGCGACCTGACTCACCACCGACTGCCCGGTCTTGAACGACGTGCCCAGATCCCCGGAGAGCACCTGGCCGACATAGTCCAGATAGCGCTTCCAGATCGGCTGGTCCAGACCCAGCTGATGGGCGACCTGGTCGACTTCGGCCTGGGGAGCCCGGGGCCCTGTCACCATCCGGGCCGCGTCACCTGGCGCAAGGCTGAGCAGCAGCATCACCAGGAACAGGATCCCGAGCAGCAGCGGCACCAGGCTTGCGATGCGCCGGAGGACGAACGCGTACCTGCTGCTCACTTCGCCTTCCAGATGCTTCCGTAGTAGTAGTTGCCCCACGGTGTGGGGTTCACGTCGTGGATCCCGGTGCGTACGCCGGTGAGCGCGGAGTGGTGGGCCAGCGCGATGAACGGCGCCTTGTCGGTCCACAGATCCTGGATGGCGGTGATCTCGGCCTTCTTCTTCGCGGTATCGGCAGTCGCGGCATAGGCCGTGAGGTGCTTGACCGCGGCGCCGACCGGCATGCCGGTGAACATCGTCGTGGTCGCCGCGACGTACCAGGCGGGGTCCGACACGTCAGGGGAGATCGCGTTGTAGGAGAAGAGGCCCAGTTGGTAATCGCCGCTTTGCTCCGCGCCGAAGGCGGTGGCGCTGTCAGCCTGCTGGAGCTTCACGTCGATCCCGATGCCGGAGAGGTCCTGCTGGATCACCTGTGCCATCAGGCTCGAGCTTGCGTCGTTGGGGTAGATCAGTTCGAGCGAGGCCGGCGGGGTCTTCGCGGACGCCAGCAGG
The DNA here is from genome assembly GCA_047605165.1 of Nocardioidaceae bacterium. Taxonomy (GTDB): domain Bacteria; phylum Actinomycetota; class Actinomycetes; order Propionibacteriales; family Nocardioidaceae; genus SSC3. Next base: position 3,078 of record JASGGG010000116.1, read on the forward strand.
TTCTCGGCCTCTTCGACGTTGTGGCTGAAGTACGCCTTGCTCGGTGGCGCCCAGTTCTCGCTGTTGGTGGGAAGCGGGCCGGTAGGTACGACGCCATACCCCTTGAGCGCGCTGTCGGCGATCGCCTGGTAGTCGATGGCGTATCCGATGGCACGGCGCACGGAGACGTCGGCAAGCGCGCTGTCCTTGGTGTTCATCAGCAGGACTGGTGTCAGATGCTCCGGCTCCTTCAGGAGCTCGTCCTCGGGAAGGGTGGAGGCCGTGACCGGGAGTAGTTCGTCGGCCAGGTCGATCTGACCCGATCGCATCTGCAACGTGATGGCGTTGGGGTCGCTTGCGTAGGTGCTGACGATCTCGTCGACGTGCGGCTCGTCGGGGCGGTAGTAGTGGTCGCTGCGCTCCAGCACGACCTTGCCGTTGGTACTCCAGCTCTTGACGGTGAAGGCGCCGGCACCCACGGGGGACTGCCAGAACTCCTTGGCGGTGCGGCCGCCGAAGTCCTTCGGAACGACGCCCGCGTTGGCCCAGGACAGGAATGCCGGCAGCGCGGTGTCCGGTGCCGCGAGATGCAGCTCGATGGTGTGCTTGTCGACGACCTTCGTGCTCGTGATCCCGGCGAACGTCGCTCCGTAGTTGGGCCCTGCCTGCCAGGTCTTCACCGAGAACGCCACGTCGTCGGCGGTGACCGCCTTACCGTCACTGAACGTGGCGTCGGGGTTGAGTTCGATGGTGAGCACGGTGTTGCCGTGGCTGTACTTCCACGATGCGGCGAGTCCGGGCTCCAGTCCGGTGCCGTCCTGGTTGGGGCGGATCAGCGGCTCGAGGACCGCCTGGGAGATCTGGAAGGACGCGTTCAAGGTCTCCTTGTCGAGATCGAAGCCCTCGAACGGGTTCGCGCGAGCGACGTTGAGGGTGCCGCCCGACACCGGTTCGTCACCAGCGCTCGACTTGGCCGACGTGCCTGAGCATCCGGCCAGGAGAGCCGCGACGGCGATGGTCGCGACTGCGGGCGCGGCGAGCCGAGCGAGCAAAGGCTTGTGGGGGGTCATGGCAGCTCCAAATACTTGAATAACATTCAAAGTGATGCTCAAATCTGGACGCTGGGCAGCGCGCTGTCAAGGGATTCGGCCGGGAAAATGCGCCTGCCGGCCGCCGATCGCATTTGCGGGAGATGAGAGTTTTCTCGGGTTCGCTGGCGAAAAAAGTGAAAAGCATGCAATATCGGGCATACCTGACTCATGGTTAACCGATACTCCTAGAAGCCCCCCCACCTCCTAGGGAGAACTCATGGCGACGCCCACCGTGCGTCCTTACAAGGCCACGCCGGTCCCCACGGCGCGACAGCGACATCTGCTCAACCGCTTCGGGCCCGGCTACACCCCGGCCTCGTACGCCGCCATGCGCCGGTCCAAGTCGACCAGGAAGTGGTTCGAGAAGCAGCTGACGCCTGGCAAGATCAAGGAGTCGTCGACGGCGGCGGCACTCAAGTCGTGGTACCCCCAGCTCTATTGGAGCCGTTCGGTCAAGCTCGCCAAGAACGAGTCGGGTGACTTCCGTGCCTGGCAGCACGCTCGGGACATGGGCAACATCTCGACGCTGCGCCGCGTGTACTCCAGGCGGCTGGTCCTGGAGCAGATGGTCGACTTCTGGTCCAACCACCTCCATGTGCCGGCTGGCGACGACCGGGCCTGGGTGTGGCGGCCGGAGTACGACGCGATGTTGCGCAAGTACGCGTTGACGTCGTTCGAGTCGATCCTCTACCACGCGACCCTGCATCCGGCCATGCAGCTCTACCTCGACAACTACACCTCGGTGAAGGGCTTCCCCAACGAGAACCACGGCCGTGAGCTGCTCGAGCTGCACACGGTCGGGCGTACCGCCGGCTACACCGAGAAGATGGTCAAGAGCTCCGCGAAGATCCTGTCCGGCTACACCGTCGACACCACCACGTACACGCCGTTCTACGACTCGGGCCGGCACACCACGGGCAAGGTCAAAGTGCTCGGCTTCACCTCGGCCAACAGCCGCGCCGACGGGCGCGCGGTGACCAAGGCGTACCTCAAGTACCTCGCCCACCACCCCGCCACTGCCCGGCGGATCGCGACCAAGCTGGCCCAGCGGTTCGTCTCCGACAAGCCGAGCGCCAAGCTGGTCAGCCGGCTGGCGAAGGTCTACTTGAAGCACGGCACCAAGATCAAGCCCGTGCTGAGGGCGCTGTTCGAGGCACCCGAGTTCTGGGCGTCGAAGGACAAGAAGGTGCGTACGCCCTACGACGACCTGATCGCGACCATCCGGTCACTGGGCGTCGTGGTGCACAAGCCGGTCAACGACAACTCGTTCGGCCGCGCGATCTGCTACGCGCACGGTGCGACGCTCGTCTATCAGTGGCCCCAGCCCGACGGTGCCCCCGACAACGGCGTGCAGCTGAGTGGGGTCAGCCGGATGCTCTCGTCGTTCAGCATGCACTGGAACCTCGGCGGCGGCTGGTGGCCCAAGAACCAGGCCACCTACCGGCAGCCGTCGTACTGGCTGCCGGAGAAGTCGCTGCGCTTCGACGAGTTCGTCGACCATCTCGCCCGCACCTGGCTCGGCCGGCACTCGACCTCACGGATGCTCCAAGCCGCCTGCACGGCGCTGAACACCACCCCGTCGGCGGTCGTCGATGCCAAGTCCCAGGTCATCTCGTGGCAGATGACGCGTCTTATCGGCGTGCTGCTGGACAGCCCCCAACACATGAGCAGGTAGGTCGGATCCCATGGACTGTTGCGAGGAGTACGCCCGCCAGGAGCGCGCGGGGCTGTCCCGGCGCGGCTTCCTCGGCGGCGTAGCGGCCGCCGGCGGTGTCGCGGTGACGACCAGCCTGTTCGGCGAGGCGGTCCTGCAGGCCTCCCATGGCGTGCAGACCGGCGGCAACGTGATGGTGGTGCTGAGCTTCCGGGGCGGCATCGACGGCCTCGGCGTCGTCGTGCCGCACGCTGACGACGCCTATTACGACGCCCGCCCCAACATCGCGATCAGCAAGGACACGCTGATCTGCGCCGACGACACGTTCGGGCTGCACCCCATGCTCGCACCGCTGCAGTCGTACTGGGAGGGCGGCCAGTTCGCGGCGGTCCACGCCGTGGGCCTCTCGGTGCCCAACCGCTCCCACTTCTTCGCCACCGAGGAGGTCGAGGACGCCGACCCGACCTCGAGCGTGCGGCGGGGCTGGGTCAACCGGATGGTTGGCCTGAGCGCATCCCCAGTGCCCTACGAATCGGTCTCGTTGTCGACCTCGATTCCGCCGACCATGGTCGAAGGATCCGCGCCCAGCGTCACGGCCGACCAACTCTCCGACATCAACATGGTCGGTGCCGACGACAACGACTGGGGCACCCGTCGTCGCAAGGCCCTGAACACGGTGTGGGCCGGCGCGTCCGGCGCGCTCAAACAGGGCTGGAAGTCCACCGTCAACACAGTCGGTGTGATCCAGCCGGTCGCCGAGGCGTCGTACTCACCCGCGTCGTACGACATCGCCTGGCCCGGCGGTGACCTCGGCAACGCACTGCGCGATGCCGCCCGGCTGATCAAGGCCGACGTCGGCACTCAGGTCATCACCGTGGACTTCGGCGGCTGGGACATGCACGCCGACTACTACAACCTGCCGTCGCGGCTGGACGGCTTCGCCAGTGCGATGAAGGCCTTCCTCGACGACCTGAACACCGACCACCCCAGCGGCGGCACGTGGCTGGACAAGGTCACGGTGACGACGATCAGCGAGTTCGGCCGGCGGCTGGAGGAGAACGGCAACCGGGGCCTCGACCACGGCTGGGGCAACATGATGCTGCTGTTCGGTGGCGGGGTGAAGGGCGGCTCGTACTACGGAAGCTGGCCGAGCCTCAAGCACGGCAACACGAACGACGACGACCTCACGGTCACCACCGACTACCGTCAGGTGCTGGGTGAGATCGTGGACAAGCGACTCGACAAGAGCATCTCCAAGGTGTTCCCGGGCAGTTGGGGCTACCAGCGCGACAACGGCGTCAACGGCGAGTCGTTGTTGACCGGCTGACCGCGTCGGCCGAGCGCCGTCGATCCGATTTGCGGATTTGTGCTGCCCGTAGCACTAACGGGGGGTGTCATTGCTAGAGTTGGTGCATTGCGTGCACCCAGCAGGTCAGGTTCCAACAAGGTTGTCCCAGGGCATACTCCGTGGGGGCTCGACGCAAGACCGCACGTGATGCGGAGTCGCCGACCGGTGACCCCGGCCCCGTATGAGGAGAAACAGCAGTATGGCAACCGGCACAGTCAAGTGGTTCAACGCGGAGAAGGGCTTCGGCTTCATCGCCCAGGACGGTGGCGGCGACGACGTCTTCGTCCACTACTCCGCTATCCAGATGAGCGGCTACAAGTCGCTGGAGGAGAACCAGAAGGTCGAGTTCGAGGTGACCCAGGGCCCCAAGGGCCCGCAGGCCGAGAACGTTCGCAACGCCTGACCTTTACGGTCTGAGCACCGGCCCCCGGGGGACTCCCTCCGGGGGCCGGTGCCATTTCGCCGAGTTGGCACGAATCTTCGTCGAGTTGGCATGAATCGTCGCCGAGTTGGCACGGATCCACCTGTCGGTTGGCTAGATCAGGGCACGTACCCCTAGGCTTGCACCGGTTCAGTCCTTCCCCCTCAGGAGTGCTCGTGGCCCTGCGCTTCCGGCCCGTCGACAACACGTTCTACGACCTGTTCGCCGAGTCCGCTCAGCACCTCGTGGTCGGCTCGGCGCTGCTGAGCGAGGTGCTCGCCGAGGACTGCGACCGCAAGGCGATCGCGTCTAAGATGCGCGAAGCCGAGCACGACGCCGACGAGACCACCCACGCCATCATCCGGCGGGTCAACACCACGTTCGTCACCCCCATCGACCGCGAGGACATCTACGCGCTCGCGTCGGGGCTCGACGACGTCATGGATCACATGGACGAGACCGTCGACATGGTCCAGCTCTACGACGTCGAGAAGCTCCCCAAGGAGTTCGCCCAACAGGTCGATGTGCTGCAGCGCTGCGCGGAGCTGACTGCGGAGGCGATGCCGAAGCTGCGCTCGATGGGTGACCTCGAGGAGTACTGGATCGAGATCAACCGGCTCGAGAACGCCGGGGACAAGTCCTACCGGCGCATCCTCGCCAAGCTGTTCAGCGGCTCGTACGAGGCGCTCGAGGTGCTCAAGCTCAAAGACATCGTCGATTCGATGGAGGCGGCGATCGACGCGTTCGAGCGCGTCGCCAACATCATCGAGCAGATCGCGGTCAAGGAGTCCTGAGGGCGTGACCGCCAGCCTGCTGATCGTCATCGCGGTCGTCGTCATCGCGCTGGCATTCGACTACACCAACGGCTTCCATGACGCCGCGAACGCGATCGCCACGTCGGTGTCCACGCGGGCGCTCACGCCGCGCATCGCCCTGACCCTCGCCGCGGTGATGAACTTCATCGGCGCATTGTTGGGCCAGGAAGTCGCCCACACCGTCGCCGACACGATCGTGACGCCGGCAGGCAACGCGGGCCTGGTGATCGTGATGGCCGGGTTGCTGGGTGCGATCACCTGGAATCTGATCACCTGGTACTTCGGGCTGCCCTCATCCTCCTCGCACGCGCTGATCGGCGGCCTCGTCGGTGCCGCGCTCGCGGCGATGACGGTGCTCGACGACGGCGGTGTCCAGGTGCACTGGCAGACCATCCTGGACAAGGTGGTCATCCCGATGGTGACCTCGCCGCTGGTCGGCTTCGTCATCGCGTTCCTGCTGATGCTGACGATCATGTGGATCTTCCGGCGGCGCAATCCGCACCGCGTCAACCGCGGGTTCCGGTACGCACAGACGCTGTCCGCGGCCGGCCTCGCGCTGGGCCACGGCCTCCAGGACGCGCAGAAGACGATGGGCGTGATCTTCCTGG
>JASGGG010000117.1:0-8688 GCA_047605165.1 Nocardioidaceae bacterium
CGTCCTCGAAGCCGGTTCGAGTGACGCGCTTGAGGTAGACCGCGGGGATGATCTGGTCGGTGTCGACGTTGCTGCGGCGTAGCGGCAGTCCGGTGCCGACATGGCGGGTGAACTTGTCCATCGGGCGGGTTCCTTTCAGGCCAGCGGAGGAAGGTCGGCGGGGCTCGCCAGCCGGCCGACGACGGCCGTCGCGGCGGCGACGGGGACCGAGACGAGGTGGGTACGCCCGCCCTTACCCTGCCTGCCTTCGAAGTTGCGGTTGGAGGTCGACGCGCTCCGCTCTTGCGGGGCAAGCTGATCGGGGTTCATGCCCAGGCACATCGAGCAGCCCGCGCCGCGCCATTCGGCTCCGGCAGCCAGGAAGACCTTGTCCAGGCCTTCGGCCTCGGCCTGCATCCGCACGCGCACCGAGCCGGGCACCACCAGCAGCCGGGTGTCGCGCGCGACCTGGCGTCCTTCCAGCACCGAGGCCGCCAAGCGCAGATCCTCGATGCGGCCGTTCGTGCAGGAACCGACGAATACCGTGTCGACCTTGACCTCCCGCATCGGCGTACCGGCGGTCAGGCCCATGTAGTCCAACGCTTTGGCGGCGGCGATCTTGTCGCTCTCGTCCTCGAAGTCCTCCGGCGCCGGGACGTCGGCTCCCAGCGGTACGCCCTGGCCGGGGTTGGTGCCCCAGGTGACGAACGGCGTCAACTCGGCGGCGTCGATCACGATCTCGCGGTCGAAGCTCGCGTCGGCGTCGGTCACCAGCGTCTTCCAGTGCGCGACCGCGGCGTCCCAATCCGCACCCTTGGGCGCCTCCGGCTTGTCCGCGATGTAGTCGAACGTGGTCTGGTCGGGCGCAATCAGGCCCGCCTTGGCGCCCCACTCGATCGACATGTTGCAGACGGTCATCCGACCCTCCATCGAGAGCTCCTCGATGGCCTGGCCGCGGTATTCGACGATGTAGCCCTGCCCGCCGCCCGTGCCGGTGCGCGAGATCAGGTTCAGGATCAGGTCCTTGGCGGTCACACCGTCGGGCAGCGAGCCGGTGACAGTAACGGCCATCTGTTTGGGCCTGGCCTGCGGCAGGGTCTGGGTAGCCAGCACATGCTCGACCTCGGAGGTGCCGATCCCGAAGGCGATGGCACCGAAGGCACCGTGGGTGGAGGTGTGCGAGTCGCCGCACACGATCGTCATGCCCGGCTGGGTGAGGCCGAGCTGCGGCCCGACCACGTGCACGATCCCCTGCTCGACGTCGCCGAGTGGGTGCAGGCGTACGCCGAAGTCGGCCGCGTTCTTGCGCAGCGTGTCGACCTGGGTCTTGGAGACCGGGTCGGCGATCGGCTTGTCCCAGTCGAGGGTCGGGACATTGTGGTCCTCGGTGGCCAAGGTGAGGTCGGGACGGCGCACCTGCCGGCCCGCCAGCCGCAAGCCGTCGAAGGCCTGCGGCGAGGTCACCTCGTGAATCAGGTGAAGGTCGATGAAGAGGAGGTCCGGTTCACCTTCGGCGCTTCGAACGACGTGCTCGTCCCATACCTTCTCGGCAAGGGTCTTCCCCATGGCCTGCTCCCTTCATGCACCAGCTGCTGCGCTGGTGGTGCTGCTTCGTCAGTTGGCTTGCTCAGGTGCCTTGCCCAATTGGTGGGCAGCTACCTTCAACGGTGCGCCCTCAGCGCCTCTCATCTCCACTTGTGTTTCACGATCTGAGACGGCATTATCGGTATATGGACAAGTCTAGCGGAGTCGGCGTCCTCGACAAAGCTGCTCTCGTGCTATCAGCTCTGGAGGCCGGGCCGGCGACGCTGGCCGGCTTGGTCACCGCCACCGGCTTGGCCCGGCCGACGGCACACCGCCTCGCCGTCGCCCTCGAGCACCATCGACTCGTTGCGCGCGACATGCAAGGGCGGTTCGTCCTGGGTCCACGGCTGGCCGAGCTCGCCGCGGCGGCCGGCGAGGACCGCCTGCTCGCCGCCGCCGGCCCGGTGCTCGCCCGGTTGCGCGACATCACCGGCGAATCCGCCCAGCTGTGGCGGCGCCAGGGCGACTATCGCGTGTGCGTCGCCGCCGCCGAGCGCCCCTCCGGGCTGCGCGACACGATCCCGGTCGGGTCACAGCTCACCATGCGTGCCGGGTCGGCCGCCCAGGTGCTGCTGGCCTGGGAAGACCCCGAGCGCATCCATCGTGGCCTGCAGAACGCGGCCTTCTCGGCAACTGCGCTCTCCGGTATCCGCCGGCGCGGCTGGGCCCAGTCGGTCGCCGAACGCGAGGCCGGCGTCGCCTCGGTGTCGGCACCGGTCCGCTCCCCCAGCGGCAAGGTCATCGCGGTGGTCTCGGTGTCCGGTCCGCTCGAGCGGCTGTCCCGACAGCCCGGCCGCATGCACGCGCCCGCCGTACTCGCCGCCGCCGAACGGCTCTCGGAGTCGCTGCGCCGCGCGGCCGAGTAGCGCCCGCGATCGAGATATCCCTGGCCGCCGTACCCTCCTGCGACTGACGCCGGATTGTGGCCGATCCCGACTGTTCCGGCTGGCTTGTGGCCGATCGCGACAGTGATCCGGGTCGAAACCCTGTCGGCATCGGCCACAATGCAGCCCGGCGCACCCGGGGTCAGAACAGCGAGCCGGTCTCCAGGTCGAGCAGGATCTGCTTGCGCTCGATCCCTCCGCCGTAGCCGGTCAACGAGCCGTCGGCACCGACAACCCGATGGCACGGGATCACGATCGGGATCGGGTTGCGGCCGTTTGCCAGTCCTACCGCCCGGGCGCCGTGTCCGGTCATCCCGAGCCGGCCGGCGATTTCGCCATAGCTGGCGGACTCGCCGTACCCGATCTTCAGCAGCTGCTCCCAGACCTTGCGCTGGAACGGCGTGCCTTCGGGAGCAAGCGGCAGGTCGAAGTCGGTGCGGTCGCCGGCGAAGTACTCCTCGAGCTGTCGCACCGCGGCCACCAGCACCGGATCGGCGTCGTCGCGTTCCCCCAGCGGGCGTCCGGCGCGCGCCATCGCCGCGACCGTCGACGACTGCTCGGCGTCGCTCGCGCTGAAGCCGCCGATAAAGTCGATCGCGGTGATCGCCCCGTCCCGGGCCACGATGCGCAGCTCGCCTACTGGTGATTCCATCAAGGTCCACATGATTCTTCCGTCCTTTGTGCGTCCATCATCCACGTGCCCGCCCGGTCAGGTCACTCGCTGCTGCCACGGCTCGACGATCCCGTCGCGCCATAGATGCATCAATGCGTACGAGCGCCAGGGTCGCCATCGCTCGGCCACCGCGGCCACTGCCGTGGGCTCGAGTCCGAGCGAACGGCGTACGCCGAGGTCGGTCGGGAGGAACACGTCGGGATCGCCCAGCGCCCGCAGCGCGATGTAGTCGGCGGTCCAAGGCCCGATCCCGGGGAGGGCAAGCAGGCGTGCCCGCACTTCGCCGCGCTCCAGGCTCCGGTCGAGCCGCACGTCCCCATCCGCCAAGGCACGACACAGGCCGACCAGGGCATGGCCGCGGGTTCGCGGCATCGGCAGTGCGTCCGGGTCGAGCGCTGCGATGGCGTCCGGCTCGGGGAACAGGTGCGTGAGCCCTTGCTGGGTTGTCGCGACCGGTGTGCCCGCGAGCCGGGTCAGCCGCGCAGCGGTCGTCGCGGCCGACTTGACGCTCACCTGCTGACCCAGCACCGCGCGTACCGCGATCTCGTTGCCGTCCACCTGGCCCGGCACCCGCAGGCCGGGCGCCGTGCGCACGCGCGACGCGAGCGTCGGATCGTCCGCCAAAGTGTCATCGACGGCTATCGGATCGCAGTCGGCGTCGATCAGCCGGCGGCAGCGTTCGACCGCGGTTGCGAGATCACGCAGATCGGCGAGTTCGAGCGAGCAGGGCACGAAAGCCGTCGCCCGTGGAGCCGGCTCGTCGACCGAGAGGTCGAGCCGGACGATGCCGTGCCCGTACGGCAGCCGCAGCGTTCGTGCATACCAGCCGGCGCCGGCGGTCTCGACACCCGGCACGATCCGAGCGCTGAGGAACTCCCACAGCGCCCGACCGTGAAACGGCGTTCGCACGGCGAGCCGCACCGTCACACGGCCCGCCCCGCCACCATCGATCCGAGAACGTCCGCGCAGCTGGCTCGGGGTCGCGGCGTACACCTCGCGGATCGTGTCGTTGAACTGACGGATGCTGGCGAACCCGGATGCGAACGCGATGTCCGCGAACCCGAGCGTGGTCGTGTCGATGAGCGTCCTCGCGGTCTGCGCGCGACGGGCCCGCGCCAGCGCCAAAGGGCCGGCCCCGACTGTCGAGGTCAGCAGCCGGTTGAGGTGTCGGGCGGAATAGCCCAGCCGAGCGGCGAGGCCGTCGACACCGTCACGCTCCACGGTCCCGTCGGCGATCAGCCGCATCGCCCGCCCGGTCACATCCGCCACGACGTCCCACGCGGGCGAGCCAGGCGTCGCATCGGGCAGGCAGCGCCTGCAGGCACGGAAGCCCGCCGCCTGAGCCGCTGCCGCACTCGGATAGAACGTGACGTTCCCCGGCTTCGGGGTGACCGCCGGGCAGCTCGGCCGACAATAGATGCCCGTGGTGCGTACGCCCGTGTAGAAGACCCCGTCGAACCGCCGGTCGCGGCTCTTGACGGCCCGGTAGCAAGCCGCGGTGTCGGTAGCGTCCACCTCGCCATCCTGGCGGTTGCGGCCGACAGTTTCTAGCGGGAATCGGACATCGTAGGCAGTACCTGCAACAAGTCGATTTGGTGGCCACTCGGGCAGCCGGTATTCTCGTCCGGGCTTCGCGAGAAGTCGATCCCATGGGGTATGGGGTAATTGGCAGCCCGACTGGTTCTGGTCCAGTTAGTCTAGGTTCGAGTCCTAGTACCCCAGCGATTTGGTTGAAATGCCCAGCCACCGCTAGGGTTTCACCCGATCAAGCCCCCGTTGTGTAGCGGCCTAGCACGCCGCCCTCTCAAGGCGGTAGCGCCGGTTCGAATCCGGTCGGGGGTACCAAGTGATCAGCCGCTTCAGACCTAGCGAACATGCAGGTCAGAGGCGGTTTTTACTTTCCCGAGAGCCGCGCGAGGCGCACGAGCACAGGGTCCGGTTTGGGGCTTTTGGGAGGCGCGGTGGCGCACCGTGGCGCAAAACCTCGCAGAAAGTCCTGGACTTCACTCGGAGAGTGGCGTCATGGCATGGGTAGCAACACTGAAGAACGGCAAGCATCGGGCGCGCTATCGCGACCCGAGCGGCAAGGTCCGTACCGTCGAAGATCTGGATGGACGGCCCCGGCAGTTCGACAGGAAGCGCGAGGCGCTACGGGCCGCGCAGGAAGCAGAGAACCGGGCGCGTCGTGATGGCTGGGTCGACCCCGACGCCGGCAAGATCACCTTCCGTGACTACTACCTGCAGCAGTGGTACCCGTCGAGGACCAACGCCGCGGCCACGCTCGCTCGCTACCAGTCCGTGTTCCGATCCCAGCTCGACCCGGTGTTCGGTGACGCCGAGCTCCGCAAGATCACTCGGCCGATGGTGCAGGACTGGATCGCCCAGCAGCACCATGCCGGTGACAACCCGGCCACGATCCTGAAACGGTTCCGCACGCTCAGTACGATCCTGGGCGGGAGGAAGGGGCGTAGCGCTGTTCGCGACAGCTTGATCCAGGTGAACCCGTGCACCGGGTGCGACCTGCCGCCACTGGACAGTCGAACGGTCACGATCTTCGAGCCTGAGTGCCACGCCTTGCCTTGCTCTGTCTTGAGCCGGGTCGTGCCATGCGTACCTCGAACAGGAGTCGAACCTGTTCTACGACCATCGAGGTGACCGCTCCCTTATCGAGAGCCCCTGCCTTGCTCTGCCTTGCCCGGCCAGGCCCCGCCGAGCCCTGCCTAGCCGAGCCGGGCCTTGCCGTGCCAGGCCTTGCAAGCTTGGTGTCGAACGACCCCCTGTTACTTCAACACGGCCCAGGCGATGAGCTTGTCGAGCCGGCGAATGTCGAGCTTCTTGTGGAGCTTGACCTTGATGTGCCCAGCCCGAGTCCAAAGCTCAAGCTCTGCGTCGCGATCCAATATGCCGCCAGCATTCTCCGAGGACCACATGTTGATCGCGCTGTAGGGCAAGGAGTAGATCTCCACCTTCTTGCCGGTGAGGCCCTGCGCGTCACGAACGATCAGCCGCGACGTTGTGAAGATCGCGCTGTCACGCATGGTCTTGTATGCCGCGACGGCCCTCTCTTCGTTAACCAGCAGGTCGGCGACGTCCTCTGGGATGGGGATCTCCTGGACCAACGTCCACGACGTGACGAGACCAACGCTTGCATCCATCAACTTCTCCTCTCTCGCACGAGCTGGATTGCCCGTGAACGCCCGTTGTCAGTCAGCCGGCGACCGCGTCCGGTGATCTCGATCAAGCCGCGCTGCAGCAACTGCTGCTCGTGCGCCCGCAGCGGCCCCGGCTCCCCCAACTGGGCCCGCAGCGAATCCAGCGACGAGGTGTTGTCCCGTGCCGCCAGCAGCAGCAACAAGATGTCCTGCGCGACCTGGGTGAGCCCGTCCTCCGACAGGCCGGACCACTTCAGCGCCAACGCGAAGTCGGGTGGCACGTCCGGGTCGACGACAGCCAAGTCGCGTAGCGCCGTCAGGATCGAGCGCATGTTCCGTGGATTCCTGTCCGCTGCTCGTGCGATCCGCGGCAGGTAGTCGCCGTCGACCGGGACGTCCATGCGGCGAGCGAGCTGTCCAGCGATCAGCGCGGCCTCGTCTTCGGTGTAGCGCTCAATGTTCGGCTTGACCATAAAGCGCGAGATCAGGGTGTCGGGCAGTTTCCCGACATCGGTTGTTGCGCCGATGATCGCGATGTTCGGCAGCTTCTCCGCGCCCCGTGAACCGAAGAACTTCCCCTCGCTCATGACCGGGAGCAACCAGTCCGACTTGTTCTTGTTGCCGGTGGCCAGCATGTGGATTTCGTCGATCAGGATCACGTCGCCGTCCTGGCATGACTTGGCGAGCGTACGGAACTCGTCAGCCGTCAACGGGCCGGTGGTCTGGATCAGTCCGACGCCAGCCTGGTAGGCGAGCAGGTGCGCCAGGGTGCTTTTCCCAACGCCCGCCAACCCTGAGGCCAGCAGCGTGTGTTCGATCCTAGTGCCACGGGCTTTCGCTGATGCGACCTGAACCCTGAGCTGGTGCTTGGCGCCCTCCTGCCCGATGAACCCGTCCCAGTCGCGCGGGTAGTCGGTTCCTTCAAAGATCTGCTCGCCCCGCTTGGGCTCTTGGCCGATGGGGTCGGCGAACGGGTCACCGTACGTCTCGTAGTACCACTTCTCCATCTCTTCACTGAGTGGCATTACGAGATCCTTTCAACTTGGGCGGTCGTCCCGGGGGTGGTCACATAGTTGACAGCGCGAGCCAGGTACCGCCCGCAGACGAGGTACTTACCCCTCGGCTTCCCCCTGTGGTCTAGGGCTGCGACGAATCGCGCTTCGTTGGGGCAGGGGCGACCTCCCACCTTCCATTGGCACATCTCAGGCATTTGCTTCCTCCTTGCTGACTGATGTGTCGTTCAAGTACAACCCCATCGGGTTCCTGTTCGTGGTCATTCCGAGAATGTCGATCGGGACCAGCGCACTAAGCTCCTCGGTGTCATCCATCGCAGCGATCACCTCACCGGCCGGCCAGCCGACCATCGGGGCATGGTTCACGAGGTTCGACCAGAACCGCCTGTCGAGGTTCCCAACCTCGTTGCGGAACATGGTGTCGACCCAGAACCTTGCTTCCGCTCCGAGCGGTTCCGTCGGCGTCAGCCCGATGTGCTCGCCGCCACCGCCTTCCGGGCAGCCCCACTCGATCAACGGTGGACCATAGCCGTGCGGACGGTGCGGGCTCTCTGTCATCGACGTGACCCACACTCGCGAGACGTCCATGTCGTATGACCACGCCGTCAAGTCGATGATTGTTGCGTCCTCGTCGTAGCAGTCCATCCCGACCACTACCCATGAGTGCTAGCCCCCGACGCCAGCGCAGGTGCCGCGCGCCACCCGGCTCTCACCGAGCAGGCCGCTCTTGACGAGCGCGATCGAAGCAGCGTGGCACTCGTGGGCGTACAGATCGAGTGACCCGATCGCCTCCTCGATCTGCTCAATTGTCAGCAGGGACGGGTTCCCGTCGTAGTAGACGATCCCATGGCGCAGCAGCAGTTTCGAGACCCGGTGTCGGGCGCGCATCAGGTCACCACGCGCGTCCTCGCGGGCACGGACCAAGTCTCTGGCAGCTTCTTAGTCCACGGTCGGGATCGCGACCGGGGTGATCTCGTCGAGACGCAGCAGTCGGGCCAGGTGGACCGCGTCCTTGGCGTCGGTCTTGACCCTGTCCCCAGCCGGCCGTTGCAGCTTCGATGGCGCGACGACCTCGCAGCGGATCCCCGCCCCGGTCAGCGACCGGTAGAGCCCGAACCCGGTCGGGCCGGCCTCGTAGGCCACCGCGACCGGTCCGGGCAACGCCTCGATCCAGGAACGGATGTGCTCGTGCGAGGGGGTCAGTTTGGTCTGGAACAGCTCGCCCGTGACGCCGTCGATCGCTGCCGCAGCAACAGATCGCGCGTGCACGTCGAGCCCAACACTCGTACACTCAGTGAACACCGGGGCCTCCCACAACTGTCGGATAGGCCGGGCAAGGGACTTCTTGTCCGGTAACCCACGAATCTTGTGAGCGAGGCCCCGGCCCGCAACCCCCATCACCC
>JASGGG010000118.1:0-8556 GCA_047605165.1 Nocardioidaceae bacterium
CACCGGGGCGAGTACATCGCGGTCGTCGGGCCTTCCGGTTCGGGCAAGTCGACGCTGATGAACCTCATCGGCTGCCTCGACATCCCTACCTCGGGCGAGTACTTCCTCGACGGCGTCGACGTCGCCAGGATGACCGAGCGTGATCTCGCCATCGTGCGCAATCACAAAGTGGGTTTCGTCTTCCAGCAGTTCAACCTGCTCACGACCCAGACGGCGCTGCGCAACGTGGAGCTACCTCTGGTGTACGCCGGGGTGCCGCGCGCGGAGCGGCGCGACCGTGCTGCCGCGGCGCTGGAGCGGGTCGGGCTGGGCGGCCGGATGGATCACCGGCCGGGCCAGCTCTCCGGCGGCCAGCAGCAACGGGTCGCCGTCGCGCGGGCCTTGGTGACCGAGCCGGCGCTGATCCTCGCCGACGAACCGACCGGCAACCTCGACTCGACCTCGACCTCGGACGTTCTCGCCCTCATCGACGAGTTGCACGCCTCTGGCCGCACCATCGTGCTGATCACCCACGAGACGGATGTCGCCGCTCGCGCCGAGCGGACCCTGATCATGCGTGACGGCGTGTTGATGGAGCCGGAGGCGGTCGAGGCATGAACTGGGCCGAGACCTTTCGCAGCGGGCTCGAGGCGATCCGTGCCCGGCGGCTCCGGTCGGCGTTGACCATGCTGGGCATCGTCATCGGCATCTCGTCGGTGATCGTCACCGTGGGCCTGGGCTTGGGCGCGCAGGACGAGGTGCGTGAGCAGATCGACTCGCTCGGCAGCAACCTGCTGATCGTCTCGCCGGGCAGCAGCACCAGCAGCGGAGGAGTACGCGGTGGCTTCGGCTCGAGTTCGACTCTGACTCTCGACGACGCGGATGCCCTTGCCGACAAGGCTGTTGCGCCCGACATCGCCCAGGTGAGCCCGGTGCTCACCTCCAGCGTCTCGCTGGTCAACGGCACCACCAACTGGACGTCGCAAGTGACCGGAGCACTGCCGAACTGGCTGGACGTACGCAAGCGCGAGGTCAGCACGGGCCGCTTCTTCACCGCACAGGAGGTCACCGACGCGGCGCCGGTCGTGGTGCTCGGCTCCGACACCGCGAGCGAGTTGTTCACCACCGGCAACCCGCTCGGGCAGTCGGTGACCGTCGGCGGCCAGGTGATGACGGTGATCGGGATCTTGGAAACCAGCGGCGCGTCCTCGACCGACGCCAGCGCCGACGACGTGGCGGTGATGCCGCTCTCGACCGCGAAGGTGCTGACCGGCTCGACCTCGTCGAGTGTCTCGACCATCTACGTGCAGGCGGCGTCGGAGAACTCCCTGTCCCCGGCGTACCAGCAGATCAACGCGGCGCTGCTCAATCGGCACGGAGTGTCCAGCGACGACGCGGACTTCTCGATCAGCACCCAGGACGCACTGCTCGAGACCGCGAACGCGACCAACCGGACACTCACGATCCTGCTCGGTGGCGTCGCCGGGATCTCGCTGCTCGTGGGCGGCATCGGGGTCATGAACATCATGCTCGTCTCGGTCACCGAGCGGGTCAGGGAGATCGGGTTGCGCAAGGCTCTGGGCGCGACGCCGGGGCTGATCCGACGCCAGTTCCTGGTGGAGGCGGGCGTCCTCGGCGCGCTCGGCGGCCTGATCGGGGTCGTGCTCGGCATCGGGACAGCGCTCTTGTTGCCGCGCCTCATCGACCAGCCGGTCAGCATCTCCGCCGCCGCGACCGGGATCGCGATCGCGGTCGCTCTCGCTCTCGGCGTCGGCTTCGGGGTCTACCCCGCCAGCCGGGCCGCCAAGCTCACGCCGATCGACGCCCTGCGGACCGGCTGACCCCCCCTTTTCGTCATTCGCCACTCAGGAGAACCCATGCACACCATTCCCAAGATCGCCGGAGCCGCGGTCGTGATCCTGCTGTCCCTCACCGCGTGCGGGGGTAGCTCGGACTCGGCCGCGGCCCCGGACCAGCAGGCGTACGGAGGAGCCGGTCAGGGCGGCACCCAGGCAGGCGGTTCGGGCGGCGGGCAGGGATCTCCGGGAGTGACCGGAAAGGTCGCTGCCATCAGTGGCAAGACGCTGCAGGTGCAGGGCGACGACGCCCAGACCGCTGTCACCTACAGCGGCAAGACCTCGTTCACCGCCGAGGTGACGGTGAAGGCGTCCGCGCTCGACATCGGCGATTGCGTGCGGGTCACCAGTGCCCAGGATTCCACGTCGGATTCCACCTCGGCCGCGCCATCGGCCGGGTCCACTCCCGACCTGGCCACTCCGGTCGCGGCGACCAAAGTGGTGATCTCCGCCAAGGTCGACGGCAGCTGCACGCCTCAGGGCGGCCAAGGCGGGCAACAACCTTCGAACCAGCCGACGGATATGCCCAGTGATATGCCGAGCGGCATGCCCAGTGGTGGTCCGGGCGGTGGTGGTCCGGGCGGTGGCGCCGCGTCCTCCGGCGGTGTGTTCGGCGAGGTGGCTGGCATTTCCGACGGCGGATTCACCGTGAAGTCGTCGATGCCCAGTCAGAACGGGTCCAGTCAGAACGGGTCCAGTCAGGACGGGCAGAGTCAGAGCGGGCAGGGCCAGGACGACCAGAGCAGTCAGCAGACGACGCGGACGGTGACCTTCTCGGCTGACACGGTGTTCGTGGTGAACAAGAAGGCCTCGTCGTCCGCGGTGAAGATCGGTCGCTGCGTGACCGCGACGGGTGACAAGGACGACGCCGGCGCGCTGACCGCGACCTCGATCGCCGTGTCGGCTCCCGTCGGCGGCCAGTGCTCGACCGGTCTCCGTTTCGGCCGGGACGACTCATGAGGGTGCGTACGCTGGCCGCTCTCGCCGGCGCGACGGCGGTCGTGGTGGTGGGAGTCGCCGCTGCCGCGAACGCTTCTGGTGATGACGGCGGCAAGCGCTATCGCGTCGCGACCGCGACCGTCGGCAAGGTCGAGCAGACCCTGAGTCTGAGTGGTACGGTCGCGCGCACCAACAGCCACGAGGTGAGCTTCGCCAGCAGCGGCACGGTCGCGGCCGTGTTCGTGAAGGAAGGGCAGCGGGTGCATCGCGGCCAACGGCTGGCGCGGTTGCAGACTGCCGACCTGGATGCTGCCGTCACCTCGGCGAAGTCCACTCTCGCGCAGGCGATTGCTCAGTTGGAGAGCGACGAGGAAGCCCAAGACGACGCGGTCACCGACTCTTCGAGCAGTTCCAAGGGCGCCGGGTCGGGGTCCGGTGGCGGAAAGGGCGGGGGCCATTCAGGGACCGGCTCGGGGGGAAACGACCAGCAGAACGCGCTGCAGAAGATCCTCAAGGAGCTGACCGGACAGCAGCAGGCCGTGGTCGATGCGTCATCGGCGGCGACCAAGGCGATCGCCGCGGCCAAGTCGGCGCTGGCGGCACAGCAGACCGCGTGCGCGATCAACGACGACGGAGACGGAGCAGACAGCGGCGACACAGGTGAGGCGGGTGCTGCCGCGGTCAGTCAGGATTGCACCGATGCGCTGACCAGCGTCCAGTCGGCGCAGGACGCGGTGGCCGCCGCGCAGGACGACCTGCAGGAGGCTCTCGATGCGCTGACCGCCACCCTGAACCAGGCCGTTGCCGCGCTCGGGTCCGACTCGACCACCGAGTCGGCCGCGACCCGGACCTCGAGCTCGACCACCGTCGTACGCACTGTTGCCGTGGTGACGTCGTCATCGTCATCATCATCGTCGTCGTCATCGGCGGCCGATGTTCCGACGGCGGCGACCCTCGCGGACGACCAGGCTGCGATCGACAGTGCCCGCGCGGATCTGATCGAGGCCAAGCAGGCGCGCGCCGCGGCGGTGATCACCGCGCCGGCCGCCGGCCGGGTCGTCTCGGTCGACGTCGCCGCCGGTGACTCCGCCTCGGCCGGTACGTCGGTGGTGACCGTCCAGGGCACTGGCGAGACGACCGTCAGCGTCAGTGTCACCAGCGACCAGATCGCCCAGCTCAAGACCGGTCAGCGGGCCACTGTCACGATGATCGGCTCGACGAAGGAGTACGCCGGCGAGGTGACCACGGTCGGCACGTTGCCGTCCACTGGGGACTCGGGGACGACGTACTCGATCACCGTGACTCTGGACAAAGGCGATCGACTGGGCGTCGGCAGCTCGGCGAGCGTGGCGGTCGTGGTCAAGACCGTCAAGGACGCGGTGACGGTGCCGGTCTCGGCGGTCTCGGACGATGCCGTCCAGGTCTTGGACGGCGACAAGGTGCAGAGCACGCCGGTGACCGTCAGGGCAATCGGCGCCACGACCGTCGCGGTCAGCGGGATCGACAAGGGCACGGAGGTGGTGCTCTCCGACGCGGAGCAGGCGTTGCCCTCAGCCGATACCGACGACACCGGGCTCGGTGGCGGCGGCATCGGTGGTGGTGGCGGGCCTGGTGGCGGCGGTGGCTCCGGTGGCTCCGGCGGGATGCCAGGCGGTGGTGGCGGGGGCGGGCCGAGGTAGTCGCTCCGGATGCGCCTGGGGATGCCCCGCGTCAGTCCGGAAAGAGGATCGCGGCAGCGTCAGTTAGCCGCACCGCGGAACAGGCGACCATGTGCCTGTCGCTCCGATATGCCCGGCGTTGTGGGGACTGCGTCTGTGGGCTCTGGGTCATTCCGGCCCGGAACGGGCGTCCCGGCAGGACACCCGGGCCAGATCCCAGACGAATCCGGGCGTCAGGAGAGCCGGCCCAGGACGGCTTCGACGGTGCCGCGCATGGCGCGGTGGCGCAGGTACGAGCGTCTCGGTTGGGCGCCGAACTCGACGGTGACGGCGGTGCCGTCGTGCCGCTTGTTGAACCACTCGGTCATCGTGCCGTGGCAGACGCCGGTGCAGTTGAACGCCTTACGTGGCAGCTTGAGCCCGCGGGCGAGCCGCTTGACGAACGCCGGACGCTCGCCGGCCCGGCCGACGCCGTGCAGCGGTTGGTGGAACGAGACGACGAAGCGCGGGTCGATCTCGTCGAGGAAGTCGCGGAACGCTCGCGTCTCCGGCTCGCTCCATGCCTTCGTACCGGAGAAGTACGGCGCGCCGAGCGGTGCCCACTTCACGCCCCAGTTGCGGTTGAGGTCGACGTGGCGGGCGTTCTGCCGGGTGTTGCGGGCGACACCGTCGGGGTTGATCGTCGGCACCACCCACAGGTCGACTCCCTTGATCCGGCCGCGCTTGCCGTTCTTCTTCACGTCGGCGGCGCGGATCGCCCGGGCGACCCGGATCCCGGCGGACTCGTCGCCGTGGATCGCGCCGAGTACGACTGCCTTCACCTTCGCGTCGGGGTCACCGACGCGGTAGGCCATGATCGCCCGGCCCTTGACACTGGTGCCGATCCGCAGTTTGTGCACGATCTCGGCGCCGCCGTTGTCAGCGGAGCCGTTGTCGGCCGTGGCGGTGACCGGTGTGTTCAGCAGCGCAGCCGTCAGAGCGAGGGAGCCGAGGAATGCAGCAAGACGCATTCCGACACGGTACGCCGGGACGCAAGACCGCCCGCCTCCGACAAGGAGACGGGCGGTCGGGTTGGGCGAAGCTCAGGCCGCGACCGGCTGGCCACGCAGCTTCTTGTAGGCGTACGCCTCGGCGATCACGGAGACCGGAATCGTCACCAGGAGCCCGACTCCGCACAGACATGCACCGACGATGTTGATCCCGAGCAGGGCGAGCATCAGCAGGAGAAGCGTGCCGAACCGCTCCTTGACGAAGTTGAAGCTTGCCTTGATCGCATCCACCGCGGACAGCTTCTGATCGATCAGGAAATAGTTGGTGAACGAGAGCATGAAGCTCGCAATGATGCCGGGGAGGATGCACAGCGCGAAGCCGATCGTGGTGATGATCGCGATCAAGAGTGCGGCGACAACCACCTGGCCCATGTCGTAACCCTTGAACATCGTGTTGAGGTCGAGCCGCCGGCCTTCGACGATGTCCAGCGAGCCCTTGGTGATCCCGGCGGCGATGACCCAGCTGACGAACTGCTGGATCAGGCCCAGCAGGAGCACGAAGAACAGTGCGGCACCGAAGAAGCCGGGGTTCTCGACCCGGCCGGTCTCCGGATTGATGGCGGCGTTGGTGCCGACATTGGCCAGGAGGCGCACGATGCCGAGCACGATAGCGACTGCCACGATCGCCAGCGTCACGATGATGAGGGGTCCGACGTTCTGCTGGAACTTCGCCCAGCCGTAGCTCAGCGCGTTGCCC
The DNA here is from genome assembly GCA_047605165.1 of Nocardioidaceae bacterium. Taxonomy (GTDB): domain Bacteria; phylum Actinomycetota; class Actinomycetes; order Propionibacteriales; family Nocardioidaceae; genus SSC3. The sequence goes on from JASGGG010000118.1 coordinate 6,179, forward strand.
ACGCTGTAGGGCTGGTCGCCCGGGGTCGGGGGCGGTCCGTACCCAGGCGGTGGCGCGGCGTACCCGCCGGCAGGGGGTGGGGGTGGCGGGGCAGTGGGCGGTGTGCCCCCAGGTGTGTCCCCGGTCGGCGCCGTTGGTGGCGGCTCGGGAGCACCGGGAAGCGGTGGCGTGTTGGGGTCCTGCGGTTCGCTCATCGTGATCTCCTCGACGGACCGATGGGATGATGCTGCTACGACCCTAGCGATTCAGGGCTTGCTCGTCGCGTGTCGCGGCCGATGCGCACGTGGACCCGGATCTCGATACACCCGGCCCAGCCATCCTGGCTTGGCCTCGCCGGGTGCTCGATCATCGCTCTCGTCGACGCCCCTGGCTGGTTCCTTGCCGGATCCTCGCTCTCGCTGGTCGAGTGTCCGCGACGGAGGAGCGGACGTATCGAGACCGCGACCGGTCATCGAGTGCGCCGGCGAAGGAGACGCGGACCCGACGCGAGGCGCCGAAGTCGCGGACCTCTCTCACAGACCGCGACCCGCCTCGGCTACCAGGCGTGACCGTACCGGGCCAGCACCTGCTGACGCTGGGTGACGGTCGAGGTGGCCAGCGCCAGCGGGTCCTCTTGGAGGTCGGTGGGCAGCGGGGCATTGCACGCGGCGCCCTTGCAGTTGCGGAACTGCTTCCACACCTGGGTCAGCTCGGCGAGCACGTCGGCGTACGCCGAGTCGTGGGCCAGGCTGGTCAGCTCGTTGGCGTCGTTGTCGAGGTCGTACAGCTCGACCTCGCCGCCGGCGTAGCGGATCAGTTTCCACCGGGCGGTGCGGACGCCGATGGTGGTGCGGCCGTCTCGGTACGTGTGGCCGGGGCGCACGATGCAGCCATAGGTGTGAGTCCGGTAGACCCCGACGCGCTCGCCGTCGGAGTCGTCGGCGAATCCGTCGCTCGCGCAGCCGGCTTCGCTGGGCAGCCGGCCCTCGGTGACGACCGGGAAGGCCCAGCCCTGGTCGGCCTCGAACGATGCTACGAGCGAGCGGCCGTCGGGTTTCCGCGGCGAGTTGGCGCCGGCGAGTTGCAGGAAGGTCGCGGTGATGTCGAAGGTACGCACCGGGTCGTTGCGTTCGCCGGCCGGGATTCCGGGGCCCGCGATGAGGAACGGGACGCGCAGCGACGGCTCGTGGGCGCGGACCTTGCCGGCCGGAATGCGGTGCTCGCCGAGGAAGTACCCGTTGTCGGAGGTGAAGGCCAGCACCGTGTTGCTCCAGGTGCCGTCCCGTTTGAGCTGCTTGATGATCCGCGCCACCTGCCGGTCCAGGATGTACAGGGCCTCGGCGCGTTGCCGGGTCAGCGTGCGATCGTCGCGGGCGCTGCGCTTGGTCTCCAGCCGCAGGTGCATGTCCTTCGGCTTGTCGGAGACGTTCGCCTCGCTCGGTGAACCGTCAGCCGGCAGTCCCGCGCTGCGCCGGATCCGCGCGTTGTAGATCCCGCGTACCCAGGCAGGCCGGGCCGGCGTCGCCAGCGCCCGCACCTTGCGTCCGTGCACCCGGTACGACTTCGGGTCGCCGCGCTCGATCGGCTTTCCCGTGTGCGGCGCGACCGCGGAGAGCCAGAGGAAGAACGGCTTACGGGACTTGGCGAAACGATGCAGGACATGGGTCGCGAACCCGCCGAGCACCTTGGTCTGGTAGCGACCCTTGAACCGGTCGGTCAGGTGGCCGTTGATGTTGAAGAGGGTATGGAAGTAGTTGTACGGGTCGCTGCCGCGGAAGCGCGGGTTGCGGCTCTGCGCGGCCGCGTACCACTGATCCCAGCCAGGCGGCACGTATCGCGTCGACCGCTTGCCGGTCGCCTTGACCCGGGTCAGCCCGTACTCGTTGAGGTATTTGCCGACCAACGCGGTGTGGTAGCCGGCGCGATGCAGTGAGGTCGCGATCGTGCGGGAGTCGTCGAAGGCGGCGAAACCCCACGGCTTGCGGTTCCAGAGCACGCCGTGGTTGTGCGCGTACTGTCCGGACAGGAACGAGGCACGTGCCGGACAGCACAGCGGGTACGGGCTGAAGCTGTTGCGGAAGGTCAGCCCGCGGCTGCCGATCAGCTTCTGTACCCGGGGCATGAAGCGCAGGTCGTCGGCACGCATGTCGTCGGCCAACACGAACACGATGTTGGGCCGGGCACCGGTTGCCGCGCGCCCGGCTGCCGGTGCCGTCGCGAGGACACCCTGGGCGCGAGCGGTCCGGGTGCCGGAGTGCGCTTCGACCTCGTTGACGGCCAACCCGGCCAGCACCGACAGCACCGCGGTGCAGACGACTGCGGTGAGGATACGTCGGGGAGACATGGTCGCGCCTTTCAGGTCAGCTGCCTGCGGCTCGGGCAACGTGGACATTCTCCAC
>JASGGG010000119.1:0-8545 GCA_047605165.1 Nocardioidaceae bacterium
ACGTGGGTGTAGAGCTGCGTGGTGGCGAGCGAGGCGTGGCCGAGCAGCTCCTGCACCGAGCGCAGGTCGGCGCCTCCCTCGAGCAGGTGAGTGGCCGCGGTGTGCCGCAGGCCGTGCGGGCCGATGTCGGGAGCGCCGGGGACATCGGCGATGCGGCGGTGGACCAGCGTGCGGACCGCTCGCTGGTCGATGCGACCACCGCGGCTGCCCAGGAAGAGCGCGTCGCGGCTGTGGTCCGTCGCCAGCCCCGGGCGGCCACGGACCAGCCAGGCGTCGATCGCGCGCTCGGCGGGCCCGCCGTAGGGCACGCTGCGCTCCTTGCGGCCCTTGCCGAGGACCCGGACCACCCGCCGGCCGCGATCCACGTCGTCGACGTCGAGGCCGACCAGCTCGCCGACCCGGATTCCGGTCGCGTAGAGCAGCTCGAGCATGGCCACGTCGCGCAGGCCGGCCGGGCTGCCGTCGTCGGCGAGCCCCGCGGCGGAGCGGATCAGGGCGTCGGCCTCGTCGACGCGCAGCACCGGCGGCAGGGGGCGATGCGCCTTGGGCGAGCCGAGGCTGGCTCCGACGTCGGTGCCGGTGCGGCCGGTGCGCGCCAGCCAGGCTGTGAAGACCCGCGCGGCGGTCGCGCGGCGGGCGAGGGTGGTGCGCGAGCGGCCCATGGTCTGCTGCTTGGCGAGCCAGCTGCGCAGGGTGCGCAGGTCCAGGCCCGCGACGTCGTCGACGCCGAGCCGGTGGGCGTGGTCGAGCAGCGATCCGATGTCGCCCTGGTAGGCCCGCACCGTGTGCGTGGTCAGGTTCCGCTCGAGGGCCAGGTGGTCGGCGTACTCCTCGAGCACGCGAGCCAACGGCCCCGGCAGCGCCTCAGGAGTCACATCGGTCACACGCTCACTCTACTGTGACCCGAGTTGACGGCGACCGGTTCACACCATGAAGAACGAAGTGACGAAGACCCAAAGCCCGTCGGTGATAAGTTCCCCTTCATGCCGTTGACGTCCTCGCAGCTGGCTCTTCTGGTGGAGATCCAGCGGACCGGAAGCCTTGCCCGCGCTGCCTTGAACCTGACCGTGACGCCTCCTGCGGTCTCACAGCAGCTCGCCAAGCTCGAGCGAGACATCGGCGCCGCCCTCGTCGAGAGGGGCGCGCGCGGCGCTCGACTCACCACGCTGGGAGAGCGGATGGCCGAGCACGGAGCTCGAGTCCTCGCGGAGCTTGATGCTGCGCAGGAGGAAGCGTCGCACTTCATCGGTGCTCATCTGAATCGACTCCGGGTCGGCGCACCGCCGTCGGTGTCGACGGCGTTGCTGCCCGAGGCGCTCGCGGCCGCGCGCTACCGGTCTCCCAGCGCCGAGCTGAGCGTCGTGGACATCATGTCTGACGCCGGCCCGGAGCTGGTCGCAGCCGGCGTCCTCGATCTTGCCCTCTCCGCCCAGTACACCGAGTTGCCCCACCAGCAGCTGGTCGACCTCCACCATCTCGCCGATGACCCGATGCGGGTGGTCCTGCCCGACGACCACCCGCTCGCCGAGGACGCCAAGACCCCGCTGGCGCTCGCTGAGCTGGCCGATGAGCACTGGGCGAGCGGGCCGCCAGGCAGGCCGAGCCGGGTCCAGCTCGACGACGCGGCGGCCGACGAGGGCTTCGTGCCCAAGGTCCCCTTCGTGACCGAGTCCTATGACGTGTCTCAGTCGTTGGCCAATGCCGGTGTCGCCGTCGCGCTCGTGCCGAGACTCGCGCTCAACCAGGAGCTCGGGACGGTCGCTCGCCCCCTCCTGCGCCCCTTGGCGCGTCGCCTGTTTGCGGTGGCCCCCACCAGCCTGGAGCACCTTCCGCTCGCTCCCGAGTTCCTCAAGGACCTGGCCCAGACGGCCCGGTCGACCACGCACCGGCCGGCGGGCGGTGACCTGGTGCGCGGGGCCGCACGGCGGCAGCGGGTGACCCAGCACGGTGGAGAACGGCCATGAACTCCGGCGGCGTACCGCCGACTGCGGTCGAGGGCTTCGAGGGCTTCGAGAGACGACTGACCCCGGCGGTCAAGGTGCGATCGGTGGACGACGTGGTCTCCCAGATCCGCGCGATCCTCCTCTCCGGCGATCTCCCGCCCAGTCAGAAGCTGCCCAGCGAACGCGAGCTCGGACGCATCCTCGACGTCAGCCGCAACACGGTCCGTGAGGCATTGCGAATACTGGAAGCGAACGGGCTGGTCGAGATCCGCGTCGGAGGCAGTGGCGGAGCGTTTACGCGCGGGCCGGACGCTGGCACCGTCGGCTCGGCGCTCTCGATGCTACTGACGTTCGAGGCGGCCACCGAGCGGGATCTGAACGAGTTCCGGTTCAGCTTCGAGCAGGAGAATGCTGCCCTGGCAGCCGTGCGGGCCACCAGCGAGCAACGTGAGCAACTGCGTTCCTTGGCCCGGCAGGCAGCCCGAGGGCCTGCCGGCGAGATCGACTGGCAGACCGTGCGAGGTGTCGACCTCGCCCTGCACGAGCTGCTGCCGCTGCTGACCCAGAACACCGTCCGTGTCGCGGTCTCGAAGGGAATCCATGAGGCCTTGGCGCGGACAGTCACACGCGTCGAGCCGCAGAGCACACCACGCGCTCTGTGGGAGGACATCCTCGGCATCGTCGAGGTGGTCGTGGCCGGCGACAGCCAGGGGGCACGAGCTGCGATGGCCGCACACCTACGGGTCTGGCGACCTGGGGAAAGCGCGGCAGCCGAGGCCGTTGCCGCGGATCACTAAGCGGTCGTTTCGACTGCGGAAAGTCTCGCGGGACACCCGTTGACCCCAGGGATTCCCGATGAAAGGTTGGTCCAACCATCGACCACTGGTCAGTGAGGCCCAGCAGTCGGGACATCCTCAGACCGTCTCGTCGCCTCCTGGCTGTCGAAAAGGAGCCCCCATGACCAGCCCTGCCGGCCGCACCAGCCTCTTCCCGATCGGACCCACCGCGCCGCTCGCCTTCGGGTCCGGGTCTCCTGAGCGCGAGGCCACGCTCGCGGCGGTGGCCGAGATCCGCGCCACGACCTGGGACCTCGCGAGCGTCGTCGCAGGCAACGAGATTCGCACGGGACGCACGCTGCCGATCGCGCCGCCGCACGATCGCCACAATCCGCTCGGGAGTATCGATCTCGCCGACGAGGCGACGGTCCGGGCCGCGATCGACGCATCCCTCGAGACCGCTCAGTGGTGGGCCAAGCTTCCCTGGGAGGAGCGAGCCGCCCCCTTCCTGCGGGCCGCCGACATGCTCCAGCACGGACCGTGGCGCGCCAAGCTCAATGCCGCCACCATGCTGGAGCTCTCGAAGACGACCTACCAGGCCGACATCGACGCCGCGTGCGAGACGGTCGACTTCATCCGGGCCAACGTCAAGAACATGGTCGACATGTACGACAACCAGCCGGGCTCGCTCCCCGGTGCCTGGAACCGGGTCGAGTACCGCCCGCTGGAAGGCTTCGTCTTCGCGGTGAGCCCGTTCAACTTCACCTGCATGAACAACCTGGCCTTCGCCCCCGCCGTACTGGGCAACACGGTGGTCTGGAAGCCGGCCGAGAGTGCCTCGCTCGTGACGCACCTCTCGATGGAGCTCCTCAAGGAGGCGGGCCTGCCCGACGGGGTGATCAACGTCGTCTACGGCGAGGGCCCGGAGATCGGGCCGGTCGCGCTGAAGGACCCGAACCTGGCCGCGGTCAACTTCACCGGCTCCACCGGAACCTTCCGGGAGATCTGGCGCACCGTCGGCGAGAACATCGCCGCCTACAAGAACTTCCCGCGCGTGGTCGGGGAGACCGGCGGCAAAGACTTCATCCTGGCGCATCCCTCGGCCGATGTCGAGGCGCTGGCCGTGGCAAGCATCCGGGGCGCCTACGAGTTCCAGGGCCAGAAGTGCTCCGCCGCCTCGCGTCTCTACGTCCCGCGCAGTCTGTGGCCTCAACTCAGGGAGCGCCTGGTGGCACTGACCGAGGACGTCGTCCTCGGAGATCCGACCGACCCCGAGGTCTACGTCGGCGCGGTCATCAACGAGCGTCAGTTCCGCAAGCACGAAGCCGTGCTCAAGCAGGCCCGCGAGCAGGGTCTGGTCGTCGTCGGCGGCAACACCGACGACAGCACCGGCTGGTTCGTTGACCCGACCGTCCTCGAAGTCACCGATCCGCACTCCACCTTCATCACCGACGAGATCTTCGCGCCCGTCCTGACCGCCTACGTCTACGACGACGACGCCTGGGCCGAGACCCTCGAGCTGGTCGACAGCTCCACGGCGTACGGCCTCACCGGTGCCGTCTTCGCCCAGGACCGAGCGGCGATCCGGGAGGCCGACGAGGCCCTGCGGTACGCCGCCGGGAACTTCTACGTCAACGACAAGCCCACCGGATCCGTGGTCGGCCAACAGCCCTTCGGAGGCGCCCGCGCCTCGGGCACCAACGACAAGGTCGGCACGGTCTGGAATCTCATTCGTTTCGCCAGTCCGCGCTCCATCAAGGAGAACCACACGCGTGTCGCCGACTATCGCTATCCGCATCTGGAGAAGTGATGACGACCGAGGTGTTCGACGTCGCCGTCGTCGGGGCCGGGATCGTCGGGGCCAGCGCCGCGTTCCATCTGGCCGAGCGCGGCCTGCGCGTCGTGGTCCTGGAGGCGCGCGGCGGCCACGCCGAAGGCTCGACCGGGCTCTCCTTCGCCTCGGTCCGCGCCCAGTGGGCCGATCCGCTCAACACCGAGATCTCCTGGAACAGCATCCAGCGCTGGCGAGACTTCCCGAAGAAGTACGGCCTCGACGTCGGCTACCAGGCCAACGGCTACCTGCTGCTGTTTCCTGAGGAGGTGTGGGAGAAACAGCTGGAGGCTGTCGCGCTTCAGCGGTCCTACGGCGTCCCGGTCGAGGTGTTGACCTTCGAGCGAGCACAGGAGCTCAGCCGTTTCGACGCCGCTGGTCTCGGCGGCGTGACCTGGGGGCGGGCCGACGGCCAGATCGACCCCCACGGCGCCACCGGCGCCTTCCTCGAACTGGCCAAGCGCAACGGGGCGGTCGTGCGCTTCAACTTCGCCGTCGACCGGGCCGAGCCCCGCGCCGACGGCGACTGGGTCCTGGGCGCAGGCCAGCGCAGCCTGCAGGCGCACTACGTCGTCAATGCCGCTGGTGGCTGGGGTGCGGAACTCGGTGCGTTGGCTGGCTTCGATGTCCCGGTCGTCCACTCCCGACGCAACATCTACGCCACCGCCGAAGGCGTCACAGACAAGTACGTTCCGATGACGGTCGATGCCGGAACGGGCATCTACTTCCGTTCAGAGGGAAGCCGCATCCTGATCGGCGGCACCAACCCGGGTGAGCCCGACGGCTACCACACCCAGCTGGACTGGGAGTGGCTCGAAGGGCTCATCGAACGGGGCGCCGAGCGGTTCCCCTGGCTGCTCGATGCTCCCCTGGACCGAGGCGCGAGCTGGGCCGGGACCTATGAGAACACGCCGGACCACGATGCCATCCTCGGCCCCGAACCCGGTGCCCCGACCTGGGTCCACGCCTGCGGGTTCTCCGGCCACGGCCTGATGCAGGCCCCCGAGGTCGGGCGACTGGTCGCTGAACAGGTCAAGGACGGCGCCATGACGAGCTACGACGTCGCCCGCCTCTCGGTGCAGCGATTCCGGCAAGGCTCGCACCCCGAGCACAACATCTCCCTGGTCTTCTAGCCACGGCCCAGCAGCCTCTCGATGGCCGCGGCCACCGAGGACGAGCCTGCGGGGCTCGGGGGAGCAGCGTTCATCGTCTCGACCGTCCGAGCGAATCGCGCCTCACAGCCCGGCAGAACGACGGATTCACTACCCATTTCGGCGAGTTGGATCTGAGCACGTCGAACCTCCAGCAGCCTGCGGCCGGCATGCTGCACGTGCGTCTGCACCAGCATGTTCAGGAACGGCACGAACCCCATCTCGTCCACGTCGGACATGACTTCGTAGAGCAACTCGCGAACGCCTTCACGCTCGGCGGCCACGAGGCACTCGACCGCGAGCGACTCCAGCCCCTTGGTCAAGATGGTGCGCAGCAACTTGATGGTCGCGGCGTCTCCGGGCTGCGCATCCTGGAGAGCCCTGACGCGGGCACCCAATGCTTCGAACTCCGCCAGAACGAGTTCGACTCCGGGCCCGGCACCGAGCAACGGCGTCCTCGCGCCGGTGATCGCGACCGCCCCCATGATGACGACATCGACGTACGCGCGACCAGCTGCCCGCGCCATCCGATCGCATTCGCGCTTGTCGGCGGCCGCTGCGGTGGTCAGGTCGACCACGACCGCGGATGCCGGAAGGTGGGCGAGCGCATCGCAGAACACGGACTTCGCGGCCTCGCCTGTCACGCAGATCCAGACCCGGTCCACGGCTGCGAGCGCCTCGGGACCCGCTTGCCTCCAGGTGGAGATCCCCAGTTCCGCCGCCAGCTCGACGGAAGCCGCCGTCGGGCGTGGATCCACGACGGCGACCTGCCATCCGGCCTCGACGGCCGCGCGCGCATAGGCGCTGCCGACTTCGCCGCATCCGACTATCGCGACCCGCACCGGACTCTCCCAACTCTGGGGTTGATCAGACTCTTCTCGACACAGCGCGCTCTCGACACCGGGCGCTCTCGACACAGGGCGCCCGCCGGCGTACGGCCAGCTCAGGACGGCTTGTGGTCCTTGAGCAGGCTCTTGGCAATCGTGTTGCGCAGGATCTCAGTCGAGCCGCCGGCGACCTCATAGGCCTTGGCGTCACGGAAATACCTGCCGAACGGCGAGGTCTCCTGGGTCCCTCGAGCGCCACAGACCGAGACCGCCATCCCGGCGACCTTGGTCGCCGTCGCGGCCGCGATCAGCTTCGCCTCGGAGGACGACCGCTGGTAGTCGAGGCCGGCATCGAGATCCCGGGCGGCCTGGTAGCACAGGAGCCTCGCCGCCTCGATCTCTGCCGAGGCATCGGCGAAGTACCACTGGATGCCCTGGAAGTCGATGATCCTGCCACCGAACGCCTCTCGGCTGACGACATGATCCAGGGCCCCGTCGAATGCCGCCCGAGCGATTCCCAGGGAGATGCCCGCTGCGAGGGTCCGGCTGTTGGACAGGGTCACCATCGCCTGCTTGAGACCATCTCCTTCGGTTCCGATCAAGGCGTCGTGGGACACCTCGACGTCCTCGAGAACCAGGTTGACGTGCGGACCGTTGCGAAGGCCGAACGTCTCGGCGTCCCTGGTCTCCCGCGTGGACACCCCAGCGGCCAGGCGATCGACCGCGAACGCCGAGACGCCGACCTCGGTCTCCGCGAGCACCACGAAGAACTCGGCCCGGGAGCCGGAGGTGATGAAGGCCTTCTCCCCGGAGATCACCCAGCCGCGGTCGGTCGGGCGCGCCTTGGTCTCCAACGACCGAATGTCGCTCCCCCGGCCCCCCTCGGTCAGGGCGTAGGAGGCCCGAAGGCCGGCGGCGTAGCGGGGCAACATCCTCTCCTTGAGCGTCTCCGAGCCGTAGAGCTCGATGATCTTGCTGCTCTGGAAGATGGTGATCAACGAGACGCCCAAGCTCGCGCTCCCGGCGCCAAGTTCTTCGATGACCCCCAATGCGTGCTCGATGGGCTCGCCACCGCCGCCATAGCGCACCGGCAAGGTCAGCGCGTTCCAGCCCAGAGCCGCCGTCTTGGCGACGAGATCGACCGGATAGACGTCCTCCGCATCGATCGCGTCGGCTGCGGGATAGACCGTGGTCTGCGCGAACTCTCGGGCCGGGCGCGCGACCGCCTCGTCCACCAGGTATCGCCACCGTGTCACGTTCGTCCTCCCATCTTCGGGTTCGCCAGGTCCGCAGCCACATCCCGCGCAGCGGGCGCCCCTGACCATCGATCGTCCGGTGGTGGCTCTGGCAGGCCCAGCAGCGTGCGACCGTTGGTCGAGACGATCGCCTTGGCCGCGTCCTCGCCGGCACGACGCTCCAGGTCCCGGAGCCAGGTCGGGATGGCCTGCGCCGGACTCGGGTAGTGCGCATGACCCAGATCCGCCCCGAACACCAGCAACTCGTGGGGGTACTGCTCGAGCAGGGACATACTCGAATGTGCTGCGCCGCCGAGGATGTCCGGCAAGATGGCCAGCTCCAGCCGGGCATCGACTGACAGCAAGAGCCTTCGAGCCTCCTCGTTCCATCCCAGGAACGCCATCATGGGGTGATTCACCAGGAGCCGTTCAACACCCCGCCTGCTCGCCTCCGCGAAGAGCGAACACGTCTCATCGGCCGAGAGGTGCCCGCTCGCCAGGACGAGATCATGCTCCGCGACGACGTCGAGCACGTCATGCCATCGGCCGAGCAGACGACGGTCCTCGAACACGGGCACCAGACTCAGCTCGAAGCCCTGATGCACCCTCAGTTCCGGATTGCTCTCACCCGCCTTGTGGGTGGCAGAGGAGACCGTCGGCATCCAGACGACTCGCCCACCAAGGCGCGCGGCGACCTCCACCGCGTCGGGGTTGGCGCCGCCGACCGCGCTGTTGAGCACGATCCCACCGACGGCTCCCCGGCCCACGGCCGACGCTCGCTC
>JASGGG010000120.1:0-8119 GCA_047605165.1 Nocardioidaceae bacterium
CTCGGACCACTCGACGACCGGCAGTGACTCGATACGGCCGCTCGTTCCTCGCGCCCTACTCGATCAGCCTGAGGCCGGTCGAGTGCGCCGACGGAGGAGGCGCGTATCGAGACCCCGCGACCCGACGTTCTAGGCTCACACGTGTGACCCGCACCCCGACCGTCCGCGCGATCAGCACCGAGGAACACCTTGCGTTCGTCCGTGCGCAGCGGTCGGTGAGCTTCCTGCAGACCCCGGCATGGGGTTCGGTGAAGAGCGAGTGGCGGGCGGAGTCGATCGGCTGGTACGCCGGCGACGGGACAGGCGAGCTGATCGGCGCTGCTCTGGTGCTGTACCGGAAGCTGCCCAGGCTCAACCGCTCGCTGGCCTACCTGCCCGAGGGTCCCGTACTCGACTGGAACACGAGCGATCTCGACGCCTTTCTCACCCCGATGGTCGCGCACCTGAAGCGGGCCGGCGCGTTCGGCATCCGGATCGGGCCGCCCGTGGTCACCGCCCGCTGGGACGCCGCCGCGATCAAGGCCGGCCTCGCCGACGAGGCCGTCACCCGGCTCCAGCAGGTCGCCCCGACCAACCGGGAGGCCGACGGCGCCCGTGTGGTCAGCCAGCTCACCGAGCTCGGCTGGCGCCGCCTCGACACCGAGGGCGGATTCGCCGCCGGGCAGCCGCGCTACAACTTCCAGATCCCGCTGCGCCATCCCGACGGCACCCCGCGCACGCCCGATGAGGTGCTCGCCGGCATGAACCAGCTCTGGCGGCGCAACATCAAGAAGGCCGCCAAGGCAGGCGTACGCGTGTCCCTCGGCAGTGCCGACGACCTGCCCGCGTTCCACGCGCTGTACGTACATACCGCCGGGCGCGATCACTTCACCCCGCGGCCGCTGAACTACTTCCAGACGATGTTCGCCGCGCTCGGACGCGAGGACCCCGACCGCATCCGGCTCTATCTGGCCCACCACGACGACGACCTCGTCGCCGCGACGATCCGGGTCAAGGTCGGCGGCCATGTCTGGTACTCCTACGGCGCGTCCTCGACCGACAAGCGCGAGGTTCGTGGCTCCAACGCGATCCAGTGGCGGATGATCAGCGACGCGCTGGCGGAGAAGGCCGACGTGTACGACCTGCGCGGCATCACCGACACGCTCGCGAGCGACGACCCGCACGTCGGGCTGATCCAGTTCAAGGTCGGCACCGGCGGGGAAGCCGTCGAGTACGCCGGCGAATGGGATCTGCCCGTCAATCGCCTGCTCTACAAGGCGTTCACGATCTACCTCGGGCGGCGCTGATGCTGACCCTGTACGTCGACCGCGGCCGGTTCCTGCAGCATCTAGCGTCCGTCGTCGAGACCTTCCCCGGGATCGTGCCGGTGGCGAAGGGCAACGGGTACGGCTTCGGCGTCGGCCTGCTCGCCTCCCTCGCGCAGGGGCTCGACGCCGACACGCTGGCTGTCGGAACCTACGACGAACTCGCCTCGACAGCGGACTTCGACGGCTCGCTGCTGGTGCTGACGCCGTGGCGGCCGTTCGAGCAGACCGATTATCTCGACGACCCACGGGTGATCCACACCGTCGGCCGACTCGAGGATCTGCGCGATCTTGCCGCCCGCGCGAGCCAGCCCCGCGTCGTGCTGGAGCGGATGACCTCGATGCTGCGGCACGGCTTCACCGCACGCGGCCTGCGCGAAGCCGGCGACCTGCTCGCCGAGGCCCGTGCCCCAACTGACCTCTCGACTGACCCCGGGGCCGAGGACGAGGGCGTACGCGTCGAGGGCGTCGCCCTGCACCTGCCGATGGCGCGCGGCTCGCACCTGGCCGAGGTGGAGCGACTGCTCACCGACGTGGTGGCCTCGGGCATCGACACCAAGTGTGTCTACGTCTCCCATCTCGGCGCCGACGAGCTCCGCGCGCTCGGGGAGCGGTGGCCCGACTTCACCTTCCGGCCGCGCATCGGCACCCAACTGTGGCTGGGCGACCGGGAGGCGCTGAGCGTACGCGCGACCGTGCTCGACGTGCACGAGGTGCAGCGCGGCGACGTCTTCGGCTACCGCGGTAGGTCCGCGCCCAAGCACGGCTCCATCGTCGTGGTCTCGGGAGGCACCGCGCACGGCATCGGACTGGAGGCACCCGGCGCCAACACCAGCCTCCGGGACCGCGCCGCCGCTGTCGCTCGCGGCGGGCTGGACGCGGCCGGCTTCGTACGCTCGCCGTTCACGATCGCCGGCAAACAGCGGCTGTTCGCCGAGCCCCCGCACATGCAGGCCTCGATGCTCTTCGTGCCGAGCGGCGTACCGATCCCCGAGGTCGGCGACGAGATCGACGTGCGAGTGCGCTTCACCGCAACCTCGTTCGACCAGATCACGTTCCTCTGACCGAGCCACCCCCCTTGCTGGCCGCCCCTCCTTCTGGCCGCCCCTCCTTCTGGCCGCCCCTCCTTCTGGCCGGGCCGGATTGTGGCCGATGGTGGCAACCGATCCGGCTTTGTGGCCGATGACGACAGTGACGCGCCGCAGCGGATGGTCGGCATCGGCCACAACTCAGCCGCAGGCGAGCCGCCGCATCCAGGCCCGCCCATGCCAGCCAGGCCGCCCCGCCCATGCCAGCCGGATTGTGGCCCATGGCGACGACCCAACCGGCCGAAATGCTGTCGGCATCGGCCACAATCCAGCGTTAAGCGTCGCGATCGGCCACAATCCGGCGCCCAGGGTCGGAGGCGGACTCGGTGGCCCGGACGAGGTCGAGTTCGGGGTAGATCATGTCGCGGATAACCAGGCCGGCGAACCACAGCTGCGCACAGACCCGGACGACGATGGCGATCCAGTAGACCTGGTCCCCGCCTCCCATGGTGAGCGAGGTGAACCCACCGAGGTACCACCACACCGCGCAGAAGTAGAACAGCTCGGCCGACTGCCAGATCAGCAGGTCGCGCCAGCGCGGCCGGGCAAGCACCGCCAGCGGGAGCAGCCACATGACGTACTGCGGCGAGTAGACCTTGTTGACCAGCAAGAAGGCGGCGACGATCAGGAACGCGAGCTGCGCGACCCGGGGGGGCTGCGGCACCTTGAGGCCGAGCACGAGAATCCCCAAGCAGGCCAGGGCGAGCAGTAGCTCCGACACCCAGTTGACCGTGTGCGGCGTGATCGTCTTGCCCGTTGTCTGTGCGATCACCAGCCAGAGCGAGCCGAGGTCCGGGCCGCGCTCGGAGTTGAACGACCAGAACCGTTTCCAGTGCTCGAAGCCGGTCAGCATCGCGGGCAGGTTGACCAGCAGCCATGCGACGGCCGCCGCCAGCGCGGTCGTGCCGAACCGGCGCAGCCCCGTTCGGTCCCCGCGGTCCCGGCGCAGCGCGAGCACCAGGAGCGCGCCTAGCAGGAACACCGGGTAGAGCTTGGCGGCGGTACCGAGGCCGATGAACACTCCGGTGAGCACCGGGCGGCCGCGCGCCCAGGCCCACAATGCGCCGGCCAGGAGACAGACCGCGAGATAGTCCCAGTTCACCAAGCCGGCGAACACCAGCATCGGCGCGGCAGCGTACGCGATCGCGTCGTAGGGGCGACGGCGGTGCACACCGGCGAGAAACCACGCGGCGATCAGTGCACAACCGAACAGCATGACCGCGCCGACCTTGAAGAAGACCTGGCGCTCCCGGTCGACGCCGGGTGCGGCGTACACCTGGTCGGCGGACATCGCGGCACGATCGGAGATGTCGGGCCAGCCGACCACGAGTTGGGTGAGCAGACCCTGGACGTACATGAAGTAGCCGGTCAGCACCGGGTACTCCAGGTCGGGATAGCGGTCGTCGGTGTCGGTGTAGGGCAGCACCCGCTCGGCCAGCCCACGGCCGGTGTAGAGGAAGGGGGCGTCGGAATAGCACATCGCTCGATACTGCGGCTGGTCCTTGCCGGCCCAGTGCGCTTGTACGCACGGCGTCTTCTGCACCATGCCGAGCATGAAGACGACGGTGGCGACGGCGAGCACGACCCGCACGGGGGTCCACCAGGGATGTTGGGCGAACCGCTTGCCCGCCGGCCCGCCGGCCAGGCCGCTCGCCGAACGCCCCACCGAGTCCTCGTGGGTGACCAGCACGCGCTCGGCGGAGGTCGGCTCGGTCACCTATCGAGCCTACGGGGCAGACAAGCGCCGATTCGGCGCACCCCGCCGGGGCGCCGTCCGCAGCGATCTCGATACGCCTCCGCTCGTGCCTCGCGGCGGCTACTCGATCAACCAGACCGGTCGGCCAGCGCCGAGAACGAGACGCATATCGAGCCACGCCAAGTCGTCGAGTGCCCGGTGAGGAACGGGGCGTGTTTCGAGCCTCTTCCAGTCGTCGAGTGCCCGGCGAGGAACGAGCCCGACGTCTCGAGACGCCGACCGGCCGCGAGCCGCCGAAGTCGCCTCGTGCAGACCTAACCCCCGCCGGGGTCCAGGCAGTCGTCTCCCGTGCACTCCGCCGGAGTCGGGGTCGGAGTCGGGGTCGGCGTGGGGGTCGGCGTCGGCGTCGGAGTGGGCGTCGGGGTCGGTGTCGGCGTGGGCGTCGAGGTGGGCTCCTTCGTCGGCTGCTTGGTGGCCTTCTTGTGCGGCCTGGGCGTATAGGTCGGAGCCGGCGCGTGGTTGGTCTGGGTCGCGGTCAGGTACGCCGGGTCGGCGAGCTCCTCCACCGGCTGGCCCTGCAGCGCCTGGGCCATGATCGCGGTCCAGGTCAGGCAGGGATAGGTGCCGCCGTAGAACGGCTCCATGTAGCCGTCGAGCGGCCCGTTTCCGTCACCGCGGACGTACATCACCGCGGTCGACAGCTGCGGCGTGAACCCGACGAACCACGCGGAGCGCACCCGGCCCTGGTCGTCGGTCGCGGTGCCGGTCTTGCCGCCGACCGGGCGGCCCAGGGCCAGCGCGTTGGTGCCGGTGCCGACCTTGACGACGTCCTGCATGGCGTAGGTGGTGTCGGCGGCGACGTCCTCGCTCATCGCTCGCTCGGTCTTCACCTTGTGCTCGTAGAGGTCGTCGCCCTTGCTGTTCTTCACGCCCTCGATGAGGTACCACGACTTGGCCAGTCCGCCGTCCTCGATCGTGCCGTACGCGTTGGCCATGTCGATCGGGCTGACCGTGGCCGAGCCGAGCGAGATCCCCATCTCGGGCCGCAGCCCGGCGTCGCCGCCGGTGTAGGTCTTGGTCGGAATGCCGGCCGCCCGGGTCATGTTGTAGACCTTCTGCGGACCGTTCTCCATCGAGTCGGTCAGGTCGATGAAGCAGGTGTTGATCGAGAGCGCCAGGCAGCGCTTGAGGTCGACCGCGCTGCCGAGGTCCTCACCGGTACCCTCGCCCTCGTTCTTGAACGACAGGTTGCCGATCTCGATCGGCGAGTTGCCCATGAACGTGCTCTTGAGCGAGTAGCCGTCCTTGAGCCCGGCCGCGACCGCGAACGGCTTGAACGCCGAGCCCGGCGCACCACCGGCGAGCGCCCAGTTGATGCCGCCCTGGCTCTTCTCGTACGGCGCGCCCGCGTAGAGCCCGCGCAAGGCTCCGGTGGAGGGATCGGTGGAGGCGACCGCGATGTGCAGTTGCTTGAGGCCGTCGGGGCGGGCGGAGGCGACTCCCGCAGCCGCGGACTTCATCACCTCCGGGTCGATGGTGGTGGTGATGCGCAGGCCGGTGCCGTCGATCTCGGCGTCGGAGTAGCCCAAGTCCTCCAGCTCGCTGCGCACCATCTCCATCACGTACCCGGTCTGCCCG
The DNA here is from genome assembly GCA_047605165.1 of Nocardioidaceae bacterium. GTDB lineage: Bacteria > Actinomycetota > Actinomycetes > Propionibacteriales > Nocardioidaceae > SSC3. The sequence goes on from JASGGG010000120.1 coordinate 5,727, forward strand.
GTGTAGCCGGTGTGAGTGCGGATCTTGGGGAACTTCGGCAGGCTCTGTGACGCCTTGGCGTGTTGGGCGTCGGTGATGTCGCCGGCCTCCAGCATGCCGGCCAGCACGTAGCGATAACGGCTGAACAACGCCTGCTTCGCCTCGGCCCCGTTCGCGGGGTCGTAGTTGCTCGGCGAGTTGAGCACCGCGGCGAGCACTGCCGACTGCTTGAGGTTGAGATGGGCGGCGGAGATCCCGAAGTACGCCTTGGCCGCGGCCTGCACGCCGTACGCGCCGCGACCGAAGTAGATCGTGTTGAGATAGCCCTCGAGGATCTCGTCCTTGCTCTGCTCGCGCTGGAGCTTCAAGGAGAGGAACGCTTCCTTGATCTTGCGTTTGTAGGACCGCTCCTGGTTCAGGTAGAGCACTTTGACGTACTGCTGGGTGATCGTCGAGGCGCCCTGCAGGTCGTTGCCGCGGACGTTGCTGAACGCCGCCCGCAGGATTCCCTTGGGGTCGATTCCCTTGTTGCTGTAGAACGTCTGGTCCTCGGCTGCGATCGCGGCCTGAGCGATGTAGGGACCCATCTGTTCCAGCGGTACCGACTCGCGGTCCTGGGTCGCGAACTTCCCGAGCACCGTCTTGCCGTCCTGGTAGTAGACGTAGGACGTCTGGGTCTGGAAGTCGGCGTTGGGGTCGGGGATGTCGGTACGCATGTAGGCCACCACGAACAGCACGACCAGCAGACCGAACCCGACCAGCCCCGCGAGAAAGACGCGCTTGAGCCAGCGCCGGGCAAAGCTCTTCTTCGGCTTCGTCGTGGCGCGGCTGCTCCGTTTGCCAGGACCGGGCTTGCCACTGGGCCTACCACTGGGCTTGCGCTCGCTCATCGCTGTAGAGAGTACGGGCACCAGCCCAGTTCCCCGAATCCCACGGCCTGTTCTCAGCAAGTCTTTGGCCATGGCCTTCGCCACACCGGCAGAGGGTCGACTCGCTACTGATATATCGATGCGATATGTTTACGTGATAGAACTGGTCGTTGTATCGGGACCGGCCTCCACCGAAAGCGCAGACGTGACCAAACGCGGGGACTCCTTGGAGTTCGCAGTACTCGGGCTGTTGCACGAGTCGCCCATGCACGGGTACGAGCTGCGCAAGCGGCTCTCCGGCGTGCTCGGCTGGACCCGGATGCTGTCCTACGGGTCGCTGTATCCCGCGCTGAAGAAGATGCTCCGCACAGGCTGGATCACCGAGCACGTCGAGCCTCCGACGCCGGGTGTTCCGGTCTCGCGACGACAGCGCATCGTGTACGAGCTCACCCCGGCCGGCAACGCCCGGTTCGGTGAGCTGATGGCCGATGCCGGGCCGGCTTCCTGGGAGGACGACAGCTTCGACGTGCGGTTCGCGTTCTTCAGTCGCACCGACATGGAGATCCGGCTCCGCATCCTGGAGGGCCGGCGTACTCGCCTCGAAGAGAGGCTCGCGCGGGTGCAGTCCCAACTGACCCGCACCCAGCAGGAAATGGACGCCTACACCGCCGAGCTGCAACGGCACGGCCTGGAATCGGTAGAGCGCGAGGTGTCGTGGCTCTCCGGCCTGATCGACGCCGAACGCAATCGCGGCACCACCACCGCCCTGGCGACGGAGCCGGGAGCGACCAGCACAGCCAAGGCCCGGTCACGAGCCAGGCAAGCCAGCAAATAACCCCGGCAAGTAACAGGTAACAGGTAAGGAGAGCCCGATGGGTTCGGTACGAGTAGCAATCGTGGGGGTCGGCAACTGCGCCACCTCCCTGATCCAGGGCGTGGAGTACTACCGCAACGCCGACGCAGCGAGCACCGTCCCCGGACTGATGCACGTGCGATTCGGCGACTACCACGTCTCCGACATCGAGTTCGTGGCCGCGTTCGACGTCGACGCCAAGAAGGTCGGGTTCGACCTCTCCGAAGCGACCCAGGCCAGCGAGAACAACACCATCAAGATCACCGACGTGCCACCGACCGGTGTGATCGTGCAGCGCGGCCCGACCCTCGACGGCCTGGGCAAGTACTACCTGCAGACCATCGAGCAGTCCGACGAGGAGCCGGTCGACGTCGTGCAGGTGCTCAAGGACAACGAGGTCGACGTGCTCGTCTCGTACCTGCCCGTCGGGTCGGAGCAGGCCGACAAGTTCTACGCGCAGTGCGCGATCGACGCGAAGGTCGCCTTCGTCAACGCACTGCCGGTGTTCATCGCCTCCGACCCCGAGTGGGCCGCGAAGTTCGAGGAGGCCGGCGTGCCGATCGTCGGCGACGACATCAAGTCGCAGGTCGGCGCCACGATCACCCACCGGGTGATGGCCAAGCTGTTCGAGGACCGGGGCGTCACGCTGGACCGCACCTACCAGCTCAACGTCGGCGGCAACATGGACTTCA
>JASGGG010000121.1:0-7952 GCA_047605165.1 Nocardioidaceae bacterium
GCCCGGCGAGGGCAAGCCGAGTGTCTGGGCCGGGTGTATCGAGACGCCGACCGGACGTGCCAAGTCGCCGACGATTCATGCCAACTCGCCGACGATTCGCGCCAACTCGGCGACGATTCGCGCCAACTCGGCGTGAACTACAGCAGCCCCGCGGCCTCGGCGGCCCAGTAGGTCAGGATCATGTCGGCACCGGCACGGCGGATCGAGGTCAGTGTCTCGACGATCGCGGCCTCGCGGTCGATCCAGCCGCGCTGGGCGGCGGCCTCGACCATGGAGTATTCGCCGGAGATGTTGTACGCGGCGACGGGCACGTCGACGGCTTCGCGTACGGCGCGGACCACGTCGAGGTAGGCCAGCGCCGGCTTGACCATCACGATGTCCGCACCCTCGGCGACGTCCAAGAGCGCCTCGCGTACGCCTTCGCGGGCGTTGCCGGAGTCCTGCTGGTAGGTACGCCGGTCGCCCTGCAGGGACGAGTCGACGGCCTCACGGAAGGGTCCGTAGAAGGCGGAGGCGTACTTCGCGGAGTACGCCAGGATCGCCACGTCGGGGTGCCCGGCAGCATCGAGCGCGGCGCGGATCACGCCGACCTGTCCGTCCATCATCCCGCTCGGCCCGACCAGGTCGACACCGGCGGAGGCCTGCGCGACCGCCATCTGGGCGTACACCTGGAGGGTGGCGTCGTTGTCGACCCGGCCCTGCGCGTCGAGCACCCCGCAGTGGCCGTGGTCGGTGAACTCGTCCAGACACAGGTCGGCCATCACGGGCAGCGCCTCGCCGACCTCGGCGGCAACCTCCCGGATCGCGACGTTGAGGATGCCGTCGGGGTCCAGCCCGGCGGACCCCGTGGCGTCCTTGGTCTCGGGCACACCGAACAGCATGATGCCGCCCAGCCCGAGCGACGCCGCTTCGGCGGCCGCCTTGCGCAGCGACTCCAACGAGTGCTGCACCACCCCGGGCATCGAGCTGATCGGCACCGGCTCACTCACGCCCTCGCGCACGAACACCGGCAGGATCAACTGGCGAGGCTCGATCGTCGTCTCCGCCACCAGCCGCCGCAGCGCCGCTGTGCGCCGCAATCGGCGCGGACGTACCTCAGGAAAGCCCATCTCCGGAAAGCCCATGGGGCAACGATAGGCGCCCCGGGCTACCCGGGGCGCCTATCGCCGGACGAACTACTCGGCCGCGCTACCTCTGCGCCGGCCGATCAACAGCCAACCGCCGAGGCCGAGCAGAGCGAGTGCCGCGCCGACCAGTCCGAGGCCGAACGGAGAGCCGGTGTTCGGCAGATCCGAGTCCGTGCTGTCGTTATCACTCTCGTCAGAGTCGTCAGAGACCTGGCTGTTCTTGACCACCACGCCCGCGTCCCACGTCGGGTCGATGCCCTCGGTGGCCGAGATGTCGCGGTAGTCGTAGTCGGTCGTGAGCGCACTGTTCGAGTCGTTCAAGACGAACGTCTTGGTCAGGCCGTTGGACGGTCGTGCGTCGGAGTCACGGGCATCGTTGGCGCCCGAGTCGCGAGTGGTGAACTTGTACTTCTTCTTCTGTGCCTTGGTCAGCGTGAACTTCACCTGGTAGGTGCCGGCCGGGAGGTTGTCGAACACGTACCGGCCGTTCTCGTCGGTGGTCGTCGTGGCGATGACCTTGCCGTTCTTGATCAGCTGGACCTTGACGCCGGCCAGCGGCTTCTCGCCGGAGTCCTGCTTGCCGTCCTTGTCCTTGTCGATCCAGACGTAGTCGCCGATGGCGTACGTCTTGGTCACGAACCCGAAGTCGAGCGTCGGGTCGCGATCGCCGTCCTCCTGCAGGTCGCCCGCCTGGCTGGAAGCCTCCCAGGTCGAGGAGTCACCCGCGCGGTCACCCTGGCCAGAAGTGGTCGGCGTGTACGGCGCCAGCGCCTTCTTCGAGGCCTCCCGGTCGATCTTGACCGTGTAGGTCTCGTTCCCGGTCAGCGCGGGCAGGTTCTCGAACGTGTACTCACCGTTCTCGTCGGTCGTCGTGGGGCCGACCACGTTGCCGTTCACGTCGGTGACCGGCTCGCCGTCAGGTCCGACGATAGTCAGCACGACACCGGGGATGCCCGGCTCGTTCGGGTCCTGGCGACCGTCCCTGTCCTTGTCGACCCAGACGTAGTCGCCGACCGAGACCTTCTTGAGCGGCACGATCGTTGCCGTGCTGTCACCGATCCGGTTCACGATCGGAGCGCTCGCGTCGGTGACCTGCACCGCGACGTAGGCCGCGATGCCGTCCTCGGCGTCCAGGAGCGTGCCGTCCTTCTGGCTGAGCGTCACCGTGCCTGTCGCGTCGTCGTAGGTTGCCTCGAGGTTGCCGCCGATGTCGACCGGACCGGCCGTCGGGTCGGCGCCGGTGGCCGCGTTGGCCTCCGTCACGAAGCCGAGGAACGTGGTTGCCGACGGGAGGACGTCGTTCACGTCGACGATGGCGACGTTGTCGTAGTTGCCGTGCGGGAGGAACTCGATCCGGTAGACGTAGGTGTCTTGGACCAGGTTGCCTTCGCCGTCGGTCTGCGCGTTCAGCGTCTCGACCCACTCCCCGGTGCTGCTGTCGTAGACCCGCTTGCGGACCTCGGCCTCGTCACCGTACGAGGTGGCCTCCTGCTCGTCGTCGTCCCAGTACTCCGGCGTGCCGTCCGAGCCGAGCAGCGAAGCCCGGTTCGTGATGGTCTTGGTCTCCTTGCCCTCGAAGGGCACGGTGGTCAGCTTGAGGTTGACCACCAGTTCCTTGTCGACACCTTGTGCCGTGACGACCGCTTTGCCGCTTTCGGACAGCACGATGATCAGGTTGCCGCTGTCGTCGGTGCTCACCTCGAAGTCCGAGGCATCGAGCGCAACGCCGTTGTAGGTGCCGGTCACCTCGACCGAGCTGAGGTCGCTCACGTCGAAGACATCGGTGTCGACGTAGTCGATGATCGAGCTTTCCCGTACGTCGATGCCGTTGCCCGCGCTGACCTGGAAGGTGTAGTCGACGGTGACGGTCTCACCCGGGTCGACTACCTCCTCTTCGGCTTCGCCGGACTTGGAGAACACCGTGGTGTCGTTGACCCCGGCGCTGGTGTCCTCCGGCAGGCGCTCGATGAACACCTGGGTGCTCGCGCTGCCGGTGCGCGTCTGCGTGATCTGCAGGGTGACAGTGTTGGTGACCCCGTAGCGGACGGCGTCGGTGATGGTGGAGCTGCCGCTGACCGTGCTGACCTGGTTGATCTGGGCCTTGACGTCGAACGTGGCGTCCGTGGTGTTGTCCTGGCCGACGTTGATCATCAGCAACTGGCCGTCGATGCAGTAGTCACCGGGGCTGCTGACGAGGCGGAACGCCTCCGCGCGAGCGGCGTCGGTGGCACCCTCGGGGCAGGTGTCTACCAAGGTCAGGTCGCCGTGTGGCCAGGTCCCGTTCACCGCGATGAACGGCGAGGCGTCGGTCTGCCAGGTGGTGCCGTCGGGAAGCCGATCGCGCAGCACCGCGTCCTGGGTCAGCGTGTAGTTGGGGTTGTCCGCGCGCGCATCCCACGCCGTCAGGTCGGCAGTCAGCGTGTAGGTGATCTCCTGAGCCGGGGTCACATTGCCGTCGTCGTCGATCTGGTCGTAGTCGAGACGGTGAGTGTAGGCCGGGGTGAGCCCGGTCCAGTCGTTCGACTTGCCGGTAGCGGCACCGACCCCCGGGGCGGCGATGGTGCCCTGGATGCCGATGCTGGCCGTGCGCGTGGTGTCACCGCCGAAGGTAGCGGTGTTGGTCAACGTGATCGGCGACGAGGGGAAAGAGCCGGGGGTGCCGTCGGCCGCGTCGTACGCCGCCTGGAGCTCTTCTTGCAGCGCGAGGAGCTGAGTCTCGTCCGTGACCCGGGCGGTGTAGGTGATCACGAGCTCCGACGGCCCGGGGATGTCGCCGGTCCAGGAGAACCCGTTGTCCGTGGCCGTCGGGGAGAACGTGAAGGCACTCTGGCTTTCGTTGAGGCCGTCGTCGTCCCACTGCGTGATGGTGGCGCTGGCCGAGCCCTCCACGTAGGACAGGTAGCTGGGCAGCTCGTCCACGATCGAGTAATCGGTGCGGTCGGTCTCGGAGTTGACGTTCAGCCGGTAGGTGATGTCCTGGTTGAGAATCGTCGGACTGACCGTCACCGTGCCCGTGGCGTAGTCGACCGAGACGAAGCTGTTGAGGTTGCTGGGGGAGGTCCGCGTCTTGGCGACACTGTCGGTGACGTCGGCGAACTCGTCGCCGGAGTTGCGGATGATGACGTCGACCGAGGACTCCTCGCCGTCGATCTCCCAGGTGATCGGCTCCTTGACGCTCGCGTCGACATCGTCGACCACGAACTCCAGGTCGAAGACACCCTGGTTGATGCCGGACGGCCACGGGTCCGCGAAGGTGACGGTCACCGTGTTCGTGCCGTCCTCGTGCGTGACACTCGCGATCGCGGTGTTCGTCGCGGGCACGCCGGTCAGAGTCACGTTGGGCCCAAGCTCGAAGGTGACAGACGAGCCCGGGGTGACCTGGTCGGTGTACTGGACGCGGAGCGTCAGCGTGTCGCCTTCGTCGACGACCTGGGTTCCGTCGTAGGTCCCGCCGTCGCCGAGCAGGATGGTCGAGCTGATGCCCGTCGTCGCGGCGTTGGCGGCCTGGGACAAGCCGATCACAGACGCGATCGCGAGCAGGAACGCCAGCCCGGCGACAGCACCGCGCCGCAGAAGCGAGCTGGTGCCGCGTCCTGCGGGGCGCCCGCCGGGCGGCCTCATGGACGGCTGGATGGCTGGTGTGTTGCTGGACAAGATGCTTCTCCCCGAAAGTCGACGGTCGGTACCCGAGGGACCGATGGGCATACGTATGCCATTCGGCCAACCTCGTCACGCGTGCAGTGCAGAGGCACAACGAGTGTCGATTCTGGGCGAAAGTGGCCCGCCGATGGTACCTGACACGGCCAAGTTCATTCCACCTCAGCGGAATTTGGTACCGGGACCAATTCCTGACCGCTCAGGAGGATGACGTAGGGAGGAGACCGAGTTCCTCTGCGACGGCGAGCGCGGACTGACGCGAGGAGACACCGAGCTTGCGGTAGATGCTCTGCAGCTGGGTCTTGACGGTGTGGGGTGACACGAACAGCGACTCGGCCAGCGCACGTACGCTGCCGTGATCGGCAAGTGCGGCGAGCACGACCGCCTCCCGCGGCGTCAGGGCTGGCGCGACCGAGCGGACCGGATGCGTGCCGGCGCGCTGGAGATCGAGATAGCGCTGGACGCTGGCGGACTCCCGCTCGCTGGCCAGCTCCCACAGCAGCCGCCGATCCCGGGGTTCGAGCAACGCGACGTGCAGACGCGGACCGTAGGTCTCCCAGGAGACCGCCGCGGCGGTCAGCCAGGACCACGCCACCTCGGTCTCGCCGACGCGGAGCGCCGCGACCGCGGCCACCGTCTGGGTCTCCGCCCGCGTCCGGATCGTGTGACCGGTCAGCTCCAGCAGTTCGGAACCCAACTGCATGGCTTCACGGTCACGCATGGCCCCGAGCAGCAGGGCCACCCGAGGACCGGCAAGGAAGGGGCTGTCGTCCGGAAGTCCGTCCAGCAGGCGACTGGCTGCTCGCCGGTCACCGTAGGACATCTGAGTGCTCGCCAGAACCGCGTACAACTGCTCGGTCGCGATGTTGTCGCCGACACCGAGAGGGGCCGGTACGGCGGCCAGTTCACGGGCAATGCGTTCGGCCTCCGCCTGCCCCTGGCCCAGCCCGAGCTTGGCGAGTAGTCGCGCTGCCGTCAGGAGCGGCCAGAACTCGGTGACCCGAACGTAGGCCTGAGCGTCCTGGAGAGTCTCCTCGGCGCCTTCGAAGTCGTGCTCGTCCAAACACAGATACGTCTCGGCGACGAGGCCGAGCGCGTTCATCGCCGTGAGCCGGGTCTCGGGCGGCCAGACGTCCGGGTCGATCGATGCCGCGATCGCCTTGGCGGCAACCAGGTCGCCCGCGAAGGCATTGATCGCAGCCGTGTAGACGAGCGAGTAGTTGCGTGGGGCCGGACGAGTGCACAAGACCACGGAGCGGTGTGCCACCGCCAGGGCCTCCTCGATCCGGCCACCTAGCCAGATCGAGTAACTGACCTGGCGCAAGATGGTTCCGACGTGCTCACCGAAGGGCACCAACAGCTCCGGCTCGATTTCCTCGACCATCCGCGCCGCCGCGACGCAGGCGGTCGCCGACTCTCGCCAACGCAGGGCCAGACGGAGCGAAACGGCCCGCATGCTGGTATGCGAGAAGTCGTCGATCGATGGCTCGACGTAGGCCGGCCGCGAATCCGAGTCGATGGCGACCTCGAAGATCCGAGGTGCCTGCTCGCGGAGCGTCGGGTGGGACATCAGTGCCAGGCCCAGCCCGAAGGCCAGCATCGGATAGTCGTGCAGGGCGGCCTGGGGAACCTCGCGCAGGGTGGTGAGGAACCGGTCGGTGAGATAGCTGTCCGGGTTGTTGACCACCAACGCGACGAAGGCCCGATCCGCCAGCGCGTAGTCACACCCTGCGATCGCGAACGACAACGACTGCTCGGGGATCTCCTCGTTCTCCAGGAGCCAGACAGCGGTCGTGACGCAGGAGCGACCGAACCGCTCCGGGTCCTCGGCGGCCCTGGCCCGGAACGTGTCCCGGATCGCCTCCACGTACTGGAACACCTGCCGGTTGGGTGCGTAGGGGATCCAGCGCCCGAAGCCATTGCGCTCCAGCATCTCCAAGAGCGCCGCAGCCTCGGGGTTGCCGCTCAGCAGCTCGCCGAGCCCGACGTCGACGTAGGGCGGGACACTGGTGTCGGTGACGAACCGCACGGCAACCGGATCGGGCAGCAGCGACTCGAGCCGCGCCGCGACCACGCCGGTCCATTCGGCCGAGTCTGGCCGGGGGATCCGGCCGAGTTGCGACAGCGTCAACACCACTGCCCGGACCGCGAGGGGGAAGCCGCGGGTGGCGTGCGCGATCGAAACCGCGAGCCGCTGGTCGTCGATTCCTGCCTGCTCCGCGATCAGGGTGCCGACCTCGTCCGGGGTCAACGCCAGCTCGGCGAGGGTGATCACCCGTACCACGCCGCCGGGTGGGTCCACATCGGCCAACGACGTCGGACTTCTGGTGGTGACGATGACCCGTAGACCGGGTGCCGAGGCTACGAGACGTGAGAGGTCCTCGTCGATATCGGGCAGCACGTCGCCCAAGTGCTCGTAGGCATCGACCACCAGAACCACCGGGCCAGCCCCGGCCAGCAGGGAAGTCGCGAGCCTGACCGGGTCGGCGGCAAGGCTCAGTTCCTCGCTGACACGGGCGGACGTGGCTTCCGACAGCTCCCCCAGGCGCGAGGCGCTGGCCGCGACGTGCTGCCAGAAGGCCTTCCGAGTGGCGACGCCATCGCTGAGCGAAACCCAGGTCACCTGCTCGCGGCCCTGCCGAGATGCCCAGCTCCGCACCAAAGTGGTCTTGCCGCAACCGCTGGGGCCCTGCACGACGCAGACCCGCACCAAGGACGAGTCGAGCAACCGATACAGGCGTGGTCTGTCCACCACACCGGCGATCGTCGCGAGTTCACCCAGCTCGTTCGGCACGACAACTTCATATCAGTACGCGCGCCGAAAAGCGCGGCCCAATCCGGTCGAGCAACCAACTTACTGGGCTTGCGGGTCGATATGTCGGCTCGCACGTCACGCGATCCCACGCGAACCTGGGAAGCGACAGCCCCGCCCTACGTCGCCTTACGGCGGGCCGAGGGGCGGCGCTCGGATGGCCTCGTGACCGGCTGGCCGGCCTCGACCATCGCTGCCCGGCGGGCAGCTCCGAAGTCGGCAAGCGCGTCGACGAGGACCTCCACCGAGGGAGATGCCGCGAGTACGTCGACCCGCAGCCCGTGCTCCTCGGCGGTCTTGGCGGTCGCCGGGCCGATGCAGGCGATCACAGTCGATGCGTGCGGCTTCCCGGCGAT
>JASGGG010000122.1:0-7922 GCA_047605165.1 Nocardioidaceae bacterium
CACTGTGAGACACCAGACAGTCCTCGAGACCGGCAGCGCCGAAGCTCCTGACTGGCCGATGCACATCGGGGGTGAGTGGGTCGATGCTGCCGACGGGACGTGGGCGGCGGTGACCTGCCCGTCGCGCATCGGCACGGTTCTGGCTCGGGTGCCCGCAGGCAACTCGATCGACGTGGATCGTGCCGTCGAGGCAGCCCGCGCGGCCCAGCCCGGCTGGGCAGCGCTGCACTTCACGGTCCGCCAGCGAGCCCTGCTCCGCATCGCCGACGCACTCGAAGCCGAGGCGGAGTCACTGGCTGTCCTCACCTCACAGGACACCGGCAACGCACTGCGGACCCAGGCTCGCCCCGAGTGCGCCACGCTCGTGGCGCTCTTCCGTTACTTCGCTGGTGTGGCCGGCGAGTTCAAGGGCACGGTCCTGCCCGCAGGGGACGACCAACTGCAGTACACCCGCGTCGAGCCGCTCGGCGTGGTCGGCGCGATCTTGCCGTGGAACTCGCCGCTGATGATCGCGGCGATGAAGATCCCGGCGGCCCTGGCGGCCGGCAACACGTGCGTCGTCAAGCCAGCTGAGGATGCGCCGCTCACGATCCTGCGGCTGGCCGAGCTCGCGAGCGACCACCTGCCCGCCGGCGTCCTCAACGTCGTTACCGGGGAGGGTGGTGTCGTGGGCGAGGCGATCGTCCGACACCCGGGCATCGACAAGGTCTCCTTCACCGGGTCCACCGAGGTGGGCCGGCACGTCGCCACCACGACACTGGAACGCATGGCGCACGTCTCGCTGGAGCTGGGCGGCAAGAGCCCGAACATCGTCTTCCCGTCCGCGGCGAGCCCCGAGCGCATCGAAGCCACCGCCGCGGGTGCGCTCCTGGCCATGAGGTTCACCCGCCAAGGACAGTCCTGCACCGCCGGATCACGACTCTTCGTGCACGAGGACGTGTACGAGGAGTTCCTCGTCGTACTCTCCCGGCACCTCGGCGAGCTCAAGGTCGGGGACCCGCTCGTCGAAGAGACCGACATGGGCACGATCATCAGCGCCAAGCAGTACGAGAAGGTCCGCGAGTACGTCGCCGAGGCCAAGCAGCAGCCCGGCGTCCGGGTCGTCCTCGACGGGACCGACTACCTGCCTGAGGGACCGCAGGGCTACTACCAGGGGCCTACGATCCTCGCCGGCGTGGGCAATGACTGGCGCTGCGCACGCGAGGAGATCTTCGGGCCCGTGCTCGTGGTCATCCCGTGGCGCGAGGTCGACGAGGTCGTGGCCATGGCGAACGACTCCCACTACGGACTCGCGGCGTTCGTGTGGTCAGCCGACCTCGATGAGGCGCTCTGTACCGCGCACCGAGTCCAGTCCGGCTGGGTGCAGGTCAACCAGGGCGGCGGTCAGGTGGTCGGCCAGACCTACGGCGGCTACAAGGAGTCCGGCATCGGACGTGAGTTCTCCATCGAGGGCGCGATCGAAGGCTTCACCCAGACCAAGCAGATCAACGTCAAGCTGGGTTCGTGAGGTCGGGGACGTCGGTGTCGGGCCTCACCGCGGCTGGGAAGTCCGTGCAGGGATCTGGACCGAACGCATCGATGCTGCCACATCATCCTCCTCGGGCTCCCCAGGGACTTGAACCCCTGGCGTGATGCTTGGACGTACAATAGATTGAATACCAACTAACTGCCGTTGGCGTCCCAAGACAGAGGTGGTCCCATCCATGACTGGAGCAGTGCCGGGCAGTGCCGTCGCCGCCGACGCGGAGCCGTTGATCTCCAGCGAGCACTTCCGATCGGTGCTCGGCACCTTCCCCACCGGCGTCGTCGTCGTCACAGCGGTCGATGACGCGGGTGCGCCCGTCGGCATGACCGTGGGATCCTTCACCTCGGTCTCGCTCAGCCCCCCTCTCGTCGCGTTCCTGCCGGCCAAGGCCTCGACGACCTTCCCCGCCATCAGGGCCGCGGGCAGCTTCTGCGTCAACGTGCTGGCCGCGGATCAAGTGGACCTGTGCCGCTCGTTCGCCGTCAAGGGTGCAGACAAGTTCCAGGGGGTGAGCTGGTCTCCGACAGGTTCGGGTGCGCCGGCCATCGAGAACTCCCTGGCCTGGATCGACTGCGACATCGAGTCGATCGCAGAAGCCGGTGACCACTACATGGTCACCGGACGGGTGCGCGCACTCGACGTGGCGCGCGAGGGCGAACCACCGATGGTGTTCTACCGCGGCGGTTACGGTCAGTTCCACGTCCCGTCTCTGACCGCCGGCGGTGACCTGGAGTTGCTCGAACCAATCCGGACAGTCGACAGGTGCCGGCCCACCATGGAGGCGTTGTCGACGGAGCTCGGGGGGGAGTGCCTGGCTCTCACGATGGTGCGCAACGCCCTCGTCATCGTGGGCAGCGCGGGCGTTCCGCGACGCGGCGACTTCACCACGCGCATCGGCCAGCGGGTGCCTGCGGTACCCCCGATGGGGGCCGCGTTCGTCGCGTGGGGCTCGGACCAGGAGCGTGCGGACTGGTGGGGTCCCACCGCTTCCCCGACAGCGGTGGTCGAGGCCGAGGCGCTGCTCGACCGCGTCCGCGAGCGGGGCTGGTCCCTCGCCCTGCGCAGCCGTGAGCAGATGCGGCTCGAAGCGGCCGTCGGGGTGGTGGCGCCCGACGAGCCGGACGCGGAGGCGCTCGCCGAGCTGGCCGATGCGGTTCGACTCCTCCCGGTCGGCACCTACGAACCCGAGCGCGTGGAGCCAGACGAGCTCTACGACGTCCGCACCATCACCTGTCCCGTGTTCGCTGCCAGTGGCCGCGTCGTCTTGACCCTGGCGCTGTTCGACCTCCCGAGCGCATGTCCAGGGGCCCAGGTACTCGAGATCTGCGAGCGGCTGCGTGCGGCGTGCGATGCGTTGACCGATTCCCTGTCCGCCGGGTAGCAACGCACCATTGACTACTCGTATTTCAGATAATAGGATCTCCTTACATTTTCAAGGAGGGCTGATGGCGTCACGAATGAATTTCGGCATGATCTACCTGTCCCAGCCGAACAAGGACATCGACGAGTTCCCCTACCACGGCATCCACGAGCGAATGACAGCCGAGATCGTCGACGCCGACCGGCTCGGTTACGACTTCGCCTGGATCGCCGAGCACCACGCCGCGGACACCTACGGGATCATGCCCGACCCTCTGACATACATCGCATACCTCGCGCCCCTCACCGAGAACATCCGCCTCGGTGCCGGCGTCGTCGTCCTGCCGCTGCACAACATCATGCGACTCGTCGAGAACATCTCGCTGGTCGACATCCTCACCGGAGGTCGTCTGTCGATCGGTGTCGGCTCGGGCTACCGGCAGTACGAGTTCGACTCGTACGGCGTGGACTTCGACCAGCGCAGAGACGTCGTGGGAGAAGCGCTCCCGCTCATGCTGGAAATGTTCAACACCCACCAAGTGAATCACCAGGGACCGCTTCTCCCGCGCTACCGCGTCACCGGTGACTACGCGATCTTCCCGCGCCCGGTGCAGGAGCCGCACCCGCCCATCTGGATGGGTGTCTCGTCGGAGGAGTCGATCCGGCGTGCAGCGCACTACGGCCTCGGGATCGCCACGTCCACGCTCACGCCGGCAAGCGAGCTCGCCGCCAAGGCGACGTTCTTCCACGATCTCTGCCGTGAGACGGAGGCGCCGTACAATCTCAACAGCGGCCGCCACAACGTCGACCTCGCCCGCTTCGTGTACGTCGCGGAGACCGACCGCAAGGCCAAGGAGGAATCAGCCGAAGCGGTGGTCCGGCACGTGCACTCCTTCACGGGTGCCGGCACGAGTGGCTACCTCGGCAACATCTCCAAGAGCGACCAGGAGGCGTACCACGCCGCCAACTACGACGACCTGAACAAGGACACGATCATCCACGGCTCTCCCGACACGGTGGCGGAGCGGATCGAAGAGCTCCAGGCCCAGACCGGTGCCACCGGGCTCATTCTGCACATGCCGCCCTACTACTCGGCGGAACAAGCACGGGACAACCTCGGTCTCTTCGCCGAGACCGTGATCCCGCGGTTCCGGTGACGACGACTCCTGCCCCGGCCCGCCTCCCGCTCGAGGGCATCCGGGTCATCGAGATGTGCTGGGTCTGGTCGGGGCCGATGATGGGCCAGTACCTCGCGGACCTCGGCGCCGAGGTGATCAAGGTCGAGTGGTACGAACGCTACGACCTGTACCGCACCCGCGGGGTCGAGCGCTTGCGTCACGCGGTCCCCGAGGACGTGCGTCGCGAGATGTCGTTCTCGTTCCACAGCCTGAACCGCGGCAAGCTGGGGTTCGCTGCAGACCTCAAGGACGAGGCGTCGATGGACGTGTTCAAGCAGCTCCTCGCGCGCAGCGACCTACTGATCGAGAACTTCACCCTCGGAACACTCGAACGGCTGGGACTCGGGCCGGAGGTGCTGCGAGCGATCAACGACCGCCTCGTGGTCGTGTCCCTCAGCGCCAGTGGTCAGGGCAGCGGCTTGGAGAAGCTGCGCGCGTACGGTCTGGTCCTCTCCGCCCTCGGTGGCGCGGAAACCGAGTTCGTCGACGCCGACGGCCAGTTCGTCGGTTCTCCCAGTTTCGTGGTCAGCGATCCCAACGCTGCGGCGTTCGGTGCGTTCGCCGCGGCCGCCGGACTCCTCCACGCCCGCCGAAGTGGTCGAGGCGCACACCTCGAAGGCTCTCAGATCGAAGCCATGACGACGCTTATGACGGCGGACAGATCCATGTCCGAGCCCCGGTCGGAACACGTGGTGCTGGCCACGCTCGACGGACACGTCGCGGTGTCCCTACCGCGCGGCGTGGACGTCTTCGGCGGAGACGACCCCGCGGTCGTGGCCGGCACCCGTTCCAGCGACGAGCTGGTTCACCTGGTGTGTGACGCCGGCGGGTCCGCCGCCCCGGTACGCAACCTCGCGGACAACGAACTTGCCCCCGAGTACGTCGACGCCGATGTCCGGGTGCCGACCCTGCACCCGGTCACCGGCGCCGAGACGGTGGTAGCCGCGCCGTGGCGGATGTCGGGTGAGCGACCAGTGGTCCGGAAACCCGCGCCTCAGCTGGGTGAGTCCAACGGATATGTGCTCCGCCGCGTGCTGGGACTCTCTGAGGACGACATTGCCGCCCTGGACCAGACGGGGAGCAGCTGAGTGGACCCGATGCTCACGCCCGAGCCAACCCTCGACGACGCAGCCCTGGCAGAGGTCCGGTCGCTGATCGGCGTGCCCTTGCGTCGTGACCGGATGCAGTTCATCGAGTCCGCGACCGACGACTCGATCAGGCACTTCGCCGAGGGGATCGCCGACGACAACCCGCTGTGGCGGGACCCCACGTACGCCGCCGAGTCGCGTTGGGGCGGACTCCTCGCGCCGCCGAGCATCCTCTACGCCGTGGACGCCACCATCGTCGCGCCCAAGCTGGCCGGGTGGCAGTGGATCTACGCGGGGACCCGCTTTACGTGGTTCGACGTCATCCGTGCCGGTGACACCTTCGACGCCACGGCCACCCTCGTCGACGTCGAGCTGAAATCGGGCCGGCGGTTCTCGTCCTGGGCCTTACAGTCCGGCCAGGTCGACTACCGGATCCGGGGCTCCAACCGGCTGTTGGCGACCGCGATCGGCCGCACCGCGAGGACACCTCGCCAGCAGCCGGCACCTCGCCCGGCCCCGGAGGGTCCCCCTCGGCGGCGAGATCGTGAGGTCATCGACCTGGCCGACCTGGTCGGTGACCTCACGCCGCAGGTTCGTCGCGGCTCCCGACCCCGATGGGCGGAGGATGTCGCCATCGGCGACGCGGTGGGCCCCCTGGTGCGTGGACCTCTGCGCCTGGACGACATCGTTCGCTGGTACCGAGGCGCGCAAGGGGCCTTGCACTACGGCGGCGCGCACGGCGACGCCGTGCGCTACCGGCAACGCCACCGCGACTACGAGACCAACACCAGGACCGGCGCCAAGGACGCGACCGCCCGCGGCCATTTCCAGGCTGAGGAAGGTCGCGCGGTGGGTATGGAAGGTGCGTACGACGTCGGGCCCCAGCGCATCTCCTGGGCCGCATCGATGCTCACCGACTGGGCAGGTGACGACGGCTTCCTCTGTCATCTCTCCGTCGACGTGCTCAAGCCCAACCTCGTCGGCCACACCACGGCATGGACGGGTCAGGTCGTAGCGATGGACGCTGTGGGCAACAACCACATGGCCGGGCTGACCATCGTCGCCCACAACCAGTTCGGTGACGTGACAGCGCGAGGCCAGGCATCGGTGGCGCTCCCGTCCCGAGCACACGGCGAGGTTCAACTGCCTCTGTCCGAGTCCGATGCGGCCGTGGCCGCTCGCCTGCCGTCCGAACTCAATGCAAGGGGATGAGATGTTGTTGAACGGCGTGGAACTCGAGGTCTCGAACATCCGCGATCTGGTGATCGCGCGAGCGAGCCTCGGGCAGAAGCCGCTGCTCAAGTGTCGTGAGGAGGTCCTCACCTACGCCGAGGCGCACGTCCGGTCCAATCGAGTGGCGAACGCCCTCGCCGCTCTCGGGTTGGGCAAGGGCGACGTGCTGGCGACGTACATGTACAACTCCGTCGACCACGCGGTGCTCTGGTTCGCGTGCGCCAAACTCGGGGCGGTATGGGCGCCCCTGAACGTGTCCCTGAACCAGGACGACCTGGCTTACAGCCTCGCCGACTCCGGGGCTCGGGTCGTCGTCGTGGACACCGACCTGATGGAGACCTACCAGCTCGCGCGGCCAGAGGTCGCGTCCGGCCTCATCGAGATCGTGTGGCGCTCGCCGGACTCGCCAGACGTGGACGCCACCGGGTTCCGTGAGTTCACCGACCTCCTCACGGGCGCGGACCTCACCCCGGACGTCCACATCTCTCCTGACGACCCGCTCGCCATCGTCTACACCGGCGGGAGCACGAGCATGCCCAAGGGCGTGCTCGTGTCACATCTCTACTACCTGGGTGGGGCCCTGCGCTACCGCGACGTCACCGGCGCCCAGCCGGACGACGTACACTTCGCGAACTCCCACTTCTTCCACATCGGTGGACAGCAGTTCGGGGTGACAGGGCCGCTCTTCGTGGGGATGACCGGGGTGATGACGAAGTGGTTCAGCGTCAGCAACTACTGGAAGATCGTGTGCCAGTCCGGCGCCACGATCATCGACCCGCTGGGCACCATGATGTCGGCGCTGCTGACCCGACCTCGTGACGAGGACGTCGAGCACCGGGTCCGGCTCGGCGTCGGGATCGCCTCCGGACAAGTCCGACCCGAGTTGAGGGACGAATTCGAGGAGCGCTTCGGGATTCCCCTGCTCGAGGTCTACTCGATGACCGAGATGGGCGTCCTGCTCTTTAGCGAGCGGCCTGACGACCGACGACGCGGCTCCTCCGGGCGCAGCCACGGCTGGGCCGAGGTAATGATCGCCGACGAGCTCGACATGCCCGTGCCGATCGGCGAGACCGGGCACATCCTGGTGCGCCCGAACGTGCCTCACACCTTCATGAAAGAGTACGTGAACAAGCCGGTCGAGACCGTCGCCTCGTGGCGGAACCTCTGGTACCACACCGGCGATCTCGGACGCGTGGACGAGGACGGCTACGTGTACTTCGTCGGCCGGCAGGCCCACTGGATCCGGCGCCGCGGCGAGAACGTGTCCGCGTTCGAGGTGGAGAAGGCGATCGCAGCCCACCCCCACGTCCGGGACGTGGCGGCAGTCGGGGTTCCCTCCGAGCTCGGCGAGGAGGACATCAAGGTGTACGTCCAGCTCGTGGACGGAGCGGATCCGGATCCGCTCGGCGTCGTCGACTGGTGTCGTGAACGCATCGCCTACTTCAAGGTTCCGAGGTACGTCGAGTTCGTCGACGACTTTCCTCGCACCATCACGAAGGCCGAGATCGCTCGCCACGAGCTGAAGGAGCTGGGCATCGG
>JASGGG010000123.1:0-7909 GCA_047605165.1 Nocardioidaceae bacterium
TCGGTCTCCAGCACCCGGTACGCGTCCGCCGAGCCAGCGGCGATGTCACAGAACAAGCACGCCACGAGAGCAGGCTACGCCGACAGATCCTGGATCGACGGACCGAACCTGAGCAGGACGACTCCGCGCGCGTTTGCGTCCAGCTCAGCAGCACGCGCTTGCGGTGGGCTGGGGCTCGTCGCTGACGTCACTGCCACAGCAGCTTCCCTGCCCCGAATGCTGAGCATCACTGAAGGTGTCGGCATCGGAGAGCACCGTGTAGATCTCCCAGCGTTCGGCGTCGGGAGTGCTCTGGACCCAGAACTTGTCCTGTTTGGCGTAACAGCAGGTGGTGCCGCGCTCGTCGAGCGAGGCAAGGCCGGCCTGGTGGAGACGGGTCTGCTCGGCGTCGACTTTCGCGGTATCGCTGACCTCGACGCCGAGGTGGTTGAGGCTGCCACCCTGCCCGGGGCTTTCGACGAGGACGAGCTTGAGCGGAGGTTCTGCGATGGCGAAGTTGGCGTAACCCGGCTTGGTCTTGGCTGGGGCGGTGCCGAAGAGCGTCGAGTAGAACGCGATCGACTCCTCGAGGTCATCGACGTTGAGAGCGAGCTGCAGGCGAGACATGGCTTCCTCCCTAGGAATTGATATCTGTCGATATTCGAGCTTGCCAGGTGCATAGACATCTGTCAACATAGATAGATGTCGAAGTCATTGCTCGAGCGCACCCCCGCCGAAACCGTCGCGTGCTGCTCGCCCCTGACAGCCGCGCCGCTGACAGCTGAGCAGTCCGAGCGCATCGCTCCCCTGCTCAAGGCCCTGGCCGACCCGGTTCGGCTGCGACTCCTGTCCATCGTGGCCGCGCACACCGAGCGCGAGGCATGCGTCTGCGACCTCAACGACGCGTTCGACCTGTCCCAACCGACCATCAGCCACCACCTGAAGGTTCTGCACGAGGCAGGCCTCCTTGACCGATCGAAGCGCGGCACCTGGGTCTACTACTCGGTGCGTACCGGGGCGCTGGCCGATCTGGCTGCTCTGATCGGGGGTGGCCTGTGACCGCGGCGTACCGGTTCACCCCAACCACCTCGTTCGCAAACCCCGCGGTCACCGTCGCCCGCAGGTTATGCGCCAGCTTCGCGAGAATTCAGCCGAACTCGGCAGCGATATTCGGCCCACTGCAGATCCTCGGGGCCGCGCTTACCGCCATTCTGGTGCGCCTGCTCTACCCGATCACCCCTCCGCCCCAGGCCGCCGAACGGATCTAGACATGACCGACGAGCGACCAGATCCGCACCAAGGCCGAGGCACCCATCGGCACGGTGGCTCCGTGAAACCAGGCGCAGTCGTAGCACCTCTCACCGTCGAGCACTGGCCCGGTGTCGAACGCATCTATGCGGCCGGCATCGCCACCGGACACGCCACCTTCGAATCCGAGCCGCCCACCTGGGAGAAGTTCAACGAATCCAAGCTCCCCGACCAGCGACTCGTCGCGATCGACGACACCGGCCGGGTCCTGGGCTGGGCTGCCGCGTCACGCGTCTCAGACCGATGCGTCTACGTCGGGGTCGTCGAACACTCCGTCTACGTCGACCCCGACGCGCAAGGACACGGCATCGGCCTTCTGCTCCTCGATGCGCTGATCGCCTCGACCGAGAGCGCCGGGATCTGGACCATCCAGTCCGGCATCTTCCCCGAGAACACCGCCAGCCTCGCCCTCCACCGCGCCGCCGGATTCCGCGAGGTCGGCACCCGGCAACGAGTCGGCCGGATGACCCACGGAACACTCGCCGGCACCTGGCGTGACGTCATCTTCATCGAACGACGCAGCAAGACCGTGGGGATCTGACTCGATGGCGCCGCCGCCATCATCGATCGCGTACTGGGCGACATATCAGCCTGATCGCGAACCCTTGCGTCCGCGGCTTGGCGGCTGAATCCCGCTAATCTCGCCGTGGGATGTAGGCAACAGCCTCGATCTCAATGCGCAGATCGGGGTTCGACAGCGGAGCGACGACGGTGGCTCGCGCGGGATACGGGTCGGAGAAGTACTCCCGGTAGACAGCGTTCATGGGCTCGAACAGCTTGGCGTTGAGGAGGAAGACGGTCGTCTTGGCAACGTCTGCGAGTGTGCCGCCAGCGGCTTCCACTCCGGCCTTGACGTTCTCCAGCACAGCACGCGTTTCCGCCGCGAAGTCACCCGTGACCAGCGAACCGTCTGGCCGTGCGGCAATCTGCCCGGCGATGTAGACGTAGTCTCCGGCGCGCACTACGTGCGTTAGCGGCATCTCAGACGGAGCGATACGCTCCGCAGAGACCTCTTCAATGGGGCTCATAGTGGTCACACTCGCTGTCTTTTGTCCGGTTGCGCGACCACGAGAGAGTGCCTCGCGTACCTGCGGACCGCCAGCATACGGCGCAGCAACGACGGATGCCGACCCAGCGCGCCGTCGTCTGCCCGGCTGCTGTTGAGTCTGCGGAATCCGGGCTGGCCCGGGGCAGTCCGGGATGTGTGGAGCTGCGGGGAATCGAACCCCGGTCCTCGAGCGCCGTTTCAGGTCTTCTCCGGGTGCAGTCGGTGCTGGCGTTTTCTCAGTCCCGGCACTCGCACAGACACGTTGCCGACAGACTCAGCCGTAGAAAAGTCCCGGTCACCGCCTACGGCGAGCGATACCCGGCAAGCCTCCTAGATGAGATCAGGGTCTGAGGCGGAGGCGCCCTCAGTCTGACCCGTCGCTAGTCGCCTCAGGCGGCGAGAGCGAACGAACTGCGCTTAGCGTTGGCAGTTATAGGTTCCCAGAGATCGTTTACGAGATAACCCTGGATCCTCGACCCGCTTCCCCTGGAACCAACGTCCCAAGTCGAAACCAATCAGCCCCTCTTGAGTTTTCAACAGACACCAGTCTACGGGGCACAACCACCGGTGTGCACATGAGATTCCCGGAAGGCGCCGAAGAACATGCGGTACGTGCGTTTGGGGGCCGATTCGGCCGAAAACACGGCTACTGCATGTTCGTCGGCATGTCCGGCCGGGCTCAGAGCGCCGAGGCGACTTCGGTCGACTCGGTCGGGTGGCTGAACATCGGGAAGTCGTAGGTGATCGCGTTGTCGTGCTCGGCCACCGACGTTGCCGCGGTGCAGTCGGTCAGCGTGATGACCCGGTAGCCGTTCTCATACGCGCTGCGCATCGTGGACTCGACGCAGCAGTTCGTGAGGAAGCCACCGAGGATGACGGTGTCGATGCCCTTGCTGCGCAAGATGAAGTCGATGTTCGTGCTGGCGAAGGTATCGAGTCCGCGCTTGCCCTCGATCACGATGTCGCCCTCCGCAGGGGCGAGGTCGTCGACGATCGCGGCACCCCAGGTGCCCTTGACGAAGGCGTTGCCGTCGACGACGCCCTTGAGGATGCCGTAGGGGTGGCGGGTGATCTCGCCGTAGCCGGGAGCGAACGTGATCGGCGCGTGCATGATCGTGACCCCGGCGGCACGGGCCTTCTCGACCAGCGCCTTGGTGTTCTCCAGCATGCCGGTCTTGTCCATGACCTCCTCCACCGCGCCGTGCAACACGCCGCCGTCGGAGGTGAACTCGTTCTGGTACTCGATCAGGACGACAGCGGTCTTGGCGGGATCGAGAGTCAACTGCTCGGACATGGCGTGTGCTCCTGTGCGCGATGGGGTTGAGGTCGTTCCCATTCAACGTCGCGGCGAGCGGCCGGGCAAGCGTCCGGAGCGGCCGGCCAGATCCGGGCTCAGTCCATACCCTTGGCTCGACGGCCCATCGCGACCGCGGCTTCGCGGTTGGCGGTGCGCTCGGCGAGGGCCTGACGCTTGTCGTAGTTCTTCTTGCCTCGACCGAGGCCGAGCTCGACCTTGGCACGACCGTCCCGGAAGTAGAGAGCCAGCGGCACCAGCGTGAAGCCGCGCTCGCGTACCTTGCCGTCGATCTTGTCGATCTCGGCACGGTTCAGCAACAGCTTGCGGACTCGGCGCGGCTCGTGGTTGGTCCAGGTGCCGTGGGCGTACGTCGGGATGTGCACGGCGTGCAGGTACGCCTCCCCGTGGTGGATCTCGGCGAACCCGTCGACCAGGCTGGCCCGTCCCTCGCGCAACGACTTCACCTCGGTGCCGACGAGTACGAGGCCGGCCTCGAAGGTCTCCTCGATCAGGTAGTCGTGTCGCGCCTTCTTGTTCTGCGCGACGATCTTGCGACCGGGCTCCTTGGGCATCTTGGACATGGAGAGAAGTGTCTCAGGCGGGAGCAACCGGATTGACGGACCGGGTCCGTCGGAGAGATCCGCGACCTCGGCGCCTTGGGTCCGATCGGCGTCGGTAAGAGAAGTCCTCGACTTCGGCGCCCCGCGTCCGGCCGGCGTCTCGATACACGCCTCGCAAGCTCGGCGCACTCGACGACCGGAAGCGGCTCGATACGCGACCAGCGACACGCTGATCGAGTGCCGTCGTGAGGAACGAACGACGGCGTATCGAGATCGTGGCGGTCAGAGCCACTTCAGCGGGTCGACCGCCGTGCCGTTCTCCAGCACGGTGAAGTGCAGGTGGCAGCCGGTGGACCAGCCGGTGGTGCCGACGTACCCGATCGTCTGGCCCTTCTTGACCGTGTCGCCCACCGCGACGGCGTACCCGCTCATGTGGTTGTAGATGGTCGCGACGCCGACGCCGTACTTGACGCCGTGGTCCATGATCAGCCGGTTGCCCCAGGCGGTCTGGAAGTACTCCTCGAGCACGACGCCCTTCTGTGCGGCCTTGATCGGCACCCCACAGCCGACGCCGATGTCGATGCCGTCGTGGAGGGACCGGTAGCCGTAGATCGGGTGAATCCGCCAGCCGAAGGGCGAGGTCACCGAGCCAGGCACCGGCCAGTCGAGCCAGCCATTGCCGGTGGTCGGGCCGTTGTAGCCCGAGCCGTTCGACGCGGCGTTCTTGATCATCTCCTCGATGCGGTCCCGCTCGGCCTGCTGCTTCTTGAGCTCCTTCAGGTCGGCGTTCTTGGCGCTCTCCGCGAGCTTCTTGGCCCTGGCGCGCAGCGACACCATCTCCGAGACCTGTGCCTCGGCTGCTTCGGCGAGCTGCTCCAGGGACTGCTTGCGTTCGAGGTTCTCCGCTGCCTCCTTGCGACGATCGGCGACCTCCTGCTTGGCGGCGTTGACCTCGCGCTGGCGAACGGTGAGCAGCACGCGGGAGGCCTGCAGCCGGTCGAGAACGCCGGATTCCTTGTCGAGTACGGCCTGGGCCGACTTGAGCTGACCGGTCACCGACGCCGGGTCCTGAGACCGGAGCACCGACGAGAGCCCCATCAGCCCGGGGTCGCCGGACTGGTAGCTCGACACCACCATCTGGCGCAGCACCAGCGACTGGTCGTCGAGGTCGTCCTGACCCGCCTCGGCGTCGGACCGCGCCTGGGCGAGCCGCTTCTGGGCCTCGGCGAGCTTGTCCTGCATCTGCTGGTCGAGCAGCTGCGCGGCGCCGAGTTCGGCGCGCGAGGTGGCCAGCGCCGCCCGGGCCTGACCAAGTTGCTGTTGGGACCGCTCCAACTCGGCGGTTGCGTCCTTGAGCGCCTGCGACGACTCGTCGAGATCCTCGTGGGCCTTCTCGACCTTCTTCTCGATCTTGTGCTTCTTGTCCTTGAGGTCGTCGGCCCGCGCCGAGCCCGCGACTGTGCTGGCGATCAAGGCGGCGACGACAGCGCCGCTGACGGCCGCAGCGGCGGCCCAGCGACGGCGGTGCCGGGGGAAGGAGCGAGTCAAGGCATTGCCTCACGTGGGGAAGGAACGATCAGGCTCCACGACGGTAACCCGCAATGCCGCTCTCGCGAGGCATTTCGCTTAGGGCGATTCGTACAATTTGTCGGTTTTTACCTGCGGAGTTCCAGGTCGGCGTACGCGAGCCCTCGAGTTTCCGCCGATAGGCCCTGTCGCTGCGAGGGGCGCATCCGGTGGATGCATCGCAAGGCGGAGGAGCGAAGCGGGGGCGAAGCGCCCAGCGAGCGACCCGGGGTCCCCGCGCCGATCGCAAACCACAGACGGCAACATGCGGCTCTACCGGCGATCGGCGTGGGGTGGCGCCTACGCAGCGAGGCGCCGCCGGGGCGGCGCGAGCCTCAGACGTTGAGGTAGCGGCGGGTCAGCAGCAGCGTCGGGATGACGGTCATGCCGACGCCCAGCAGCGCGATCCAGCCCATCGCCTGGGCGGCGTCGGTCCAGGTCACCCAGGGCACCAGGGTGGAGTCGCCGAGGAACCCGTAGATCACCACCGCCATGAACAACACGATCGCGACGCCCGCCAGCGCGATGCCGATCAGGGCCGCGAAGAGCGACTCCATGAGGAACGGCAGCTGGATATACCAGCCTGATGCTCCTACCAGCCGCATGATGCTGATCTCACGTCGCCGGGCGAGCGCGGCCAGGCGGATCGTGTTGCCGACTTGGAGGATCGCGGCGATCACGAGGAACGCGGCGATGCCGATCGCACCGTACTTGAGCCCGGAGATGATCACGTACAGGGGCTTGAGCACGTCGCGCAGGTCGCGCACGTCGCTGACTCCCTTGACACCGGTCACCTCCGACTCGACGCCTTGGAAGTTCTTGGGGTCCTTGAGCGTCACCCAGTAGGACTCCGGGAAGTCGCTGGCCGACATCGAGTCGAGCACAGCCTTCTCGGTTTCGCCACGGCGCCCCTGGTAGAGGCTGCGGAATTTCTCGTACGCCTGCTGGCTGGTCTCGAAGTGCCACTCCTTGACCTCGGAGTTGCTGTCGAGGATCTTCTCGACGTCGGCCTTCTGCGCGTCGGTGGCGGCGCCGTCGAGGCAGTTGGCCTGCGGCGAGACCGGGGTGCACATGAACACGGTGATCTGCAGGCGGTCGCCCCAGTAGTTCTCAGCCTTGTTGGCCTGCTGGTTGAGCAGGAACCCGAGCGCAACCAGCGTCAGTGACACGAAGATCGTCGTGATCACCGCGATGGTCATCGACAGGTTGCGGCGCAGTCCGTTCCCCAACTCGGAGAACACGTACGTCAGCTGCACGGTCGGGTGCCTCCCAAAGAAGCAGGTCGGTGGTCGGGGTCAGTGCTGGTAGCCGTACACGCCGCGCGACTGGTCACGCACGATGTGCCCGCTGGACAGCTCGATGACGCGCTTGCGCATCTGGTCGACGATGCCGGCGTCGTGGGTGGCCATCAAGACGGTGGTGCCGGTGCGGTTGATCCGGTCGAGCAGCTTCATGATGCCGACCGAGGTGTCGGGGTCGAGGTTGCCGGTGGGCTCGTCGGCGATCAGGATCATCGGCCGGTTGACGAACGCGCGTGCGATCGCGACGCGCTGCTGTTCGCCGCCGGAGAGCTCGTCGGGCATCCGCTCGCCCTTGCCCTCCAGGCCGACCAGCGCGAGCGTCTCGGGCACGACCTGGCTGATCACCGAGCGTGGCCGGCCGATCACCTGCAGGGCGAACGCGACGTTCTCCGACACGGTCTTGTTCGGCAGCAGCCGGAAGTCCTGGAATACCGTGCCGATCTGGCGACGCAGCGCCGGCACCTTCCAGGACGCGAGCCGGTTGATCTCCTTGCCGGCGACGTAGACCTTGCCGGTGGTGGCGCGCGCCTCCCGCAGCGTCAACCGCAGGAAGGTCGACTTGCCGGACCCGGACGAGCCCACGAGGAAGACGAACTCGCCCTTCTCGATCTCGACGCTGACCTTCTCCAGGGCAGGCCGGGTCTGACCCGGGTAGGTCATGGAGACGTTCTCGAACTTGATCATCGCTATCCCTTAATGCGCTGAGTCTTACGCGCTGGCCTTCTCGGCGCCGCGACGCCATCGGATGCCGGCCTCGATGAAGTCGTCGATGTCGCCGTCGAGCACCGCCTGCGGGTTGCCGGACTCGTACTCGGTGCGCAGGTCCTTGACCATCTGGTACGGGTTGAGT
>JASGGG010000124.1:0-7846 GCA_047605165.1 Nocardioidaceae bacterium
CTCACCAACTGCTCGACCGAGCGACGGGTGGCTACCGGCTCAGCGGTGGCCTGTTCGAGCTCGGCCTGCGGGCCGCCGCCGAGAGGACCCTGCTGGAGTTGGCGATGCCGTTCCTGCAGGACCTCTACGAACGCACCCACGAGACGGTTCACCTCGGCGTCGCCGAGGGCCAGGAGGTGGTCTACGTCGCCAAGATCGGCGGTCACCGCCAGGCATCGTCGCCGTCTCGGATCGGCGGCAGGATGCCGCTGCACTGCACCGCCATCGGCAAAGCGCTGTTGGCGCACGCGACTCCCCAAGCACAGCAGGCGGTGCTGAGCAGCGCGCTGGATCGGCGTACGCCACGCACGATCCTCGCGCCGGGTCTGCTGCGCCGGCAGCTCGGCGAGGTGTTGGAGACAGGGGTGGCCTTCGAGCGCGAGGAGTCGAGGGTCGGCCTCCTGTGCGTGGCCGCGCCGGTGCTCGACGCCGGCGGCAGGACCGCACTCGCGGCGATCAGCGTCGCCGGTCCGGTCGGCCGTTTCCACCCCGAGGCGCACACCGCCGCGGTGCGGGCGGCCGCGCAGGGATTGGGAAGCCTGACGACACGGCGCGGGCTCAGAGGAACGAGCAGGACACCGATCCCAGACCACTGAGGGATGCCGTCACGCGGTCGCCGGCGCTGACAGCAGCCATCGGGCCGAGCGCACCGGAGAGCACGACATCGCCCGTGCGCAGCGGGCTGCCCAGGTCGCGGGCGGCCCGGGCCAGCCAGGCCAGCGCCTCCAGCGGGTCACCCAGGCACGCCGCACCGTTCCCGGTCGAGACGACGGCACCGTTGATCTCCAGCGTCATCTCGACGTCGACGGGGGCGACCCCGGTGAGGTCGAGGGCGTCCGGGGAGAGGACGAAGAGCCCGCTCGAGCCGTTGTCGGCCACGGTGTCGGCGAAGCTGATGTCCCAGGCGGCGATGCGACTGTCGACGATCTCGAGCGCGGCGCGCACCTCGACGACCGCTGCCGCGACGCCGGCGCGGTCGAGCGGGCCGTCGATCAGGTCGGCCCCCAGCACGAAGGCCACCTCCGCCTCGATCCGGGGCTGGAGCAGCCGGTCGGTCGGCAGCGCGGCACCCGAGGCGAAGGCCATGTCTGCGAAGAGCACGCCGAAGTCGGGGCGGTCGACGCCGAGCTGCGCCTGCACCGCCGGCGAGGTCAGACCGATCTTGCGGCCAATGGGGCGACCGCCCGCGTCGCTGCGCGCGGCGTTGACCAGCCGCTGGACGGCGTAGGCCGCGGCGACGTCAGCGCGGCCGATGAGGTCGCGGACGGGGGGACAGGGAGTGTGGGTACGCGCGGCGGTGACGAGTCGCCGCGCGGCCTGCTGCTGCTGGTGGTCAGTCACGAGGGCCCTCGTTCTCGGATCGCATGTGGCCGCCGCGCGAGTCGCACGACGGCCACGTGCTGGGTCGCGGATCAGTACTGCGGCTGGTAGGAGTCCACGTTGTCTGCGGTGACGACATAGTTGGCGTCCGCCAGCGGCTCCATGGCGGTCTGCGTCGTGGAGCTGTCGAAGACGGTGTCCGTGTCGCCCTCGATGCACTCCGCGATGCGCTGCATGGCGCGGGCGCCGTCGTCGACGACCGGCAGTGGGACGGTCGCGAAACCCTTGCCCGCCTTGATTTCGTCGACGAAGGACTGCTGCCCGCCGAAGCTGCCGACCAGGACCTTGCCGGCCAGGTCGGTGGTGGCGAGGTAGTCGGCGACCGGCTGGGACATGCTGTCGGCGGCGGTGATCACGCCGGTGATCTTGTCGCCGTACTTCTGCACGTAGTCCTGCATCACGCTGCGGGCCTTGGCCGGGTCGTAGTCGGCCGGCTGGGAGTCCAGGAACGTGATATCGGGGTAGGAGGCGGCGAGCTCGGCCTTAATTCCCGCCTCGCGGGCCTGGGTACCCGGGTCGGCCGCGGTGCCGCCGATGAAGACGATGCCTCCCTCGCCGCCCATCTTCTCGCCCATCGCGGCGACGAGGTTCTTGCCGCCCTCGGTGTCGTCGTAGCCGAAGTAGGTCTTGATGCCGGGCGTGATCTCGTTGTCCTCGGTGATGTTCGAGTAGGCGACGCCGACGCAGATGCCGGCGTCGACGGCCTGCTTGAGTGCGGGTTTGATCGCGTCGACGCTGAGCGGGATCAGCAGCAGACCCTTGGCGCCCTTCGCGATGGCGTCCTGCACGTTGGCGAGGTCCTTGGTCGGGTCGCCGCTGGACTGAGCGACCTGCATGTCGATGCCGAATTCGGCGGCCTGCTGCTTGTAGCCCTCGTCGAGCCCCAGCACGGCCGGGGTCGGGACGGCGTCGATCACCTGGACCAACGCACCGTTCGCGGACCCAGCCAACGCGCTCCCCGAGTCGCCGGACGCAGAACCGCCGGAGGCGGCGCCGTCGGACGAGGAGCAGCCGGCCGCGGCGAGGGCGATCGCGGTGAGGGATGCGCAGGTGAGCACGGTACAGCGGTTGAACTTCATGATGAGTCCTCCATTGGACGTGAGAGTGTCGTGCTGGCGCAGTCGGCTCAGCCGAGCTACGCGGTCGCGGAGACGGAGGCGCCGCCCCCGCGTGGTGCGTGCTCACCCGTGAGCCCGCTCGCGGCCCGAGCCGGGCCGTCGTCTGAGGTGGGGGGCCGGCGGCGGTACCAGGCCTGGAGCGCCGCGTCGACCGCGACGGCGAGGACGAGGATCGCGCCGGTGACGATCTTCTGGTACGCGGTGTCGAGGTTGAGCAGGTTCAGGCCGTTGGTGATGACGCCGACGAGGAGCACGCCCAGGACCGCCATCAGGACGGTCCCGCGTCCACCGGCGATGCTCACGCCCCCGACGACCGCGCCGGCTACCACCGAGAGCGGCCACGAATCCGCAACCGTCGGCACGCCGCTGCCGAGCAGGCCGGTCGCGATGACGCTGGCGACCCCGGCGAAGAGGCCGGTGAGCACGAACGGGATGAACCGGATCAGGTCGACCCGCACTCCGGCGTACCGGGCGGCATCGGCGTTGGCGCCGACGGCGTAGGTCTGCTGACCCGCGACGGTGATGTGCAAGAACCAGGCCGAGACCACGATGACGACGAGGAACAGCCATGCCGGGGTGGAGACGCCGAGCAGCTTCTCGTTCATCAGGTCGGTCAGACCGGGGTCGTCGACGGTGATCGGGGTGCTTTTCGACACCAGCAGGGCCAGACCCGTGTAGGCGAGCCCCGAGCCCAGGGTGGCGACAAGCGAGTTGACCCGGAGCCTGGTGACGATCAGCCCGTTCACGACGCCGAGCGCGACGGCGACCAGGAGGCCGGCGACAACCCCGGTCACCAGACCATGGGCGTTGCCGATCTTGGCGATCGAGACCGTCGAGAGGCCGACCATGCCGCCGATGGAGAGGTCGAAGTTGGCCGACACCAGGAGGATTGCCATGCCCATCGTGATGATCCCGATCATCGAGACCTGGTCGAGGACGTTGGAGATGTTCGCGGCCGTCGAGAACTGGGGGCTGCGGATGCTGAGGAAGACGCAGACGAGGACCAGCACCACGCCGACCGCGTAGTCCTGGACCACACGGCGGCCAAGGCCGGCCAGCGCGAGGGCGCCGCGGGACGGGGTGGTTGTCATCAGGTCTCCTCCAGGAGCGAGTGGTGGCGGGAGCTGGCGCGGACCATGTGCTCGAGATGGTCGATCGACAGGTCGGCTCGGTGAATCTCGGCGAGCGGCCGGCCGCCGGAGAACGGGATGGCCCGGTGGCACAGCTCGACGACTTCGTCGGGGTCGGTGCTGTGCAGCAGCACGGCGTTGCCTCGGTCGACAAAGCGGCGCAACTGCTCGTAGATGGCGCGCCGCCCACCGACGTCGACGCCGTGGGTGGGCTCGTCGAGCGCCATGCACAGCGGTCGCTCGGAATCCACCCAGCGGGCCAGCAGCACCTTCTGCTGGTTGCCGCCCGACAGCATGCCCAGAGCCTGGTCGGCGGTGCCCTTGACCCGGAAGTCCGCGATGCTCCTCGCGGCGTCCGCTCGGATCGCCCGGCGCGGTGCGGGCGCCACCAGCGGGAGCCGGGCGAGCCGGGGTAACCCATGGTTCGTGGCGACCGTGCCGGTGCCGATCCCACTGCGCTTGCGGTCCCCGGTCACCAACGTGACGCCGGCGCGGATCGCCTGACGAGGCGAGCCCCCAACGACGTTGCCGTTCCAGGTGACCTCCCCGGTACGCGGCAGCAGGCCGAAGACGGCCTCGACGACGTCGCGTGCCCCCGAGCCCTCGAGGCCGTAGAGCCCGACGATCTCACCGGGGGCGACATCGAGGCGGTTCAGCGTGGTCGTCCCGACGGAGAGGCCGCGGATCCGCAGGCCCGCCGCCCGCGGCGTCGTCGCGACCGGGGTGCGAGGCGTCGGCACCGGGTCGGCGAGGGCCGAGCTCACACCTCCGGTCATGTGGGCGAGCAACAGATCCTCGTCCAGCGCGGACGCGGGACCGCGGTGCGCCAGTCGTCCGTCGCGAAGGACGGTCACGGTCTGGGAGACGTCGAGGATGTCGTCGAGGAAGTGGCTGACGTAGAGAATCGCAAGACCCTCCGCCGCCAGACTGCGGAGGCGGGCGTGGAGCGCGTTGCGCTCGTCGACGGTCAGGCTCGAGGTCGGCTCATCGAGCACCAGGACCCGCGCGTCGGCATCGAGAGCCCGCAGGATCGCGACCACCTGCCAGGACGCCAGTCCGACCCGGTCGAGCTGCGTGCCGGGCGACGGCGCTCCGGCCAGCTGCGTGATCAGCCGTCGGTAGTCGCGACGCGCGGCCCGGCGGCGGGCGGGAGCAAGCAGGCCACGTCCCTCCCGCCCCACCACCACGTTCTGAGCGGCGGTGAGGTTCGGCAGCATCGGCAGCTCCTGGTGGACCACGCTGATGCCGAGCCGCTGAGCCTGTGCCGCCGAGTGGATGGCGACCTCCTCGCCATCCACCCGGACGATGCCCGAGGTGGCGCTCTGGTGGCCGGCGAGGATCTTGATCAGGGTGCTCTTCCCAGCGCCGTTCGCGCCAACCACGCCGTGGATCTCGCCCGGCGCGAGGTCGATGTCGAACTGGTCGAGCGCGCGCATGCCGGGGTAGACCTTGGTGAGTCCGCGGGTGGACAGCACCGGGGCCAGACTTGCAACCGTCACGCTCGGCTCCTCGGGATTCTGGTGCCATCGGGTCCGCCGGCCCCGGCTGATGCGGGCCGGCTGTGATGGCGGTCACGAGTGTGGCGAGCGACACGTAAATGGGCCCGAAACTCGGGTCGCCAGCCCGAGAACGTGTCGGCGTCGGCCGAATTCAGCCGCGGGGAGACGGCTCGCCGCGCAAGTTGCGAGCGAGCACCGTGGTGGCGTCCTCCGGCTCGGCGCCGATGCGGGCAAGCTCCGCGACGCAGCCGCGCCACAAGGAGGTCACCCGGTCGCGATCGCCGAGCGCAGCCGCGACGCGCATACGCAGCCGCCAGGAGCGCTCTCGCAGCGAGTCCCGTTCGAGCGCCTCGACGGCACGCGCGTCAGCCGTCCGGAAGTCATCGGACCCGAACGCCAGGTGCGCGTCCAGCTCGATCATCTCCGTGTGCAGCGACGCGAGGCGCTCGCGACGCTCGGCGACCCACTCCGAGCGCGACTGGGGGAGGAACTCTCCCCCGGCCAACTGCTCGATCACCGCCTGCACCGCCGCGCGCTGCTCGGCGAAGGGCAGGTTGGGGATGGCGGCCGCCGACGCCTCGACGGCGAGGGTGACACTGCTGAGGGAGTCGTCGAGCCAGAGCAGGTCCGAGCCGTCGAGCCCGAGCGGCGCGTCGGGAGGAAGCACCTTGCGCAGCCCGTTGAGCGCCATCCGGAAGTAGGCCGACGCGGACTCGGCCGACGAGCTCTCGAAGAGGTGGTCGACCAGGACCGCCTTGGAGACCCGGCCGCCGCGTGAGGCGAGGAACGAGAGCAACTCGACGCTCTTGACCAGCTTGGGGACGACTACCTTGCCCTCGACCTCGATCGCCTGCTCGCCGAGGTCGAGCGCCGTGACCCGGGGGCTCATCGTTCGCAGGTCGACCAGCTCGTGGTGGAGGACGGAGCGACCGAGCGCGTGCCACGTCGAGTCGGGGTCGACCTCGGCGTCGAGGCGGCGCGAGACGACCGCCGGAAACTCGCGCAGAGCCAGCAGGAGCAGGTGATGCGAGCCCTGGCGGACAGCGGTCGCCAGGGCAAGATCGGCCGCGGCGTCCGCGCGGTCGGGGTCGCCCGTCCGCCACTCGGCCTCTGCCAGGTAGGTCGCCGCGGCCGGAAGGAAGAGCAGCCGGTCCCAAGTGGTCATCACCGCGACGGCCAGCCGAAGCTGGGTCACAGCCTCGTCGTCGCGGCCCTCAATCAACGCGGCCAGTCCCCGCCACAGATGAAGCTGTTCGACGATCCGCGCCCGGCGCGACGCGCTCGGCTCGCGCTCGACCTCGTTGAGGGCAGCCGTGGCGAACGAGGTGTCTCGGCGCAGGCGAAGGGCGAGTGAGGCCTCGAAGAGCAGGGAGAACATGCGGTAGAGGTTCGACCCGGAGCGGGCGAGGCGGTCGCGGCCTTGGAGGAGGGCGGCGTAGGCCTGCTCCGGCTGGGCGGTGTCGGCCATGATCTCCGCTCGCGTCCTGACCGCGGTCCAGGTGGTCGAGGGCAACGACTCCATCAGCCGGGCGGCCTCGGCCGTGCGGCCCAGCGAGCGCAGCGCACCGACGCGGCCCAGCTCGATGGCGGCCCACGGGCGCGAGCGCGTCTCCAGCACACGGGCGAACCGGCCGTGAGCGAGGTCGGCCCGGATGAGCAGGCCGTCAGCGGGGCCGTCGCAGTCCGGTGGCCGGTCGCGATAGTGGGTCGGGTCATCGAGGAGCTCGATGCCGATGCAGAAACGCATCATCCGGATCTCGGAAACGTCCGGCGCGGCGTCGAGCAGCCGGAGCGCGTCCTCGATCCGACTCACCAGGAAGTAGCACCACGCGATGGTGGTAACGAGGACCGGCGTCAGCACGGGGTCGTCGCGGTCCACCGAGGACAGCAGCCGGTCGGCGTGGCCGGCGCCCTCGCCGTACCGCTCGGCCTCGCAGGCGACGCGCACCGCCGCCGCGACCAGCTGCGGCCACCGCCGTACGCCGGCCGTTCCGATCGCGTCGAGCCAGCGCTCGGCCAGTCCGAAGTCAAGGCGCTCCAGCACCGCGTCGACGGTCAAGGCGGCGGCCTCGGCGGCACCCTCGAGGTCGGCGGCCGCGAGGAACTCCTCGACGGCGTCCTCGTGGCGCCGCTCAGCCACAAGGAGCCGTGCGTGGGCACGCCGCAGCGAGCGGAGCTCCTGATCAGGAAGTCGGCCGAGACGCTCCTGGAGGTACTCGCGAAAGCGCGGGTGGCAGCGCAGAGCGGTCATCGCCGGGTTGAAGTCAACCGGTAGGTGGCGGCGGGAGAGGGAGTAGAGCACCTCGCCGGCTTGGCTGACGCCGAGCGCCTCGGCCCGCGGCGGCGTGACCTCGTCCAGCAGCGACGTCCGGACGAGGGCGTCCTGTTGCTCCGCCGAGAGCGCCGCCATGATCTCGTTGGACAGGTAGCCGCTCAGCGGGTCCGCCTCACCGCCGGACCCATGCTCGTGCCCGGCGTAACGCCACAGCTCGAACAAGATGCCGGTGATCCAGCCGCCTGTGGCCTGCACGGCGTGCGAGGCGTCGACATCGGTCACCCCTCGTTCTGCCAGCACCTCGACGGCCTCGTCGACGGTGAACGCGAGCGTGCGATCCTCGACGAGTAGCGTCACGCCGCGGTGCGGATCGAGGTACTGGCCGCCCAGGTCTTCCCGTCCGAT
>JASGGG010000125.1:0-7815 GCA_047605165.1 Nocardioidaceae bacterium
CCCGGCCACCCACAGCGTCATCTCGTAGGTGGCCGGGGTCATTGTCGTCTGCCTGGCTTCGGCGATCTTCGCGCTGCGGGCTGCCGTGGAGGGCAGCCTGCTGGCGGGGTTCATCTTCGGCGGGCTGGCTGCGGCCACCGCGCTGGGGTCGTTCGTGAACTCCTGGCGCCACGCCGACCTGATCGCCGACTTCCTGGAGAGAGTCGAACTGACCTACGCCCGAGCCGTCGGTGAGCACGAGCGGCTGCTGGCCGACCCGACACCCGGACAGCGCGACGCCTCCCTGATGAGCGCCGAACGCATCGAGGCGTACCACCTGAAGCTGGCTTCGGCGGCCAAGCGCGGTGTGCTGGCGCTGCTTCATGGGGTGTTGCGGCGCAATCCGGAAGTGTTCGGGCACGCCATCGTGACGGGCCCCCGGCAGGTGCTGGTGCCGGTCGGCCGCAAGGAAGCGGCGGTCCTGAGCGGCAGCCACGGCAGCGCCAACAACCGGGACTCGGGGATGAGCGAGAAGCCCAACTACTTCGAGCCCAATGGACAGGTCCGGCAGTGACGAGCCGGCACCGCAGTACTACGACCGCGAAGGAGGTGCTGACGGTGCGCCTGCATGAGTTCAGGAAGACGTAGCCGAGCAACCAGCCGGGTGGGCCTGGCCGGAAGCGTTGCACCGCTCCGGCCAGGCCGCTCGGACCAAGCAAGCCCTCTCCATTCCTCACGCCAATGAAGACCTTCAAGGAGCACTGCCATGTCCAACGACCAGCCTACGGCGAGGTTCACGCCTGCCGTTGGGATCCGAGGCGCTCGGCTCAACTGCGTCCGGCTGACGGCCGAGATGGCCCGCCGGACCGAGGAGCTCGTCGGGTTCCCCTACGTCGCCACCAAGACGGCGCCGTCCACCGCCCAGCAACTCATCGGGGCGTACGAGCACTCCGTGCGCACCGGCGAGCCCTACCCCGTGTCGTCGGAGTTCTGTGACTCAACGATCTACTTCGAGCCCGTCAGCAACTGGGAGTACCGGTTCTGGCACGACGTCAGCCACCGCCAGCTCGGCCTCGCTTTCACGTTGGAGGACGAGTGGGCACTCGGGATCTACCACCTGGAGCAGGTGGCGGTATTCGGTCTCGGACCGGGGACGCTGGAGTACGACCTGTTCCGCTGCGACATCTTCGGCCAGCTGATCCTCCTCGGCGTCGCGCACCGCTTTCCCTTCGATCAGGGGCGCTTCGCCCTGGAGTGTGTCGAGCGCGGCGTCGAGGCCGGGGTGCTGGCGGAGCTTCGGCGGGTGGCGCCGTGAGTGCCCCGCATTCGATCTTCTGCCAGTGCGTCCGCTGCCGGGGTCCTCGCTGCGCGCCCGCCGGAGGTCTCCGATGAGCAACGAGCCCGAGCGCACGGGAAGCCGCTTCACCGACATCTGCGTCGGGCTGCTGCTCGGCTGCATGGCCCTGTACGGCGCCATCGCGATCCTCAAGGCGATCTGGATCTATCTCTGCATCCTGGTCGCGGTTATCGGGATTGGGGCGCTGATCTGGTGGCGCATTTCCACCAGGTATAGGGGCTGGTGATCTCCCGTGAACGCTATACCTGCCGTTGTTGTGGAATTCACAAACTCCATTGACTTTCACAATCTTTCGTTCATAGTCAAGCGCACCCCTCGCCATTTCTATTTCGAAATGAAGAACGAGCGCGGCCACGTCAATGCACCGGAAAGGAGGTAGATCCATGCCCACGCCAGACAACAACCCCGACCCTGAGGTCGACAAGAACGCGCCCTACCGCAGCAGTCGGAGGGCTGCGCACCAAGGCCGCGTGAAGAGCAAGAGCACCCGTCGCTCACCGCGTCGGAGGATCATCGTCCACTCCGAACTGCGCGATGAGCCGGACGTCCGCAAGATCGCCCGCGCCATCATCAGCATGGCGATGCTTGAGGCCGAACGTGAAGCCCGAGCACAAGCACAAGCACAAGCCGATCAGCCCGGCGACGGCGACGCGGAGGTCTCGGCGGATGAATAGTCGCGGCCCCTTTCACTGGACGCAGCTGACGCCCGACGGCGTCATCGCGGCCGAGTCGGCCCGAGCTGCGATTACGGCACTGGCTGGCATGTCCGGCCAGCCTCGGTTGGTCCTGGAAGCCAGGGGCGCCGAGGGCCGGGTCACCTGGCACCTCGGCGCTGAGGCGGCATCGGCTCGGCGGGCATTGGCGGCACTCTCACATCACCTGCCGGGCCTGCGCTCTCGCGGTTCGACGCCGCCGATCGGATCGACAGCAGCCACAGCAGTACGGCTGCCGGGCCATCGCCACACGCAGCTGACGACCTCGCCGACCGAGAACGTAGCCCGTGGTGTGCTCGGCGCCTTGGCCGGTGCGCGCAAGCACGAACTGGTGCGGTTGCAGATCACGCTGGGGCCGCGGATCGTCCGTGCAGACGCGCCGCGTCCGCAGCGCCGCGATCTGGAGACCAAGTATGGGGAACATCGCTTCTCCTGCGAGGTGCGCATTGGCGCCAAAGCTGACGACATCGCTCGTGCCCGGGCGCTCATCGGGAACGTGGCGGCAGCGCTGCGTGGACTGGAAGGTCCCGGTGTCTCGCTGCACCTGAAGAAGTCGAGCCTGCGGGCGATGGACGAGGTCCGTGATCCGCTGCTCTGGCCCACCGAACTGGGAGTCTCGGAGGTCACCGCCATGCTCGGCTGGCCCATCGCACCGCGCGACACGGCCCTGCCCGGCGTCCCGTCGGCGCATCCCAAGCTGCTGCCGGTTCCGAAGCAGGTACCGAAGGTCGATCGCATCGTGGGTGACTCGGTGCTCGACGAGGAGCGCCCGGTGGCACAGCACATCGAGGACGCCAAGCGCGCCACCTGGGTGGCGGGTCCGATGGGCACCGGGAAGTCCACCCTCATGATCTCCCTGGCTCTGGCAGATGCTGCCGCAGGACGCTCCGTCTGCCTGATCGACGCCAAGGGCGACGCCGCGACGGACTTCATGGAGCGGCTCAGTCCCGAGCGATTGCAGGACGTGGTGGTGTTCTCGCCGAGCGACTCGGCGCCGGTGGGCATCCAAGTATTCGGCGACAACCCCGAGCGGGACGCGGATGTCATCCACGGCGTCGTCCGCTCACTGCACGATGACATCGGTCCTCGGTCGAGTCAGGTGCTTCAGGCTGCGCTGTTAACCCTGGCGCGCGCCGGTGGTTTGCCGCTCTCGATGTTGCCCGTCCTGCTCACCAATGCCGCCGTTCGGCGCCCATTGGTGGCGAAGGTGTCCCAGGCCGACGCGATGGGCCTGGGCGCGTTCTGGGCGCACTTCGAGGCCATGAGCGACGCCGAACGTACGCACGTCGTCGCGCCGCTCCGCAACAAGCTCGACCCGATCCTGACTCTGCGCCGGGGTCTGCGGGCGACGTTCGGACAGTCGTCACCGCGCTTCTCGTTCCGAGACCTGTTCATGGACCCGAACAAGCGGCCCATCATCGTGGCCGATCTCGGCACGGCAGAGTTTGGCCCAGTCGGCGCAGCCACCTGGGGCGCGGTGCTGCTCGCCCTGATCTGGAACGCGGCCCAGGAGCGCACCAAGCTGCCGCAGAGGGACCGGCACCCGGTGTCCATCTATGTCGATGAGTTCCAGGAAGTGGCTCGCTTCGGCGACCTGACCGACGCGCTCGGACGCAGTCGCGGGCTGTCGGTGACGTTCACTTTGGGACATCAGAGCCTCACCCAGCTGACACCCGCCATGAAGAACGCTGTCATGGCCCACGCCGGGAGCCGCATCACCTTCCGGTTGAGCCCGCAGGACGCCAAGGACGTCGCGGCCACCACCAACGGGCAACTCACCGCGCAGGACTTCTCCGACCTCCCCGCCTACACGGCGCAGGCCTCCCTGCAGGTACGCGGTGAGCGGCTGCCGTGGTGCACCATCCGTACCCGCCCACTGCCGCCTCCCACGCAGTCGGCCGAGCACGTCCGTGCCATGTCGCGCGCCAACTACGGACGCCCCATCGAGGAGGTCGAGGCCGAACTCCAGACGCTCGCCGGCTTCGGCCCCACCAACCAAGGCGACACAGGTGACTCGTTCGGCCGGTCCCGCCGCAGCACCGGAGGCGAGTCGTGAGCGCCCACGACCGCACCCGCCAGGGTGACAACAGGCCCACCTACACCCCAGGTGCAGGGCTACCGCTCGGTGTACCGATCGGCTCACCGGCTGATGATGCGTCGTCGCAGGTCAGCCGCGAGTTCGGCGGTTCCAGGGAGCCGAATACTTCGGCCGCTCCGCTGCCCGAAGTCCCTGCCACCCCGCGTCGCACCGGCGCCCGGCAGCTCGCCCAGCTCGCTGACCGGCTCTCGGATCGTGACCGGCAGGTCCTGCGCCTCGTCGGGGAGCACCGCTTCCTGACGACCCATCAGCTCCAGCAGTTCTGCTTCCTCGACCACCAGAGCCTGGCGACCGCTTCGCGGGTTACCCGACGTGTCGTCAGTCGTCTGGACCGCAACGGGCTACTGGTGGCACTCGACCGACGGGTGGGCGGCTACCGAGCCGGAAGCGCCGCGACGATCTGGCGCCTCAGCGCGGCAGGTCGGCGCCTGCTCGGCATCGACGGCAAGCGCGGCGCGAATGCGCCGTCGGAGCGCTTCTTGAAGCACTGCCTGGCCATCGGGGACGTGCATGTGCTGCTCGACCAGCACCGGCGTATCGAGGCCATCGAAGGAGTGGCGGTCGAGGTCGAGCCAGCGTCCTGGCGTCGTTACCAGGGGGCGGCCGGTGAGCCGCGCTGGTTGCAGCCCGACCTCTACGCCGAGATCACGACGACCGACTTTCTCGACAGGCACTTCATCGAGGTCGACCTCGGCACGGAGTCGCTACCGACGCTGCTCAAGAAGTGTCAGCAGTACGAGGAGTACCGACGCTCGGGTGTCGAGCAGGCCCGTCACGGCAGCTTCCCGCTGGTCGTCTGGCTGTTCCTCACCGAGGACCGCGCCCGGGCGTTGGCTGGGGCCGTGCGCCGATCGTTGAAGCTCACCGACGCCATGTTCCGCTACGCCACCCCGAGCACGCTGACACAGATCCTGGCCGGAGGCACGGCATGAGTCGGCCTGAGCGCTACCAGCCGAGCTGGGACCGTCTGAACGACGGCGAACTCGACTACACGGGCGCGGTGCCGCAACGCGAACTGCTGGAGGCCACTATCCGCCGTGCGCTAGTCGAAGCGGACCAGGCGGGTCGCCTGCCAACCTGGGGCGCCCGCGCGATGGCCCGCCACTTGGCTGACCACCTCGACCCCGAGCCATCAGCGATGCACCGCCTGGCGATCACCGGGGGAGGCGTCATCAGCGACCTCCTCAACGAGGCAGCTGGCATCGCCCTCAGCCCCGACTGTCCCGACCACCTCAAGGCCTGCGCCAACGCCATCGGTGGCTACATCCACCAAGAGATCCGGCTCCGCGGCCTCGTGCTCCCGCCGGACGAGACGACCGAGGAGGCCGACTCATGAGGCGCGCCACGACTGTCCGACGCGGACGCATTCTTCAGGGAGATGCACTCCAGCGACTCCGCTCGCTGCCCGATGCCTCAATCGACAGCGTGGTCACCAGTCCGCCGTACTTCCGGCTCCGCAACTACGGTGCCGACGGGCAGATCGGCCTGGAAGGACACGTCGACCAATGGGTCGAAGAGTTGCGCGACCTGCTCCGCGAGACAGCCCGTGTATTGGTGCCGACCGGCACGGTCTGGCTCAATCTCGGCGACAGCTACAGCACGCACCTCCGGGAGGGCGCACCGCGCAAGAGCCTGCTGTTTGGGCCAGAGCGGCTCGCCTTGAAGCTGGTCGAGGACGGCTGGATCATCCGCAACAAGATCGTCTGGGCCAAGACCAACACCATTCCGAGCAGCGTGCGAGACCGGCTGGCGACCAAGCACGAAGTCATCTACCTGCTCGCGCGGCAACCGAAGTACTTCTTCGACCTCGACGCCATCCGGGTGCCGCACAAGAGCGGGCCGACCAAGCCACGGATCGTCCCCAAGCGCGAGGGGCGACCCGACTGGCTCGGGCCGAACAGCGACAGCGACCGAGGACTCGACGCCCTGCACGCCGCCGGGATTCAAGGACACCCGCTCGGCAAGAATCCGGCCGACGTCTGGCAACTGGCCGTCAGCAGTTACCGGGGCGCCCACTTCGCGACCTACCCGGTCAAGCTCGCCGAACGCATGGTCATGGCCGGAACTCCCGAGGCTCGCTGCACCGCCTGCCGGACCGCCTACACGCGGCCGATCCGACGGCTCGGCGCGGTGGCCACCCGGCTGGCGCTCCAAGCGATGTGCGACTGCGACGCACCGCCCGAACCGGGCGTAGTGCTCGACCCCTTCATGGGCTCTGGGGCGACGGCCATCGCAGCCGAGAACCTCGGTCGCGACTGGCTCGGTATCGAG
Source organism: Nocardioidaceae bacterium (assembly GCA_047605165.1). Taxonomy (GTDB): domain Bacteria; phylum Actinomycetota; class Actinomycetes; order Propionibacteriales; family Nocardioidaceae; genus SSC3. Next base: position 6,419 of record JASGGG010000125.1, read on the forward strand.
CTAAACCCCGAGTACATCGCCCTGGCCGACCAGCGCATCCAGACCGAGCGCGACCGCAGAAGCGGCCGCGACCAATCAACCAGTAACCGAAAGGAGGTGGCATGAGTGAGAAGCACCCACAACAACCCGAACAGCAACCCGACGAGCCCCACGACGAGCCCGTCAGTGAACGCAGCAGCGACGTCGAACAGATCGAGGAACTGCTACGTCCCGACCCCTGGCATCCGCGTGAAGAGGTTGGCGACATCTACAGCGTCGAGATCACCGATGACGGGCAGATCGAACGCGCCGACAAGCTCACCCTCCGCCCGATGGTCTGGATCGGCTGCCTCGCGGCGTACAACAACGGCAAGCTCCACGGCGACTGGGTCGATGCCGCCGTCGAAGGCGACCAACTCGTCCGCAGCGCGCAGCAGATCCTCAGCCGCAGCCCCGAGCCGGACGCCGAAGAGTGGGCCATCTTCGATGACGACGAGTTCGGCGGCTACCGGGTCGAGCAGTACGACCAACTCGAACACGTGGCGCGAGTGGCGCGGGGCATCAAGCAGTACGGTCACGCCTTCGCTGCCTGGGCCGAACTCCATGACGGCGACGAGGCCATGCTCGACGGCTTCGAGGACGCCTACCTCGGTGAGTACGACTCACCCGAAGCCTGGGCGCGCGAACTGCTCGGCGAAGCAGACATCGAGGCGAAGCTCGACGGAGTCTTCCCAGCCTCGTTGCGTCCCCACGTCTCGTTCGACTACGCCGGGTTCGCGCGCGACGCCCAACTGGGTGGCGAAGTCCACGTGGAGCGAGCGCCGAACGGCGGGATCTGGCTCTTCCTCTGCACCTGAGAGCGAACCGGCGGCTCGGCTTCGTCGGGGGACTGCGGTCGCACGCGTGAAGGCATCCAGCCTTCGCCGACCGCACCACCCCGAGGAGGTGGCTGGACGTCTGTCGACCCATCTCGGGGATCGACAGACACGCCGGACAAGTCCCTCAGGAAGGAGAACGGTTCCAGATGAAGACCCTCGCCATTCGACTGGACGACGACCTGCACGCCCGTCTCGGGATGCTGTCGAAGCTCAGTGGCACGTCGGTGACGGACACCATCCGCAACGCCGTCGAGCGCGAGCTCGATGCCCTGGCCGCAGACCCTGCGGTCACGGCCAAGGCAGAAGCGCTGCGCGATGAGATCGAAAAGGAAGCAGCCCAACAGCGCGACGCGCTGGCTGCCCTGATCGGCACCTCCGCACCCGCCTCGGCGAAGGACGCACCCAAGGCCACTACGCGTGGTCGAGGTGCGGCTTCGTCCAAGGAGTGAGGTCCCGTCGGGACTGACCTTCCCCGGTGGGGGTCGGGCTGAGTCTCACGATGACTCGCCCCACCCCCACCAACACACCCAGAAAAACAAA
>JASGGG010000126.1:0-7749 GCA_047605165.1 Nocardioidaceae bacterium
GCCTCGTTGGCACTATTCGTCGAGTATACATGCCAACTCGGCGGCCGCGGTGAGGTCTGCGCAAGGAATCGGTCACAGACGACATGGCTTCCGCACGGAGACGTGGTGTCGGCTCGGCTGAATTGTGGCCGATCACGACAACGACACGCCGGGCCGGACCGTCACCATCGGCCACAAGCCAGCGAAAACAGTCACCATCGGCCACAACTCGGCTACAGGTCGGTGCCGGGGGTCAGGCGGGCGTAGCGGTTCTCGCCGACCATGGCCTGCATACGGGGGTCGGCGATGGCGAGGCCGCGGTCGCTGTAGATCGCGTCGTGGATCGCCAGCGTGGTCGGCGCCAGCACCGCCCGCGCGTAGTCCATCACCTCCGACATCTTCGACCAGGGCGCGGACACCGGGAGGCACAGCACGTCCGGCGTCCGCTCGGGGATCGTGAACGCGTCACCCGGATGGAACAGCGTCTGGTCGCCGGCGGTGACGAGATAGCCGGAGTTGAAGAACGAGGGCAGCTCCGGGTGGATCACCGCGTGCTGCTCGCCGACCGCCTGGACGGGCAACCCGGCTTCGAATCGCTCGCCCGGCGCGACCACGGTCGTACGCTCGCGCACGGCCGGGTCGGCGGCCGCGATCTGCTGGGCGACGGCATCGATCGTGAAGACCGGCGCGTCGGTCGCGGCGAGGTTGGTGACGTCGAGATGGTCGGCATGCTCGTGGGTGATCAGCACGGCGGTGGCGCCGTCGACCGCCTCACGCTCGCTCCAGCCGCCGGGGTCGATCACGACCACCTGGCCTTCGTGCTCGATGCGGACGCAGGCATGGCCGAACTTCGTGACGCGCATACCGGTCAATCTACTGCTGCACGATCTCGTCGACGAAGCACCATCGCCAGCTCTCGTCCGGCTCGGCCGACTGCACGACCGGATGGCGGGTGGCGTGGAAGTGCGCGGTCGCGTGGCGTTCGGGCGAGGAGTCGCTGCACCGCACGCCGCCGCAGACCAGGCAGACCCGCAGATGCACCCATCGCGTACCCGCAGCCACACAGTCGACGCACTCGCGCGGGAGATCCTCGGGCGCGGGTACCCGGCGGAACTCCGTCAGGTGGATGCACAGCTCGGCTTCGTGACCCCTCGCGGTCACGTCCTCGCGCGCCTCCTCTCCACGGCGTACGCCGAAGTCGAGCATCGATTCCTCGACATCGAGGGAGCGCAGCACCTCGCTGACCACCTCGTGTGGGATCACGCCCTGGCTCCTGATTTCCAGCACTCGCGCCCGCTCGGCCTGCAACATGCCCAGCCGTAGCCGGGCGTACGCCTCGCTCGGCGTCTCCGCCGAGTCGCTCTGGATGCCGATCCGCTCCCAGGCCGCGAAGTCCCGCTGTTCGACCCGCTGCCGGATCATCTCGGTGATCTCGTGTGGGTCGTCCTCCGGGTGCTCCTCGAGCCAGGCGAGCCCGGCCTGGCCGGCCCGCTGGTAGAGCCCGGCCCGCGCGATCGCGTCGCCCCGCGAGTCCGGTCCGGGGAGCCGCAGCACACGCACCAGCCAGGGCAGTGACAGGCCCTGGATCAGCAAGGTGCCCGCGGTGACGACCAATGCGATCAGCACGAGGACGTCACGCTCCGACATCGACAGCGGGATCGCGAACGCCACCGCGAGCGTGACCACGCCCCGCATCCCCGCCCAGCCGAGCACGAACGTGTAGCTGCTCGGCGGCCGCCGGCTACCCGAGCCCGGCCGCACCAGGAGGAACCGCGCCGGGAACACCCAGATCAGTCGCAGCGCGATCACGGCGACCAGCGTCGCGACACAGCCTGACACGATTGTCGGAGTGGACAGGTCGCTGTTACCGACCGCTTCGACGATCCAGCGGGCCTGCAAGCCGATCAGCAGGAAGACGGCGTTCTCCAGCAGGAACGAGATCGTGGCCCAGTTGAGTCCTTCGGCGATCCGGGAGGTCGCCGTCTGCATCACCGGCGCCAAGTGCCCGAGTGCCAGCCCGGCGACCACCACGGCGAGTACGCCGCTGGCGTGGATCTCCTCGGCCAGGACATAGGCGACGAACGGTGTGATCAAGGAGACCGACGTGTCGAGCACTGGCGCGGTCAGGTGTTTGCGTACCCAGCCGACGACCACGAAGACCAGCAGCCCGACCGAGACACCGCCGACCGCGGCGACGAAGAAGTCGACGCCGACCTCCACGGCCGTCACGCCGCCCTGGCTGGCCGCGACAGCGGTGCCGAACGCGACCAGCGCCGTGGCGTCGTTGAGCAGCGACTCACCTTCGAGAATCGTCACGATGCGGCGCGGCATACCGATCCGCTTGGCGATCGCGGTGGCGGCGACGGCATCGGGTGGGGCCACGACCGCACCGATCACGAAGGCCGCCGGCCAGGGTAGGCCCGGGATCACCGCGTGCACGACGAACCCGACGCCGAGGGTCGTGAACACCACCAGGCCGACCGACAGCAGCAGGATCGGGCGGCGGTTCGCGTTGAAGTCGATCAGGCTGGTCTGCCGAGCGGCGCTGTAGAGCAACGGCGGCAGCAGCCCGATCAGCACGACCTCCGAGCTGAGATGCACCTGCGGCACGAACGGCAGATAGGACGCGCCGATCCCGACGACCACCAGCACGATCGGCGCCGACAGGTCGAAGCGGCGGCACACCGCCGAGACGAGGACGACGGTGCTCGCGAGCGAGACCAGCCAGATCGCCGCCTCCATCTATCGAGCGCCTTCGGCATGGTGGGCCAGCTCGCGCACGGCGGCGTCCAGGCTCCGCCGGTTGTCCCGGCGCACGACCGCTTCGACCACCTCGATCTTCGTCGCGGGCTGGGCCAGAGCAGCGACGAGCTCGGTCCTGTCCCGGACCTGCCGATGGCGTACGCCGTGCGCGCGGCACAGCGCGGCCAGGTCGACGCCGTGCGGAGTGCCGAACAGCTTGTCGTAATCGGCCGCATACCTGGGGTCGCCCTGCTCGAGCGAGGCGAAGATCGAGCCGCCGTCGTCGTTGACCACGACAATGGTGAGGTCGGGCCGCACCTCGTCCGGACCGAGTTGGAGGCCGTTGCCGTCGTGCAGGAAGGTCACGTCACCGACCAGGGCGACCGAGCGGGTGCTCCCCGGCCGGCCGAGCGCCGCCCCGATCGCAGACGAGACCGTGCCGTCGATGCCCGCTAGGCCGCGGTTGGACATCACCATCCGGCGTTCGCCGACCGGGAACGGCGTCATCATCAGGTCGAGGTCACGAGCCGGGTTACTGGCCCCGACGAAGAGCAGCCCGCCCCGGGGTACCGCCGCGGCAACAGTGGCGGCGACCTCGTACGGAGTCAGGTCGGGTACGCCCGCCAGGTACGCGTCGATGGCGGCACCGACCTCGCGGTCACGCTCCTGCCAGCGGCGCAGCCAGTCGGGGTCGGGGTTGGCACAGTGCGGGTCCTCGGGCAACGGACGGGCGACGCGCCCCGGGTCGGTAGGGCCCAACGGGCCGGGCACCGCGTACACCGGGATGTCGTCGCGGCTGATCAGCCGAGTGATCGGCCGGCTCAGGGTGGGATGGCCGTACACGACCACCGCCTCGATCCGCTCCCACACCGGTCCGTCCAGCAACAGTCGGTAGGTACGGATCGCGTTCGGGCCGGCGCGTGATCCGCTGCTGGGCTCGGCCAGCACCGGCCACCCGTTGGCCTGGGCGAGCCTGCGAGCCACCGGTCCGGCATCGTCGCCGGCCACGACCACGGTCAGCGGCGGAAGGCCGGATTCTTCACTCGCCGCCGGGTGATCTGTAGGAGAGATCCTCGGCGTCTCGTATCCGGTCGGCGTCTCGATACGCGCCTCGTGCCTCGGCGCTACTCGACGACCGAGAGCGGCTCGATACACCGCCCGTTCGTTCCTTACCGGCAGCACTCGATCGGCGGGCAGGGTGGTCGAGTCGCCCGAGGCGCTGGCCGAGAGCGGTATCGAGCCACTCCCGGTCGTCGAGTCGCCCGAGGCGCTAGCCGAGGGCCGTATCGAGACGCCGGCCGGACGCGAGGAGGGCAAAGGCGTGGAGGGACTTTCCTTACGGCCCCTCCGCGACCGCAGCCAACCGTCCTCCGGCAGAAGTGGCTCGGCGAACTGCAGATTGACCTGGTACGGCCCCGGTTCCGCCAGCGCGGCAACGACAGCCGAGCGGGCGGTGTCGACCTCTCCTGCCGCGACGTCGGCGCACGGCGCAGCACTGCCGTACAGGCCGACCTGGTCGGTGGTCTGGTTGGCGTTGGTGCCGCGCAGCGCGGCCGGGCGGTCGGCGGTGAGCACGATCAGTCCGACTCCGGCGTGATGCGCCTCGAGCACAGCCGGATGCAGGTTCGCCGTCGCGGTCCCCGAGGTGGTGATGATCGCCACCGGCCGACCCGATCCTTTCGCCAAGCCGAGCGCGAGGAACGCCGCCGATCGTTCGTCGATGCGGGTATGCAAGCAGACAGGGGCGGTGTACGCCGCGAACGCCAGCGGCGCGGAACGACTCCCCGGACACAGCACGACGTGTTCGACGCCGGCTTCGACGAGGGTGTCGAGCACGGCGGTAGCGACCTCAGTGGACGGGTTCACTCAACGCCCCCACCAGAACGCCGAGTACGGGCGGCATAGGTCGGCCTCCGCAGTGCGGTTGCGCGAGACGCAGTGATCCAGCCGCGCAGAGGACGGCGACGACCATCGAGCTGCGACGATTCGTGCCAACTCGGCGACGATTCGTGCCAACTCGGCGAGGCCATGTCGACCCAGGACCGGTCCCTTCTCATCGCACTCGTCACGGCACTACCTCAACCCGCGCCAGCCGGTCCGTCCAGTGGTCGAGGCGATCAGGCGGCGCGAGGCAGTCCTCGACCGCGGCGGACACGGCGGGCTGGCGTACCGGTAGGAATCCGTCGACGGGCAGCAGCGGCTCGTCGACCACGTCGCGCTCCAGGAGCTGCACGGTGGCCAGGCCGCAGGCGTACTCGAGCTCGGGCAGTGCCGCGGCCAGGGCAACTCCTGCGGCGATGCCGACGCTGGTCTCGAGCGCGCTGGAGACCACGACCGGTAGCCCGATGTCCTCAGCGATGCGCAAGCAGGCCCGGACGCCGCCGAGCGGCTGCACCTTGAGCACGGCGACGTCGGCCGCTTCCAGGTCGCGTACCCGGTAGGGATCGTCGGCGCGCCGGATCGACTCGTCGGCAGCGACCGGCACATCGACCCGTCGGCGCACGGCCGCGAGCTCCTCGACGGTCCGGCACGGCTGCTCGACGTACTCCAGTCCCCCGGCGGCCCGGTCCAGCCGGCCGATCGCGACAACCGCCTCGTCCACGGTCCAGCCGCCGTTGGCGTCCACCCGGATGCGGCCGTCGGCACCGAGCCCGTCGCGTACGGCGGCGATCCGCTCTTCTGCCTCGGCCAGCGTCTGGCCGGGCTCGGCGACCTTCACCTTCGCGGTGCGACACCCGCCCCGGGCGACAATCGCGGCCGCCTGCTCGGGGCCGACCGCCGGCACGGTCACGTTGACCGGCACCCGACCGCGCACCGGCTGCGGGAAACCAAGGTCTGCCGCCTCCCGCGCGGCCGCGAGCCAGGGCGCCGACGTCGGGTCGTCGTACTCCAGGAACGGGCTGAACTCACCCCAGCCCGCATCGCCGCGCAGCAGCATCCCCTCCCGCACCGTGATCCCACGGAAGCGGGTGGTCATCGGGATCGAGTAGACGAGCCGGGCGCCTCGCTGATCGAGTGCCGGCCGCGAGGAACGAGCGTACGGCGTATCGAGATCCCGTGCTAATGGTCTCGATGCACCCTCGGGCACGCGTCGTATCGGGTCACCCATGCGCGATCCTCCGCAGCGCCTGTCGGTCCGGTTTGCCGTTGCCCAGCAGGGGAATCGCGTCGAGAGCGACCACGGCCCGCGGCGCCCACTCGCGCGGATCGACCAGGTCCCGGAGCTCGTCGAGGGGCGCATCGCCGACGACCACGGCCACGACCCGCTCGCCCCACTCGGGGTCGGGTACGCCGACGACGGCCACATCGCGCACCTCCGGATGGGCGCGCAGCAGCTCCGCAACGGCGACCGCGGGCACCTTGACTCCGCCGCTGATGATCACGTCGTCGACACGACCCAGGATCCGGAGCCGACCGTCGTCGTCGATCCGACCGAGATCGTTCGTGCGCAACCAGCCGCCGTCGAGCACCTGCTCGGTCAGCTCCGGATCGCCGTCGTACCCGTCGAACAACACTGGCCCGGCAATCCGGACCTCGCCGGCGACGTCGATCTTCACCGCGACACCGTCCAGCGGCACCCCGTCGTAGACGCAGCCGCCGCAGGTCTCGCTCATCCCGTAGGTCTGCACGACCGTGATCCCGTTGCCCTCCGCGCGCGCCCGCGCAGCAGGATCGAGTGGTCCGCCGCCGACCAGCACCGCGTCGTACTCCCGCAGGCCAGGGTCGTCCATGCGGCGGACCAGCTGGGTCGGCACCAGGGAGATGTAGCGACGCGGGCCTGGGGCGACCAGCCCCCGGTAGAGCACCTGGATTCCGGCGACATAGGTCGGCGGCAGGTTCAGCTCCCACGTCCCCGGGCCGCCGAGGCGGTCGATGGTCGCGAGAGCGGAGGCTCGCATGGCGGCGCGGGAGAGCACGACGCGCTTGGGCCGGCCGGTCGATCCCGACGTCTCGATGATCAGCGGCTCCGGCTCGGTGGCAGCGTCCCAGGCGCGCAGCAGCGCGAGGATGTCCTCCGCGCTGCCGGTCACGGGTCGCAGGCTGCTCACGAGTCGCAACGCTATAGGTTGCCGCTCATGGCAACTCCCGCACAGTGGCTCGAAGGCGCCCGCCCTCGTACGCTCCCCGCGGCCGTCTCCCCCGTGCTCGCGGGCACCGGCATCGCGGTGTACGCCCACGGCGAGGTCTGGTGGAAGGCGTTCGCGGCGCTGGTGGTGTCGCTGGCGCTGCAGGTCGCGGTCAACTACGCCAACGACTACTCCGACGGCATCCGCGGCACTGACGAGGAGCGGGTCGGCCCGCTGCGGCTGGTCGGCTCGGGAGTGGCCTCGCCCAGGTCGGTGAAGCTCGCGGCATTCGGGGCGTTCGGGGTCGCCGGCGTCGTGGGGCTGGCGCTGGCAGCGAGCACCGCCTGGTGGCTGGTCGCGGTCGGGGCACTGTCGATCCTGGCTGCCTGGTTCTATACCGGTGGCAAGAACCCGTACGGCTACCACGGGCTCGGCGAGGTCATGGTGTTCGTGTTCTTCGGGCTGGTCGCGGTCATGGGTACGACCTACGTGCAGACCGAAACCTGGTCGCTCGCCTCGCTCTGGGCGGCCTGCGGCATCGGCGCGCTGGCCTGCGCGATCCTCGTCGCCAACAACCTGCGCGATATCCCGACCGATACCGAGTCGGGCAAGCGGACGCTCGCCGTCGCGCTGGGCGACCAGCGCACCCGCTACCTCTACCTGTTCCTGATCATCGGCGCCGCGGTCGCCCTCGTCGGCGTCGTCCTATGCACCACTTGGTGGGCCGGGCTCGCCCTGGTCTACGCCGTACCCGTGCGCCGAGGCCTGCAAGCCGTCCTCGGCGGAGCCACCGGCCCCGCCCTCATCCCGGCCCTGGCCGCCACCGGACTCTCCGAACTAACCTACGGCGTCGGCATCCTCATCGGCTGTCTGGTCGGCCGCTAACGCCGAGTTGGCACGAATCCCCGCCGAGTTGGCACGAATCCCCGCCGAGTTGGCACGAATCCCCGCCGAGTTGGCA
>JASGGG010000127.1:0-7424 GCA_047605165.1 Nocardioidaceae bacterium
CCGATCTTGTAGGTGATGCCGGTGTAGAAGAGGATGCGCTCGGTCGTGGTGGTCTTGCCGGCGTCGATGTGCGCCATGATGCCGATGTTGCGGACCTTGGTCAGGTCGGTGGTGATGTCGACGGCCACGTCGTTCTCGTCCTCTTCGAAAGTCGTGAGCAGGGGTGCCCGGGTAGGGCAGGGAGCCGGTAGGGCCGGGCGTCGCGGTCGGGTTCGCCGCCGGAGCGCCCGCCGGTCACCAGCGGTAGTGCGCGAAGGCCTTGTTGGACTCGGCCATCTTGTGGGTGTCCTCGCGGCGCTTCACCGCGGCACCGAGGCCGTTGGAGGCGTCCAGGATCTCGTTCATCAGGCGCTCGGCCATGGTCTTCTCCCGGCGAGCCTGCGAGTACGACACCAGCCACCGCAGCGACAGGGTCATCGCCCGGTTGCCCTTGACCTCGACCGGCACCTGGTAGGTGGCACCGCCGACGCGCCGGGACTTGACCTCGAGGCTCGGCTTGACGTTGTCCAGGGCGCGCTTGAGGGTGACCACGGGGTCGGTGCCGGTCTTCTCGCGGCAGCCTTCCAGCGCGGTGTAGACGATGCGCTGGGCGACCTGCTTCTTGCCGTCGGTGAGCACCTTGTTGACCAGCTGGGTGACGACCGGGCTGCCGTAGACGGGGTCTACGTCAAGGGGACGCTTGGGCGCGGGGCCTTTGCGGGGCATGGCTTCAGTTCTCCTTCATGGCAAGGCAAGCGGAGTTCGGCGGGAGGCAACGCCATGTGCGCGGCATCAGCTCTTCTCCTTCTTCGCGCCGTAGCGGCTGCGAGCCTGCTTGCGGTTCTTGACGCCCTGGGTGTCGAGCGAGCCGCGGATGATCTTGTAACGGACACCGGGGAGGTCCTTGACCCGGCCACCACGCACGAGCACGATCGAGTGCTCCTGGAGGTTGTGGCCGACGCCCGGGATGTAAGCGGTGACCTCGATGCCGCTGGAGAGACGAACACGCGCGACCTTGCGCAGCGCGGAGTTCGGCTTCTTCGGGGTCGTGGTGTAGACACGCGTGCAGACGCCGCGACGCTGGGGCGAACCCTTGAGAGCGGGCGTCTTGTTCTTCGACACCTTGTCCTGGCGGCCCTTGCGGACCAGCTGGTTGATGGTGGGCACCGCGTGTTTCTCTTTCCTGTCGGGAAACTGATTCGGGAAGCTCAGCGCCTGCTCCGGACCCGCGCTGCGAGAGGGCAGCCGGCGGCTCGGTTCAGAGCATGGGCTTCAGAGCATGCGTGACGTGCCCGATCAGCTCAGGCACAGTCCACAAGACTACCGGCCACGCGCACGAGGGTCAAAATGACCGGCCAGCGCCCGCGAGGAACGAGCGGGGGCGTCGGCCAGGCAGATCGAGCAAGCCCCGAGGCCGTGAGCCCGCGAACGGCCTCGACGGGCGCGTCGAGATCACCGCCCACCGGCCCGCAGGCGACTGACGCCGGTTTGTGGCCGATCCCGACACTGATTGCCGGTTTGTGGCCGATCCCGACCGCGACACGCCGAGGGAACCGGTCGCCATCGGCCACAATCCAGCGGTCCAGGCAGTCAGCCGGCGAGCAGCGTCGCCAGATGCACCGCCCGATGTCCGCCCAGATCGTGCAGTTGAGTGCGACAGGAGAACCCGTCGGCGAGTACGACCGCCCCGGGGTTCCCGCGTACGGCGGGCAGCAGCGCGTGCTCGGCCACGGCGACCGAGGTCTCGTAGTGGCCTCGCTCCATGCCCCAGTTGCCGGCCAGTCCGCAACAGCCGCCGACGCGGATCAGCTCGACTCCGGCTCGGCGGAGCAGTCGCTCGTCCGCCTCCCAGCCCAGCACCGAAGTGTGGTGGCAGTGCGGCTGCGCGACAACGGTCGTACCGGAGAGGTCGGGTGGTTCGTACCCGATGCTCTCCAGGTGCTCGGCCAGGCTCCGTGCCGGCACAGATGCCGGGACCGACCGCCCGATGAGCCTCTCGGCGTCATCACGCAGCACCGCCAGACACGACGGCTCGAGCACGACCACCGGTGTCGTCACTCCATCGAGAGCCCCGTCGAGAGCCGCGGCGAGCCGTTCCAGGGTCCCCCGCGCCCGGTCGAGCTGGCCGGTGCTGATCAGGGTCAGGCCGCAGCACTGGTCGTCGGCGATCACCCGGACCCGCTGCCCCTGCCCCTCCAGCAACCACTGGGCGGCGTACGCGGCCTCGGGGGCGAAGTGCTGGGTGAAGGTGTCCAGCCAGAGGACGACGTCGTACGCGGGAGGTCTCGATACGCCCTCGGCTGGCGCCTCGGGCACTCGACCAGCTTCCCGTTGATCGAGTGCCGCCCGTGAGGTACGAGCGGGCGGCGTATCGAGATCACCGCTGGGGGACCAGCGATTGACCCGAGGCAGGGAGCGTCGCCGGTCGATGCCGGCGACGGCCGTCGCGAGCGGACCGAGGCGGAGCCCAGCGTTCGCGAGGGGAGTGGGCACCCGGCGGATCAGCTCGGGGAGACGGCCGAGCAGGTAGTGGCTGCGCGGGCGCCGCTTGCCGGCGTACTTCCTCGCCAGCGTCTCGGACTTGTAGGTGGCCATGTCGACGCCGGTCGGGCAGTCGCGGCTACAGCCGCGGCAGGCCAGGCAGAGGTCCAGGGCGGCCTCGACCTCGGGTCCGTCGAGGGGCAGGATCCCGGCGGCGACGTCCTGGAGCACGCGCGAGCGGCCGCGGGTGGAGTCCTTCTCGTCGCGGGTGGCGAGGTAGGAGGGGCACATCACTCCCCCGCTGCCAGTGTTGTCGGCCAGGCACTTGCCGACGCCGGTGCAGCGGTGCAACTCGGGGTCGGCCGGCGAGAGCGCGAGACGTAGGTCGGCGTCGAGCGGCGCGGGATCGACGAGTACGCCGGGATTGAGCAGGTGCGCGGGGTCGAAGGCCCGCTTGACCTCGGCCATCAGCGCCAGCGCCGCCGGGGAGTACATCGTGGACAACAGCTCGGAGCGGGCTCGGCCATCCCCGTGCTCGCCCGACAAAGACCCGCCGTGCGCGGCGGCCAGGCGAGCCGCCTCCTCGACGAACGCGCGATAGCGGCCGCGTCCGTCGGCGGAGTCGAGCGTGAAGTCGATCCGGATGTGCACGCAGCCGTCGCCGAAGTGGCCGTACGGAGCTCCGACGAAGCCGCTGTCGGCGAGCAGTCGCTCGAACGCACGTAAGTAGGAGCCGAGCCGCTCCGGCGGCACTGCGGCGTCCTCCCAGCCGGCCTGCCCGGGCGGGTCGGTCGTCCGTGCGGCAAGCCCGGCGCCGTCCTCACGGATCCGCCACAGCGCGGCCTGCTGTCGAGGGTCGGCCACAGTCCAGCCGCCGAGCCGCTGTGCCTTGGCAAGCGCTTCGGCCTCGGTCTCGCCGGTGACCTCGGCGAAGATCCAGCCGCCGCCCGGCGGTAGCTCCGGCGCGTTCGGGGCGAGGCTGACGATGCGGCGGTCGATCCCCTCGCAGGCGACGAGCTCGTGGGTGAGCAGCTCGGGCACGGCGTCGGCGGCCTCGGCCATGTCGGCGTACGCCAGCACGACCAGCACCCGGTGCGGAGCGTCGCGGACCAGCCGGACCGTCGCCCGGCGGACGACCGCGAGCGTACCTTCGGAGCCAACCAGCATCCGGTCCAGACTTCGACCGTGCTCGGGCAGCAGATGCTCCAGGGAGTAGCCCGACACCTGCCGGGTGAACCGGCCGAACTCGGTCCGGATCAGCGCCAGCTGCCGGTCGACCAGCCCGGTCAGGTCGGGCCGGGCACCCACGATCTCCAACGCGACCACGTTGTCAGCCGTACGCCCGTAGCCCAGTGCCCGGGAGCCGCAGGCGTTGTTGCCGATCATCCCGCCGATCGTGCAACGGGTGTGGGTCGACGGGTCGGGGCCGAACCGCAGTCCGCTGCCGGACAGCGACCGCTGCAACCTGGCATGCACGACGCCCGGCTCGACCGTGGCGGTCGCTGCGTCCGCGTCGATCGAGACGATGCGGTGTAGGTGCTTGCTGGTGTCGACCACGATGCCCGGGCCGATCGCATTGCCCGCGATGGAGGTACCGGCCCCCCGCATCGTCAACGGCACGCCCAGCTCACGGGAGACCTCGACGACCGTGTCCAACTCGTCGACGTGCCGTGGCCGGACCACCACCTGAGGGGCGACACGATAGAGGGAGGCGTCGGACGAGTACAGCGAGCGCGCCAGCGCCGAGTCATCGACATCGGTCAGGCCGGCCCGTCGCAGGGCCGCGGCGAGGTCGCTCACCAAAGCTCGAGCGAGCCAGCGATCACACCTGCCAGATCCTCGGGCGTGACCGGCTTGGGCGCGGTTGCGAGCAGCCGTTGTTGCGCAAGGGCGCCCTCGACCAGGTCGTCGACGTCGTCTTCGGCGTAGCCGACCTCGCCGAGCCCGTTGGGCAGGCCGATGTCGCGCATCAAGGCACGGAGCGCGTCGGGCAGTGCGTCCGGACCGGTGCTCTGGCCTCCCGTGTGCTGGGACCCGAGCAGCTCCGCGGCACGGTGATGGCGGCCGGGATCGGCGTCGTAGGTGAAGCCGAACGCGGCCGGGGCGGTCAACGCGACCGCCATGCCGTGCGGGACCATCGGCTCGTCGTCGGGGTAGCCGACCGGATGGAAGTCGCGGACGCGTCCCGCGATCGGGTACGCGTTGGCGTGCGGGATGTGTACGCCGGCATTGCCGAAGCCGAGACCGGCGAAGGTGGCCGCGAGCGCCATGTCGTTGCGCGCCTCGTGGTCGTCGCCGTCGCGCACGGCCCGGCGGAACGCCTTGGACAGCAGGCCGAGAGACCGCTCCGCCCACATGTCGGCGATCGGATTGGCACCGCAGTAGGGCACCCGTTCCTGGGGCTGCTTCGCCTCGTAGGAGGTGAACGAGCGTGCGGTCCACGACTCCAGGGCGTGACAGAGGATGTCCATCCCGCAGGCGGCGGTGACGCCGGCCGGCTGGGTGTAGGTCAGCGCCGGATCGACCACCGCCAGGGTCGGCCGGAGGCGCGCGTGGCTGATCCCCGTCTTGACCTTGAGGTGCAGCACGTCCAACACGCAGATCGTGGTCGACTCGCTGCCGGTGCCGGTCGTGGTCGGCACAGCCACGAGTGGCAGCAGCGGATTGGCCGGTGCGCGGCCCGCGCCGACCGGCTTGTTGATGTAGTCCATCAGCTCGCCGTCGTTGGTGCACAGCAGGTTGATGGCCTTCGCGGTGTCGATGGAGGAGCCGCCGCCGACGGCGACGATCGCATCGAACGGGCCGGCGTCACGTCCGAAGCCGACCGCCTCGTCGAAGCTGACGTCGGTGGGCTCCACGTGCACCCGGTCGAACACGACGACCTCGGCACCCGTGGCCGCGATGGAGTCCGCGATGCGTGCGGGGCTCCCGGTAGCGGCCACTCCAGGGTCGGTGACCAGCAAGACCCGCCGCGCGCCCAAAGCCGCCAGGTCGTACCCGATCTCGTTGCTCGCGCCGACCCCGAACTTCAGCGACGGCGCCGCGTAGGTGAAGACGGTCTCATTCATGCCGCAAGCCTCCGGTTGCGCAGGCCGGCGAACTCACAGTCACGTCAGGAGGACCGCTGCGGCGAGCACGACTTCGACGCGCCGCGGTGCAGGGTGCGGAACTCAAGTCGGCGATGCCTGTCTGCTCGCTTCGCTCGCGTTCGTTCATGCGATCAACTCCAGTGCGTGAGAAGTGACTCCGAGCAATCGCAGCGAACGCGCCGCGACCACGTCGATCCAGGCGGCGAGCTCGGTCGAGCCGCCCCGTTCGATCACACGAGGCGCCACGCCCACTGACTCAGGCAGGATCGTCGCCGCGTAGATGATATGCAGGCCGTGATAGTCCTCGACCAGGCCGTCGGGCCGTGGCCCTTGGAAATGGACGGAACTGACGTCGAGCACAGCGCCGGGCTCGACATGCAGTCCGGTCTCCTCGTACACCTCACGCACGACGGCCTCACGCGGGTGCTCGCCGTGGTCGATACCGCCACCAGGCAGCCCCCACAGCCCCTCGATCGGGGTACGCGCCGACATCTGGGTCAGCAGAATCTCCGTCTCCTCGTCAGTGCCGCGGGTGAGCACGGCGTACGCCCCGATGCGCTGACGCTCCGGGTACCCGGCAGCTGCAGGAAACTGCTCCGAGAGAGGCTGCGTCACGGCCCCGAGTCTAGGGCACGCCAGCCAACGCTGGATTGTGGCCGGTGGCGACTGTCCGGGCGGGCTTGTGGCCGATGACGACAGCAACGCGCCGTGCGCAACTGTCTACATCGGCCACAAAGCAGCGATCAGCGTCAGGATCGGCCACAATCCGGCTCCAGCAGCGAGCCGAGCCGGTTGGGCTCGGCCCCGGAGGGCTAGCCGGAGTACGGGCCGAACGTGTCGAAGTCGTCGAGCGCTACGGCCGGACCGCCGCCGGTGTTGGCGTAGTCGTAGTCGTAGTGGTCGTAGCCCGTGACCGCGTACGCGTTCTGGCGGGCTTCCTCGGTCGGCTCGACCCGGATGTTCCGGTACCGCTCCAGGCCGGTGCCGGCCGGGATCAGCTTGCCGATGATCACGTTCTCCTTCAGGCCCAGCAGCGAGTCGGACTTGCCGTGGATCGCCGCGTCGGTGAGCACCCGGGTCGTCTCCTGGAAGGAGGCCGCCGACAACCACGACTCGGTGGCAAGCGAGGCCTTGGTGATGCCCATCAGCTCGGGACGTCCGGCGGCCGGCTTGCCGCCCTCGGTCACGACTCGGCGGTTCTCGGCCTCGAACGACGCGCGGTCGATCAGGTCGGCTTGCGGCATCAGCGTGTCGCCCGACTCGAGGATCGTCACACGGCGCAGCATCTGCCGCACGATGATCTCGATGTGCTTGTCGTGGATCTGCACGCCCTGGCTGCGGTACACGCTCTGCACCTCGTCGACCAGGTGCTGCTGCGCGGCACGGACGCCGAGGATGCGCAGCACCTCCTTCGGGTCGGGCGTACCCACGGTGATCTGCTGGCCGACCTCGATGTGGTCGCCCTCGCCCACCTGCAGCCGGGAGCGGCGGCTGACCGGGTACTCGAGCACCTCGGAGCCGTCGTCGGGAGTGACGATGACCTTGCGGGCCTTGTCGGTCTCCTCGATCGTGACCCGGCCGGCAGCCTCCGAGATCGGCGACAGGCCCTTGGGCGTACGCGCCTCGAACAGCTCGACGACACGCGGCAGACCCTGCGTGATGTCGTCGGCCGACGCGACACCTCCGGTGTGGAAGGTACGCATGGTCAGCTGGGTACCGGGCTCGCCGATCGACTGGGCGGCGATGATGCCGACCGCCTCACCGATGTCGACGAGCTGGCCGGTCGCCAGCGAGCGGCCGTAGCACTTCGCGCAGGTGCCGGTCTTGGCGTCACAGGTCAGCACCGAGCGGACCTTGACGGTGTCGATGCCGGCC
>JASGGG010000128.1:0-7387 GCA_047605165.1 Nocardioidaceae bacterium
GCAGGCCCGCGAGCGTTTCGTACGCGAGGATCGCTGCATGCGGCACGGCGAGCTGACCTGATTCCCACCGGCTCAGTCGCGGCTCGTCCGTGCGCACGCCGAGGTCGTTCAACG
This sequence comes from Nocardioidaceae bacterium, assembly GCA_047605165.1. GTDB lineage: Bacteria > Actinomycetota > Actinomycetes > Propionibacteriales > Nocardioidaceae > SSC3. The sequence continues at coordinate 115 of JASGGG010000128.1, forward strand.
CGGCGAGGAATTGCCGACGGGTCGAAAAGGAAGTTCGATGACTGCGAGTCTGCCCGAGGAGCCAGGCCGAGCGCACCCGCCGGTCACCGCTCAGAGCGTCGGCGCTCGGGCGGTCAGTGGGTGGCATATAGCGCCGACCGGTCGTGGTGACCGGAGTGTCGTGCCCGGCATCGGTGGCGGCCTCTCCCTCGAACCCGGTGGGGGGCGGCTTCACGGCGTTCGCCCCTCTCTCGTTCGCGACGACATCCGCAGTGGACCCCTATCGGGCTGTTGCGGTGGAAATCTGCCGGTTCGACACGTCATTTCGGCCCTAGTTGTCCAGAACCAAGTTTCCGTGCAAGAAGGCATCTGGTCACCCTGCTGATCGCTAGGTTTACGCCCGCCTGTCGTGAGCCAACGTTCCCGTCCGGTCGTCGCCGTTTGCTGACATGTGTGATTTGAAGATGGGGTCGTGGAGTTCATGGAAACGCTGTTCCGCCGTAGATACCAGCCGCGACGCGTTGCTGATGCCCCTCCGATGCCGGAGCGGGCGGTGCGTCGGGTCGCCGGGCCGGTCTGCGGCCTTGCCGCCCTGGCATTGGTCACCGGACTCGTCGCGACCGTGAGCGGTGGTCCCGCCGCAGGCGCGGGCGCCGATAAGTTGCTCCAGGTCGTCCAACTCGGCTTGGGCGCCGACGGAACGATCACGACGGTCAAACGCTCCGACATCGCGCAGGACAAGGACGGCTACCACGCAAGCGAGGCCGACCTCGACCCGTCTGCGGTGGCGGACGAGCTTCCGGTCGCGGTCTCCACGGTTTACACCGCTCCTGACGGCTCGGCCGGCACGGATCTCTCCGAACTCAAGGGCGTCGACGGGGACGTCAGGATCGGGTTTACGGTCGATAACCTCACGGTTGCGCCGCAGGAGATCGCGATCCCAGGTGATGCTCACGTCACGGCACTGGTTGGCGCGCCGTACACCATCGTTGCGACTGCGGTGCTGCCGAAGGACTCGGTTTCCAGCATCGCGACGGCAAAGTCGGCGGCCAACGACGGCCTCGTCGGCGACACCGGCACCGTCACGACGTTGCCCAATGGGGACTACCAGGTGCAGTGGGCAACCGTCCTAGCGCCGCCGGCCTTGCCGCAGTCCGCGACCTTCGTCCTCGCCGAGCAGGCACATGGGTTCGAACTCGAAAGCCTGTCGATCACTGCGACGCCGGGAACCACCACCGACCCTGGGTTGGCCCAGCTCATCCAGACCACCTTCGGTGACAACAACCCGATGCAGCAGTTGGAGAACAACACCGTCGTCCAGATCCAGCAGGCGGTGAACAAGCTGCTCGAGGTGCAAGGAGACATCGCCGATCTTGGCGCCAGCCTCACCGAACTCGCCACCGGGACGGGCGCAGGCATCAGCGCCCAGGTCGCCGCCGAGCAGAAGGCTCTGGCGACCGAGCTCGCGAGTCTCAGCAACCAGTTGGTGAGGCTCTCCAACGGACTCGCGATCAGCCTCAACGGGAATGCCGAAGACACGGCTGACGCCATTCGCGCCGGAGTCGACGCGGTTGCTGCCCGGCTCGGTTTCAGTGCCAGTGGGACGGCGTTGGGTGACCCGAAGACCGTGCTGGGCAAGATTCAAGCCCTTCGCAGCGTCCTCGTCGCAACCGGAACCGAGACCGGCAGCGACCTTGAGGCTGTCCGTGCGGCCGTGAAGACGGCCATGACCGGCCTCGCCCCGGCGATCACTCAACTTGCCACCGACATGAGCACGCTTGCAGGCTCCCTTTTCGCGGGGATTCAGGCGGGCCTCTCCGAGGAGGCTGCGGCGCTGAACCAGATGCGGGTCAGCCTGGCGTACGTCGGCAGCCTGATCGGCGCCGCTCGATGCGACACCGACGGCATCAGTGCCAGTTCGCTCACTGGGTCCGACCTGACCTGTGACGGGCCGGACGCTTCGGCAGATGCCATCTACGACTCACTCGCCGCTGTGCTGGATGGCAGCGACACGTCGCTGGGTCTCGCCGCGTTGATCGACGCCCTTCTCTCCGAGGCTGGATTGGGTGGGGTTGACAGCAAACTCAGCGACGCGCGCTCCAAGCAGGCGACCGCGTCGGCGAAGGCCGACTCCGCCTCGGAGGCCGCGGCGTCGGCTGCGGCGGCAGCCAGCCGAGTCGCCGAGAAGGCTTCCGCTGTCGGTGATGCAATCTGCGCGGCGACCCCGACGCCGACCCCGAACGGCACCGGCATCGAGGAGAGCTTCGCGGCGTACGCTTCGGCGATCGCCGCGGCGGCGGGTGTTGACTGCAAGGCGGATCGCTCCGGCCTTTCCGACGATCAGACAGCAGGCTTGAAGAAGCTTGCCGATGACAACGTCGACGCGGTTTCGGCGTTCTCCGACGCGGTCAGTGACACCCAGAGCGCAATCGCGGCGATTGGCACCGCGCTCGACACGAGCGCGGACGGTGCGAGCGGACTCCTCGACTCCACGATCGACCTGATCGGTGACGCGACGGGGACCGAGTCGCCTGCGCCGGGAACGTTGCTGGGCGACCTCGACCTGCTGAACCAGGCGCGGGACGACCAAAGCGCGCTCAAGGAGGCGGTCTCTACCCTGGTCGCGGATCTCGGCAAATTCGGTGATTCCACGGCACTCTCAGGACTCGGTTCCTCGACCGTGTCCGATTGCGCCTCTGCCTCGCCGGCGACGGCCACCCCGTCGGCTCCCACGACGACCGACCCGGCACCCTTGGGGACGCTCGCCTCCCTCTTCGAGTATGCCTGTTCGGTCCACGCCTCCGTCGCCGCCATGCCGAGCCAGGCAGCCTCCTCCCTGGAAGCGTCAATGAGTGCGAGCGCCTCGTCGCTCGCCTCCGGGCTCGCTACGGCCCAGGCGGCGGCGGATGCGGAGCTTTCCGCAGCGGCCAGCAAGGTGCCGGCCGCCGTTGGGTCGGCCGCTGCCAACCTGGAGAGCCAGGCGTCTGCGGCCTTGAGTGCCGCTGCCTCGGAAGCCCACGCGACCGGAGCCGCCGCTGCGGCAGGGATCCGCGCGGATGCCACGTCGGCGGGCAAGGAGTTCATCAGTGGTGTCGCCGGGTTCAACAAGACTCAGGCGGCCTCGTCGAAGGAGTTGCAGAAGAACCTGCAGGTGGTCATCAACCAACTCGACAGCCCGGATGGGACCGGCCTGCTGCACAACATGGTCGACACGGCCAACAAGGTGGGCACCCAGTCCGACGACGTTGGGGCCACCAGCCTCAGCCAGTCCTCCTACGGAAGTGTCCGTTCCGCCGAACTGCTCTCGTCTCGGATTCGGACGGCGCAGATCGTCGAAGGGATGAACAAGGCGCGCGAGTTCAAGCCGATCGGCGAGACGCTGTCGACCGCAGACCCGGTCTGCACTGTCGCGCTCGTCTTCACGATCGGGACGATCAAGTGATGCGCCGTCTCCTCGCGGTGAGTGTCGCCGCAGCGCTGCCGTTGGTGGCGCTCGCGGCCTGCGGGTCAGATGCGGGCACGCCGGTCGCGGCACCGCAGCTCGGGGCGGACGTGCCGGCAGCGGCCAAGGCGGTGAAGGCTGCTGCGGAGTCCGAGATCAAGATCGGCGTGATCTACACGCCGGGCACGAGCCTGCCGGGCAGCGAGAGCACCGGCCTCGGAGAAGGGGCTGCCGTGGCGGCCTATCGCCTCTCGAAGGCCGGGCACAAGGTGAGCATCGTTGCCGCCTCCGACTTCGGCACTGCCGACGGGACGACGAGCGCGGTCGAGGAACTCGCAGCGTCCGGGGTCGTGGGCATCGTCGACGTCTCGACTGGAGAGCACGTCGGCACCGCGGTGGCTGCTGCTTCTGCTGCCGATCTGGCACTCCTCCTGCCGTACGACGACGGCACCTCACTCGCCAACGCAAGTGGCACCGGGGTCTGGCTGACCGGCCCGTCGGTGACCCAGCAGGCAGCGACTCTGGCAGCCCAGGCGGAGGAGAACGCGGGGACGGTGCAGATCGTCTCGACCGCTCCAGTCCCTGCCGAGGTGTTGGGCGCCTTCCCCGGTGCGCTTGCTCCGGTCGTCTACGACGCGTCGGCGCAGGAGTCGCTCCCCTTCGCGTCGAAGATCGACCAGGTCGGCTCTGTCGTCGTCTGGGACGGCCCGGAGGCATCGGCGCTGATCGTGGCACAGGCCGAGCGAGCCAGTCGGAGCGGTGGCACGGTGCCGATCCTGCTCTCCGCGGCAGCCCAGACGCCGGCCTTCGCCACCCATCTGCAGGAGTTGGCGGAGACGACCGAGGACGAGGACCGGGGCACCGCGACGCTCGATGTCCCGCTGACTTCGGTCGGTGGCACGATGGACGACTTCAGCCGATCGGAGGCGATCCGCTCGTTCCTCCTGGCGGTCCAGGTGCTCATCGCCGACGCTGAGTCCACCAGCCTGAGCGGCGATGTCTCCTTCGCCGAGGGTGGCGGCGCGAACGCGGATCCACGGAGTTACGACGCGGTGGTCGCTTTGGTCAACGCCGTCGCAGCGGCAGGCTCCGACGCGCCGGCGGAGGTGCGCGATGCGCTCGGCACTCTCACCCTCGACGAGTCCGACGGCATCGTTGGGCACGGGCTGGACTTCACTGCCGGCCTGTCGGCTGTCCCCGACGACGACGTGGTGGCGGTGCAGTCGACGAGCCAGGCGACCGGGCTGCGGCCGGCGGGCAGTTCGCCGCTGACCTGGTACTCCACGGTGATCGAGTAGGAGCAAGCGGATGGCGGAGTCCACGACCAGGAGTCTCGGCAGTCACTATCGGTTGGGTGACTTACTCGGCCGTGGAGCGATGGGTGAGGTCTACGTCGCCGAGGACGTCGACACCGGCGAGCGGCTCGCCGCGAAGATCCTCCGTGCCGATCACAGCGACGACGACGAGGTGACCGCGCGCTTCCTCCAGGAGAGGAAGTTGCTGCGGGAGTTGACCCACCCGAACATCGTCCGGGTTCGTGAACTGGTCGTTGACCGCGACGAGATCGCGATCGTGATGGACCTCGTCGAAGGCGAGGACCTGCGTAAGCATCTGCGGCGCAACGGGCGCCTTCGTCCCGCCGAGGCGGTGCGGATCTGCTCCGACATCCTGGCCGCTCTGTCGATGGCGCACAGCCTCACTCCGCCGGTGCAGCACCGCGACGTGAAGCCAGACAATGTCCTCCTCGCCGACTCGGATGCCTCCCGCGTCTACCTGACCGACTTCGGCGTCGCACGGCTCGCGGAGGTCGGGACGTCGGTGCGGTTGACCAGTGGCGTCGGCACGGCCGACTACATGGCACCGGAGATGACCGGCGCGAGCGCGGGCGCGCCCGCCGACGTTTACGCGGTGGGGGTCATGCTTTACGAACTCCTGGCGGGACACCCCCCGTTCGGCAAGGGAAGCTTCCAGGAGATCGCGCTCCGTCACGTCACCTGCCTGCCGCCGCCGCTGCCGGGGCTGGACCCCGACCTGGCGGCGAACCTCGAAGCCCTCCTGGTCAAGAACCCGGCGTCGCGTCCCTCTGCGGCAACGGCGGAGACGCGGCTGCGGGCGCTGCTGCCGATCCTCGAAGGGAAGGAGGCGCTCGCCCCGGTCGCCGTGCCTACCCAGTGGCGTCAGGTGGCCGGTGGATTCGCCGGCGCCGTGGCCGCGACGGTCGATGACGCTGCCCTCACTGACATCAAAGGCGCGCCCCGTGTGTCGACGACCGGCCTCCCGGTTGCCGGGCTGGACGTGGCTGCCGGCGTACGCCGAGACGGCCTGCTCGGGCAGGAGGAGGCGACTCGGCTCGGGTCGGTCGAGGCATACGAGCGGGATCGGAGCGTCGCGGCGCCGGTCGTCGCCACTCCGACGCCGATCGCCGAGAAGCAGCGGAGCAGGACGCTGATCGTGCTGGCCTCGGTCGCCGGTGGTGCCGTCCTCCTGGGTGGTGGCTATCTGGTGATGTCGGCGACCTCCGGCGGCTCGCGCACGGACAACGGGGCCACCGGGGCCGTCAACCCGCGGTCGACGACGCCGGTGATCGACGAGGCCCCGGTGGTGCCGGTCAGCATCGCGCGCACCGCGGCGTACGACGGCGGCACGGTCACGATCACTTACCAGATCACCAACGGGGGCGGCCCGTTGAAGGCGCCGCTGCTGGAGGTGCTGCCGGCCACCGAGGGCTCCGGGTGCGCCCCGGTTGACGCGTCGTCGTGGACCGGGATCGAGGCCGCGGCCGATGCTGCCGAGTTCGCCTGTGCCTGGAAGCTGACCCCGCCCGCCGACGGGTTCGGACGGAGCGCGAGTTACACCGTCGAGGTGCCGTGGAGCGGCGCGTTGAAGGATGGAGCACTCGACACCTATCTGAGCGACATCCAGGCCCAGACCGCAGCGGGAATGAAGGTCGTCGACCCGACTACGTTCGCGGTCCAGGGGCTGAGCTCCGCGCCGACCCTCGAACTCACCAGCGGTGCGCGCGCCGGGAAGGTGCTGCCGCTGGTGCTGAGCGGTGAGTTCGGCACCAAGAAGGCGGCTCTCTATGCCAGCGGGCCGAACACCGGGAACGCACTCACGGCGCTGGGCAAGCAGCTCTTCGGTTCGGTGACGTTCAGCAGCAGTGGCTGCACGGACTTCGACGGCACGCCGCCGATGGTCGGTGCCTGGAGCACGGGCTGCTCGATCTCGGTCAACCTCCCCGGCTATCAGGGTGAGCCGCCGTCCACGGGCGAGATCGAGGTCAGCGCCTCGTGAGACTCACCTGCTCGGTCGAGCAGCACGGTGCCGTGTGCCCCGTGCTGGTCGAGGCCGACCCGGAGTCGACAGTGAGCGCGCTGCGAGCGGCTCTCGCTCACGCGCTCGGGGCGGAGGTGCCGAGCCTCTGGCTCTACGACCGGCTCCTTGACGACACCGCGACGGTGGTCGAAGCCGGTCTCTGCCAAGGCGGCGTTCTTGCGTTCGGCGCGGCGGCGCGGACGGATCGCCCCACGGTCGCCGAGCAAGGCTGGGAGCTTCACGTCGTCGGTGGCCCGGATGCGGGCACGACCTTTCCGCTCCCGGTGGGGTCGCATGTGATCGGGCGGCTGGGCACGCTCGTGGTGAAGGACTCGACCATCTCGCGTCGCCATGTCTTCCTGGAGGTGACGGCCCAGAGCGCACGGGTTCTCGATGCCGGCTCCAGCAACGGGAGTCTCCTCGACGGGGAGCCGCTGCCAGTCGAGGGTGCGGGCGAGGCGGTCGAGATCGTCCCTGGACAACTCCTCCATATCGGTGACAGCCTCCTGACGATCCGGGTCGCCGACCGTGAGCGCG
>JASGGG010000129.1:0-7374 GCA_047605165.1 Nocardioidaceae bacterium
ACGCCCATCAGCCGTGAGGCCACCGGGTTGTCATTGACCGCCCGCATGGCACGGCCGAGGCGGCTGTGGACCATGAGCAGATACATGCCGACCAGGAACAGGATGGTCACGACGACGACGAAGAGCATCTCCTTCTCCACCGGCGCGCCGCCGATGTGGAAGAGGTTGCCCTGGAATGCCGCCGGAAACGCCTGCGTCTCCGAGCTGTACTTGATCGTCACCGCCGCGTTCGACGCCAGCATGAGCCCGAACGCGGCCATGACGACCGCGATCGGGTCGGCTCCTGTCAACGGCCACGCGACCAGGGCATAGCCAACCAGGCCCGACAGCGCTCCGATGCCGATCCCGATGACCAGCGCCCAGCCGTAGGGGACCCCGGCGTGGATGATCTGCAGGATCGAGTACGCCGTAGCGGTCGCCATCGCACCCTGCGCGAAGTTCAGCACTCCGGACAGCCGGAAGATGAGCGTCAGGCTCAAGCCGAGCAACGCGTACAGGCAGCCGAAGGTGAAGCCCGACAGGACGACATCCATCAGCTCACTCCGTTCGGTTCAAGGCAGGGGATAGAACACACCATTTACTTTTGGTTCCGATCATTGGATCACCTAATGTATGGCGCATAACCTATTCGCTCGGACGTCCTGTGTCCACCATCACATGAGGGAATCTGGGGCCCAACAAGGAATCTGCGATGCCAGATAGTCAGGAGTGCGACGATAGATCGCTGGCCCGGATGTCCGCCGCCCCAAGCAGGTGGGGCCCGGGCTCCGGAGCTTGGCGCGTGCTACTCGGCGGACTGGATGGGCGGCAGCTCCCACCCGGACGCCGCTCCCCACCGTGATCAACCTGCGGAGTCTCTATGCGGCGCTCTTGGAGCCGCTGACACCGGTCTCTGCACGCCCGGGGGAGGACCTGTCGGACGTAGCCTCACGAGTCGCCTGCGCACGGGGCCGGCCATGCGCTCCGGTGGGGGCTGTCGTGTCTCCGGCTCCAGTCGATCGGACTAGCGAGCGTCCCCGCAGGGGGTCACCGCTGCGGTACCTCGGCACTCCCGGCGGCTTCGCCGAGAAGCATCGAGGTACCGGTCTCGTCGAGATCGTCACCGAGGTGCCGGCGCACCTTAGCGAGGAGATGGACCAACGAGGTCATCTCCTCGGCGGACAGCCCAATGTCGGAGTAGCAGTTCCTCGTGACCTCGTCCTTGGCGCGCAAGACCAGGTCGCGACCCTGCGACGTCAACGCGGCGAGGCTCTTTCGCCGGTCGGCGGGGTCTGCTGTCCGGATGACGTTCCCCTGGCGCTCCAGCCCGTCGATCAAGCTCGTGACGCTCGTGGGGTGGACCTGCAGGCGCTTTCCGATCCGGCCGAGCGGGAGATGGCCTTGCTGCGAGAACAGCAGGATCACCAGGACCTCGAAGCGAGGCACCGTCAACCCGAAGGCCTGCAGCGTCTTCTCCATGTCGGCCATGAACAAGTGGTGGCTGCGCTGCACCGAGGTCTGGGAGAGCATAGGAGCAAGGCCTGTCCATCCGTGGCGGAGCCACTGCCTACCTGTCTCAGCGATCGAATCCACTGTGTGCCACCCAAAGTGCATCGAGAACAAGGGTCGGTTGACACTTGTGCATGAAAGAGTACCTTCCGACGTTCGGATCGCCACATAACGGCTTGACTCACGAAAACTGCCCGCGAAACACGCTCCGTGCCTCACGTAGGAATGCCCGTGACGCGGTGAGCTTTGGACGGGACAGCCGCACTCGCGGCGGGCAGTAAGGTCAGCGCGGCATGGCGCGCCGAGATGTGTTCCGTATCGATCGGATACTCAGCGGTGAAGTCGAACTGGTCGATGCCGAGGAGACCTACCGGCTGCTGTCCGCAGATCTGGCGACTCTGCGCAAAGGACGCGTCTGCGCCGACACGCGAACAGTGCCCGATGGGGTGCGCGAGCAGATGGAGCAGCTGGAGGTCGTCGCTGCCGAGGGGGTCGGCCGGCTGTTGGGCGAGCTGGGTGACGCCCGTGACCTGGTGCTGACGATCCCGCGTGACGGCGGCGGATATCAGCAGGGACGGTGGCTGATGATCGCCGCGCGGGTGGCGCAAGAGGTGCCGGGGCCGTACGTGCGGCACGATGATCTATGGCCGGAGGCCGAGGCTGAGTTCCTCCTGTGGCTAGGGAGCCTGACAGACTCGATTCAACGGACGACCTATGCCCAACGGCAGGGTCGTCTTGCTATGTCAGGCCCGACTCAGCGCCCGCCGCAGCGACCCGAGTTCGTTCTCTATCCGGGTCAGTACCGCGCCCGCGTCGTCACTGGGCGCCAACGCCGACAGCAGCAGACTCCGCGCAACCGTGGAGACCGGCAGCTCACGGGACTTGGCCAACGACTCCAGCGCCTCGTACTCGTCGGCATTGAGCCGCACCTGCAACGTCTTGGACCGGAAGTGGCCACGGGTCACCTTGGTCCCCTCAGGCAGCGGCTCATCCGGTCGGGCCGCAGCGCGCCGCTCCTCGGCATGCTCGGCCTCGGAACGGATCAGCTCTTCGATCGTGGGCTTACTCATCGTCGTCTCCTTCCAGGCAGATGCGGCACTCGGGGTTCTTGGCTTTGAATCCAGTAGCGCCGTACTCGGCACCGTCATCGCCAAACCATTGGCTGTCAACGGACGACCTATGCCACCAGGCAGGTCGTCCTTCGCATGTCAGGCGTCCAGCCCCAGTTCGCTGGCGAGCTTGTCGAAGTCCATCGTGACCCCCGGGGCCTCGTGGACAGCCAGCCGGTCTTCGAGGTCATCGAGCTGGTCATAGAGCGCCTGGAGTCGATCGGGAGACACGAGCACTGCCACGCCCCGACCATGACGCGTCAACACGATGTCGTCCCCCTCGGCACGACGCACCAGCTCGGTCAGCTTGGCCTCACTGACCGGGACCGTTGGCTGCAAGACAGTCATTCCCTTCACCTTTCGCGACGGTGGTCATGCGCTCGCCTTAGCCGGGCGCCCCGGCTTCCGCTCCCACTCCCGAGCGAACCGCTGCACCGCACGCGCATCCCAGATCGGCCCCGTCCGCAACCGCACCAACGGCTCAGGAAAAGCAGCCAGTCTCGTCAACTGATGCACCCGCTGACGAGAGATACCACCCAGCATCTCGCCCACCTCAGGCGCCGACACGAGCACGGGCAGCGTCGGCTCATCAGCCCGCGCCAGATACTTCTGCTCGGTCATGACCTCGTAGCCGACCGGCTCGACCCCCACCGCCGACACCAGCATCGTGCGGGCGGACTCCGCAGCACTGAGCGGGTCAGGATCCTCGACGTACAGCACGACAGCGACACCATGTCCAGGGGCATAGCTCACGGTGGCATCCAACTGCTCATCCAGCGCGACCAGACGGTCCTCGTCCGGCTCGATCGGCAGCGTCGCGGTGATAGCCCAAGTGGTCATCACTGACCTCCCTTCTGCTTGTTGCGGGCCGCTCTCAAGTCCTTCTTCGAGGGCGGCGGAATCTGAAGTCCGGCCCTTCTTCAGCGCCACCTTCAGGTCTGCCATGCGACGGACCGGGTTGCTCGGCGTGGCCGGGTAGTAGCCGACGTAGGTGCCCTCCGGGTCGAAGAACCTGGTGTAGCCCTTGGTGTCGTCCTTGACTGTCCAGCCTTGGCTGACTGCCCAGTCGGCCCAGTCCTTGATGGCGCTGTTCATGGTGCCCTTTTCCCTTGCGATATGTCAAGTGTAAAGCATAAGACGATACGTCGTCAAGAGTTAAGGGGAAGTCATGCACACCGACAGCCCCGCCCCAGCCTGCGCCAACCAGCTCCACCTCGTCGACCTCGCTGTGCACGCCATAGCCATCCTCCGAGTGAGGCTGGTGCTACCACCGTGCTACCAAGAAGCAACGGACCATGGCCCGGAACGGACAAAACCCCAGGTCACAAGACCTGGGGTCAACGTGCGCGAGGGGGGAGTTGAACCGGGAGGTTCCCACGCTCGAATCGGCCGATTTTGCCGTTCTGAGCGTGAAATCCGGGTCCAGTTGCCTCCCGTTCAAGACGGTCAGCCCAGGTGTGTGCTAAACGGTGCTAACACCAGCTGGTTCTGGTCGGCCCGCGGATTGGGCCGCGAGTTGGGATCCACCCTACCTCCGGAAGCCGGTGGGGGCGCCGCACCGCCACCGACTCGGCGCGACCGCATACAGACAAGCGGCGGCGTCGACAGCCGGCTGCTTGGGACACCCACGTCTACCTCTCCCTGGGTACGAACCGCGGCGAGCCCGGCCGCAGAACGGACAGCGCGATCCTGCGGATGAGTGTCAGCTGCTCCGCCTATCCTGAACGGGTGAGTACACCCGCCGACGGCTCGGCGCTCGAACAGCAATATCGCGATGCCACCGTTGCCCTCGATGCGGTCAGCACGGACGCCTTCGAGAAGTTCCTGCAGCCATTCGCTGAGGTGTTCGCGGAACTTCACAGGGTAACGCTCGGGGATCTGCCCACGAGAGACGCGGTGCCCGAGCTCAACGAGGTCGCTGCAGAGGCTCGTCAAACGGCTGAGGCGGTGGTCGCGGATCTCGTCGATGACAGCGAAGCGCGTTCTCTGCATGCGGCGATGCTGCTAGGCATTCAGCTGTCGACCAACGTGAAGGTGGCGGGAACGGTCGTTCGTGCGGTCCCCTGGGCCAAGGCGGTAGCCAAAGCTCGAACTGCACGCCCGCAGGTCGTGTTGTTCTTGCGTCAGACACAACGGAACCTGGTTAAGAACAGGAAGCTTCTCGTCGTCGGCACCCTCAGCGCCGCCGCACTAGCGGGTCTGGCTTGGGCTTTGATGGCTGACAAAGCCAACCAGGACGCGATGTTGGAAGAAGAGCACCGGCAGAAGCTCCTTGAGGTCGCCGAGCGTCGAACCGAGTTGCTCACATCTCTCGATCTCGACCGTCTGCTTTTCGCGACTCAGCGCGCTGAGGACGCAACGCACACACTTACGCGCCTGGTCGACCTCGGCCTCAACCTACTTCCCGCACTACGTGCACTGGTCGAAACCAGCACCGAGTACGACACCTACGCGCGAGCTGACCGCTTTCTTGTTGCTGAGCTCGCAGGTCTGGCGCAGACCACAGCGGCTGCAATCGCTGCCTCCGTCCCCGCCCTACAGACGCAAGCACCCGGCAACGAAAACGGCCAGCAGGACCCGACCCTCGATGCCGCGCTTCACGTCGTGAACCGCTACGCCGACGGGCGGAATCCTGGCACCGACTCGGCGCCGGTCATCTCCTGGCTCGCGGGGGTCATCAACACCACCCAGCAGCGCGAGCAGCTGGCCTATCTGCTTGAGCAGCCGGAGTACCTTGAGCGGCTCGCCAAGAGATGCGGAAACACGCATCAACGTGTTCAGGAGGGTTTCCATTTCGAGTGGCTCCACGAGGTGGGGTTCAACCTCGACGCAATCGCCAAGGACTCGGAACTCCGCGCCTACGCCACCGAGCGGCTCGGGCGGCCCCACGATGCCGCCGACATCACCATTCAGACCCCGGACCGCACCGTCGTGCGCGAAGTCCAAGCGAAGGTCGTCGAGTCCCCGTACGCCCGCGCTGGCCTGAAGAACGGTGTGACGGACAGCAAGTACGCAGGTATGGATCTGCTCGTCCCCACCGACCACACCCCGAGCGTCGATAAGAAGTTCGACAGCGTCCTCGACCGTCCCAAAGGCAACATCTTTAAGCCGCGCTACGACGACGCCCGTGAACGTCTCACGGACAAGATCTCGGTCGACGGCATTGCCTCAGACCCGATCACGACGGGCAGACTCACTGAGGCCACCAACGACCCCGACGGGCACCTTCAACGACTGGCACGTGACATCGAGTTGCGCCGGACGTTCGGGGCCGCCGTAACCGCCGGTGGAGCCTCGGCGGTGACGTCCATAACAACGGACGTGACCGCCCACCTCGTCACCGACGGCACCCTCGACGGGTTCAACTGGGCACAGGCGGCCGTAGCCGCTGCACGCACGGGCGCCGCATCAACTGTGGCCGTCGCAGCCGGCACAGGTCTCCAAGCAGCCGGCGAGCGAGCCCTTGCCGACGGTTCGACGAACGCCATCCACGACTCTTGGGCTCACGGTGACCACGGAACCGCCATCACGCAGGCCGTTGTCGACATAGCTGCAATCGTCCACGGCCTGGCAACCGCGCGACTGGCCCCGGCCGAAGCAGCCGCAGCCACCGGAGAGGCGGTCATACAGTCCGCTATCACCTGGGTTTGCACCGCCCTCGCCCGAAAGACGATCGGGAACTCCGAGGCGGCTGCACTCGTCGGTGGGTTGGTCGGTCAGTACGGCGGAAAACTCGTCACTCACGGCATCCGGATCGCGATCCTCGGCAGGAACCCGGACCCCAAGTGGGACGATGCTTACGCCGCGCTACTTGCCGACGTCGCCGCCCTCGAACTCTCCATCTCGGCCGAACACGAGGAGCTGGCTGAACTCGGCCGTCAGCACCACATCGCGTTCACTGAGCACGTCCTCCCGGCGCTGGAGAAGCTGACGGCCAGCGCGGGGGCGGCTCCTGAAGTAGCGGGAGAGTTCGACCCCGACGCGGAGTTGATGGCCCTCGCATCGATCGCCAACCAGTTCGTCGGCTCCCCGGTGTTCGACAGCCTCGACGCGTTCGACGCGTTCATGGCGGACCCGGCAAGCACTCTCGTCTTCGATCTCGGCAGCAGGTAGGCATTCGCATCCCTACGATGCCGCCACCTCCCGCATCACGACCAATAGCTGCCTCGGTAGATTTCTATCGCACTGAGCCTAATTGCCTGCCCATGAGGGCCGCCGCCGGAGCAGCGGACCTGCACGCTCCGGCGGCGCCTCTCACTTCAGCGAGACGAAGGTGTCGTCGTTGAGCAGCTCGGGTGAGACGGCGAGGACTCCGGCCTGCCAGTTGGCGGCGGGGATCTCGATCATGTCGTTCCCCGTCTCCTTGCCCCCGTGGTACAGCGTCTTGGTCAGGTCGAACTCGTCGTTCGGGATGAACAGGCTGTTGCCGCTGGTGTCGTCGTAGCTGGTGCCGTTGGGCGCGACGTACTTCACGGTGGCGAAGGAGGAGTCGCCCTGCGGGTCGTGGCCGTTGTAGGTGGCGGTCATGTTGATCAGCAGCAGGGTCTTGCCGGCGGGAGCGGACTGGCCCATCGAGTCGGAGTTCACGGTCTTGATCGAGTTGATCTTGACCGTCCAGCCGCCGCCGCTGATCGACGATCCGAGCGGCGCGGGGTTGTCTCGGCTGGTTCCGGGATTGGGCTTGGTGGTGTTGTCCCCGCCGGAGGTGGACTTCTTGGCGCTGGGTGAACCGCCCCGGAGATTCCGGAGGCTGGGTTTCTTGGCTCAGCCGGTCGGC
>JASGGG010000130.1:0-7323 GCA_047605165.1 Nocardioidaceae bacterium
TTGTGGCCGATGACGACAAGGATCCTGCAGGAATGCCGTCGTCATAGGCCACAACGCGGCCGCCCCAGGGGAGGGCGGCAGGCACCGCAGCCTCTCCACGATGCTCGCTGACGGCACCTTGCCGGAGCCGGATGCTCGCCACGTCGTGACTTGGGCACGCGGGCTCCGATCAACGGCGCGTCCCTGGTCGAGTGAGACCGGTCAAGTGGTCTCGTCGTGACGCGAGTTGTGAGGGCGCGCAGCCGAATCGCCGGCGGACGGCTGCCGCCAGGGCGGCATTGCTGTAGCCGACGGTTGCCGCTACGTGGGTCGGGGGAGGATCTCCGGACAATGTCTTCAACGGCACGACGACGTGCGATCAGTTCTGAGGAGGCCCGGATCTGCTGCTGGCGGGCCGCGCTGTGAGGCGACGAGCTGACCGGCGTGGCCCGCAGCCAACGAAACCTGCACGAAATACTGCGATTCCGCGCCGAAACAGGCTGTGCCTAGGCTCGAATTTTCCTGGCCCCCGACGAATGCGAGCCTGCCCATGACCGCCAATGAAGTCCGCCAACTAGCCATCACGGAGGTGCTGAACCGCACCCCCGCCGAGACGGCTGAGATTCGCCCGCTCAGCGAGATGTGGGCGTGCGACGTCTTCAACCTCGCCACGATGGAAGAAGCACTGTCCAAGAACGCTTTCAAGGCGATGAAGAACACCGTGCAGACCGGCGAGCCGCTCGACCCGGCCACGGCGGATGTCGTCGCCGCGGCGATGAAGGACTGGGCGATCGGCAAGGGCGCGAAGTTCTTCTCTCACGTGTTCTACCCGCTGACCAACATCACTGCTGAGAAGCATGACGGCTTCATCGTCACCAATTCCGACGGCAACGCGATCACCGAGTTCACCGGAAGCCTGCTGATCAAGGGAGAGCCCGACGGCTCCTCGTTCCCCAACGGCAGCCTGCGCATGACGAACGCCGCCCGTGGCTACACCGCCTGGGATCCAACCAGCCCGGCCTACATCATGCAGACGCCCAACGGCGCGACGCTGATGATCCCCAGCGTGTTCATGTCCTGGACGGGGGAGTCGCTGGACAAGAAGATTCCGCTGCTGCGCTCGAACGCCGCGATGGACAAGGCCGGGCGTAAGGTGCTGACCCTGATGGGCGAGACCGACGTCGCCCCGCTGAACTCCAGTTGTGGCGCCGAGCAGGAGTACTTCCTGGTCGACAAGCACTTCGCCGCCGCCCGCCCTGACCTGCTCTTGGCCGGCCGCACGCTGTTCGGTGCTCCGCCGGCCAAGGGCCAGGAATTCGACGACCACTACTTCGGCGCGATCCCCGAGCGGGTGCAGGTCTTCATGCAGGAGTTCGAGGACCGGCTGTACCGGCTCGGCATTCCGGCCAAGACCCACCACAACGAGGTCGCGCCCGGTCAGTTCGAGATCGCGCCCTACTTCGAGGCGGCGAACGTGGCCGCCGATCACCAGCAGTTGCTGATGACGGTGATGAAGGCGACCGCCGCCGAGCACGGTTTCGTGTGCCTGCTGCACGAGAAGCCATTCGCCGGGATCAACGGATCGGGCAAGCACGTCAACTGGTCGGTGGGCAACTCCACCCAGGGCAACCTGCTCGACCCGGGCTCGTCGCCGGAGGAGAACCTGCAGTTCCTGGTGTTTTGCGGCGCGGTGATCCGTGGCGTTCACCTGTTCGGTCCGCTACTGCGCGCAGTGGTGGCCACCGCCTCCAACGACCACCGGCTCGGCGCGAACGAGGCGCCGCCGGCGATCCTGTCGGTGTACCTCGGTGATCAGCTCGAGGGGGTCTACAACGACATCGAGGCCGGTAAGGTCTCGGCGTCGGCCGACGGCGGCGTCATGGACCTGGGCTTGGCCCAGATCCTGCCGTTCACCCGCGACCCGGGCGACCGCAACCGCACCTCGCCGTTCGCGTTCACCGGCAACCGGTTCGAGTTCCGTGCCGTCGGCTCGTCGCAGTCGGTGTCCGGTCCGTTGGTGGCGATGAACACGATCCTGGCCGATTCGCTGGAGTGGATCGCCGGCCGGCTCGAGACTGAGCTGGGCGCAGGCAAAGAGCTGCCCGATGCAGTGGCGCTGATCCTGCAGGAGATCATGAAGGAGCACGGTGACGTCGTGTTCGGCGGTGACGGCTACTCCAGCGAGTGGCACGAGGTGGCGGTCAAGGAGCGCGGGCTGCGTAACCTGCCGACCAGCGCCGATGCGCTTCCGGTGTTCACCGAGGAGGCCGTGGTCGAGCTGTTCTCCTCAACCGGGGTGCTGTCGCCGGTCGAACTGCACAGCCGTTACGACGTCTACGCCGAGCAGTACATCAACTCGATCGCGGTCGAGGCCAAGCTTGTGATCGAGATGGGCAAGACGGTCATCTATCCGGCCGCGTTGACCTACCTGGCCGACCTCACGTCGGCGTACTCGGCGGCCAAGGAGTTCGGTGGTGAACTGGACACCGGCGTGGTGGCGACGATCGCCGCGAACGCGCAGGGCCTGCTGTCCACCGTCACTGAACTGGCGGCGGAGTTGGAGAAGGAAGACTTCGCCGACACGGTCGATCACATGGTGCACTTCGCCACGGCGATCCGCGGCCTGATGGACCAGGCTCGTGGATTCGCCGATGCGCTGGAGGCCGACGTGGCCGACAGCGCCTGGCCGCTGCCGAAGTACCGGGAGATGCTCTTCATCCGCTGAAGTGGGCGCATCGTACGAGCGATGAGGGGTTGGAGTGAGACGTCTCGCTCCAACCCCTCATCAGGACGAGGGCCGATGATCTGTGGGGACTCAACCGCCGAGTGACTTCCAGTCCCGCTCACACGCTGCTCGACCCGAGCGGGACGGCCTTGTCGTGCGCCCAGGTCAGTTGATTCCCGGTTGGCCGACTGTCGAACTTGCCGTCACTGGGTCGGGTGGTTCATGAGGGCACCTCCACGCCACTGGTCGAGGGGTCCTACGCCGACGCCGACGCCGGTGCGGGTGCTTGGGCTCGGGATCCTCGCGGGACGGCGGCGATCAGGAGGGCGGCGAGGATCGCTGCGAGTGCGCAGGTGGCGAAGAGCCAGCGGTAGGCAGTGAGGCTGGGTGCGGCGCCGACGACGGTGCCGTCGACGACGTGGTAGACCAACGAGGAGGCCAGGATGCTGGTCCCGATGGCGGCGGCGAGGGTGCTGCCGAGGCTGCGGAATAGCGTGTTGAGTCCGTTTGCGGCGGCGATCTCATTGCCGGGAGTGAAGGCGTTGATCAGCGCGGGCATGGCTGCGTAGCCGATGCCGGTGCCGATGCCGACGATCGTGGCTCCGAGGATGACCTGCCACAGCGAGTCGGTCAGCACGATACGAAGGGCCCATCCGATGGCGACCACGATGGCGCCGAGGCCCAGGGTCAGGGGCGCGCCGCGCAGGGTGATCAGTCGTGCCGCCAGCGGTGAACAGATCAGCATCATCAGTCCCGAGGGCAGCAGGGTCAGACCTCCCACCAGCAAGGTGGAGTCGAACCCGTAGCCGGTCCAGCCGGCGGCCTCGACGTAGCTGGCGGTGCCGATGAAGGAGGCGAACAGGGCGAACCCGAAGCAGATCGAGGCCAGGTTAGTCAGAACGATCGGTCGCCGGCTGAGCGCGCTGAGATCGACCAAGGGGTTGCGGACACGGAGCTCGACCAGAGCAAACACCACGAAGATCGCGGCCGCCGCGGCCAGCAGCCCCAGGACTCGGGCCGAGCCCCAGCCCCAATCATGGCCCTGCTCGAGCGGCAGGATCAGGCAGACGAGCCCCGCCGCGAGGAGAACCGAACCGAGCAGGTCGACTCGGCCCCCTTCGCGTTGGCGCGACTCGGGCACGAAGACGCAGATCCCGGCGACCGCGACCGCACCCACGACCGTGTTGATCCAGAACAGGGAGTGGTAGTCCCAGTGCTCGGCGACGAATCCTGCCAGCGGGAGCCCGAACGCGCCGCCCACTCCGAGCATGGCGCTGATCAGTGCCACTGACGAGGCAACTCTCTCGCGCGGCATCAACGTGGCGAGCAGGCTCACCCCCAACGGGATCGCGGCCGCGGAGAGACCCTGGATCGCCCGACCCACGATCATCCAGCCGATGTCGGAGGAGACCGCGTTGACCAACGACCCCAGCACCAGTGAACCGATCGCGACCAGCAACATCAGCCGCTTGCCGAACATGTCACCCAAACGACCCATGATCGGCACCGACACCGCTGCGACCAGCAGCGTGGAGGTCAGCAGCCAGTTCGCGTTCGCACCGTAGGCGGCCTGCAGGTCGCCCAACACCGGCACCAGCATCGACTGGGACAGCGAGACCACCAACGCCCCCAAGCCCACCAAGAGCAGCTCAAGGTTCGCGCGGGCCGGCGAGATATGGGCACGCAACGACGCGTCAGCGCTTTCCGCGCCATCCGCAGCAGGGGACATGGTCACTCCTAGGTGTCTCAGAAGGTCATTATTGGCATAGTGTGTCACAGATGGCATTGAGAGTACAATGGGTGGCATGGTCGAAACTTCGGGTGCTTTGCGGGGTGTTGCGCGTCAGGCGGTCCGAGATGAAGTGCTGCGGCACGCGTGGCGGCTGTTCATCGACCAGGGTTTCGAGGCGACGACCGTGGAACAAGTGGCGGAGGCGGCCGGGATGTCACGGCGCACGTTCTTCCGCTACTTCGCCAATAAGGACGAGCTGATCCTGGCGAGACTGGTCGAAGCAGGCCACCGTGTGGCAGCGGCTTTAGAAGCCCGCCCGCCGGCCGAGTCGGCCTGGGTCGCCCTTCGATACGCCCTGGACGAGGTCGTCCTTCCGCAACAGGACAATGCCGCGGTGGCCCGCCGATCCCAGCAGCTCCTCGAGACCGACGCCAGCGCCCGCAGCAGCATGGAGGAACGACGCCGCCGCTGGAACCTGCTCCTAGCCCCGCTCATAGCAGCACGACTGGGAAAGCCAGGGGACCCGCCACATGCCGAGGCGCTTGTCGGCGCGGCGATTGCATGCCTCGACGCCGCGCAACAGACATGGGCCCGCACCCTGGATACGAACCTCGGCGAACTTCTCGACACCGCAATGCGCGCCGTCGCCCCTCTTGAGTAGCGAGCCTGCCAGCGGCCACAGGTCTGTGTTGCTCGAGGCTCGGGTCGCACAGGCGCCCTCTCTCGGTACTGCCGGATCCGGCTGGCGCCACCTCAAGCATCTGGGCGACGACATCCGGACCGGTGTGAGGCGCACCGGTCACCGTCAGATGTGCAGTCGGTGGACTTCACGGTGAACTCGAAGGTCTTCTGGTCGGCGACCTCGGAGCACCGATACGTCTGCGACCGTTGAAGAGCGCTCGTGATGCCGGCCCGCCCACCTGGGGTGAATCCTTCGACTCAGATGTCGTCCCCGATCGATATCAGGCGGTTTCCCGATTCATGCCGTGTTTACCGGCGGGGCCGATGAGCACCGCGATCACGACGGCACCGGCGACCAGGATGATCCCGCCGGAGAGGAACACGTCGTGGAATCCGCGTACGGAGGCGGCGGGGATGGAGCCCGGATGCGCGGTGAGGTAGCTGGTGGTGGTGCTCGCGGCGATGGAGCCGAGGACGGCGAGGCCGAGCGATCCGCCGATCTGTTGGGTCGTATTGACCAGGGCGCTGGCCGCGTCGGAGTCGGTTGCGGCGATGTCGGTCATCGCCGATGCGGGCGCGGTGACGAAGACGAGTCCGCATCCGATGGCCGCGACCACCATGCCCGGTACGAGGTGTGTGGGGTAGCCGCTGGAGACGTTCAGACCGGTGAGCAGGAACATTCCCGCGGCGGTCAGGGCCAGTCCGACGACGAGGAGCGTGCGAGGTGTGACCCGCCGCATCAGCCGTCCGGCGATTCCGGCGCCGATGCCGACGCCCACGGCGGAGGGCAGGAAGGCCAGACCGGTATGGAGCGCGGTGTAGTCGCGGACTCCTTGCATGTAGTAGGAGAGGAAGAGGAAGACGCTGAACAAGCCGGTGCCGGAGAGCAGACTGGCCAGATACGCACCGCCACGCGAGCGATGTAGCACTATCCGCAGCGGTAGCAATGGGTGCGTGCTGCGGGCCTCGATCACGACGAATGCGAGAAGCAGCACAGCGGCGGCGGTCAACGCGGTTACCGTTACGCCGGTCGTCCAGCCCTTCTCCTGTCCCTTGGTGATGCCGAATATCAGGCTCATCAGGCCGAGCGTCGCTGTGACGGCACCGGGCACGTCGTAGCGGGTCTTCTCGCCGGTCTTGCTCTCGGTCAGCACGCCCAGTCCGATCACCAGCGCGACCAAACCAATGGGCACGTTGATGAGCAGGCACCAGCGCCAAGAGGTGTACTCGGTCAGCAGTCCACCGACGATCAGGCCGATCGCTACGCCCGCGCCGGACACCGCGCCGTAGACGCCGAAGGCGGTTCCACGTTCCTTCGCTCGGGTGAACGTTACGGAGAGGATCGTCAGCCCGGCCGGCGCCATGAGTGCGGCAAACGCCCCCTGGAGTCCGCGCGCGACGAAGATCATCCACGCTTGCGTCGCCAGCCCGCCCCATGCGGAGGCGGCAGCAAACCCGACCAGCCCGGTCAGCAGGGCGCGCTTGCGTCCGACGGAATCGGCGACCCGGCCGCCAAGTAAGAGCAAGGAGCCGAAGACGAGCGCGTACGCGGTCACGACCCACTGCCGGGCGTCGTCGGAGATGCCCAGCGTCTCCTGGATCCTCGGCAGTGCCACATTCACCACTGACGCGTCCAGCGCCAGCATCAACTGCACCAGGGCGATCAGCCCCAGCGCCCACCAGCGCTTCGGGCTCGGCCTCACGTCAGTGCTCGTGTCTGCCGGGCTCGTGACCAGGTACTCCGCCATCGTTCGCACGCCCTTCTCCTTGTCGCGCCGGCAGCCACGCCGGGCCGAACTCTAACAACGCTTGACTTGAGCGATGTTAGAGTCATGCTGTGTTAGAGTCAAACACTGTTAGGGTTTCGTGTTCGCCTGCGAGGAGGAGTCGTCGATGGTTCAGGTGCGGCGCGGTGACGTGGTCGCCGGCGGTCTGGAGCTGCTGGACGCCGACGGTCTGGAGGCGTTGACGACGCGCAAGCTCGCCGCGCACCTCGGTCTGCAGGCCGGCAGCCTGTACTGGCATTTCCCCAGCAAGCAGGCGCTACTGGAAGCCATGGCCGACGAGCTGATCGCGGGGGTGGGAGTGCCGTCACCGGGCGGTACCTGGGATCAGAAGATGGCCGAGTTCGCCCGTGGGCTTCGGCGCGCCCTGCTGTCCCGCCGGGATGGCGCGCGGGTCGTGGCCGGCTCCTATGTCACCGAGC
>JASGGG010000131.1:0-7271 GCA_047605165.1 Nocardioidaceae bacterium
CGCCCCCGCGAAGACAGCGTCCGAACCTGACGGGGCCGTACCCATGCCCGACGACAACGCCGCGCTCTGGAAGGCGATCGACGAGGGCCGTGACCCGACGGTCTAGGCGGAGCGCAAAGCCGTAGCACATTCAGTCATGGAGGTGCTACTTTGGCGGTATGGCGGTTCGGGAGTTCGGTATCAGGGAGTTGCGGAACCACACGTCGAGAGTGCTCCGGGCGCTCCGTGACGGCGACGTCGTCTACCTGACCAACCGAGGGAGCCGGGTGGCGGAGATCCGTCCGGCCGACGAGGGACGACCGATCGAGGCATTGGTCGCGAAGGCCGCACAGGCGTCGAACGGCGACACCGGCGCGTTCGAGGAGCTGATGGACTCCAAGCAGGCCGACCTCGACGCCCAAACCTCCAAGGACGCGCTGTGGGGCTGATGCTCGACACCTCGGCCGTCATCGGCTGGGTCGAGCTGCAGAACAGCGAGCTGGTGCGATGGCTGCTCGACTCCGCCGGCGATGCTGTACCCGCGATCCATGCCGTGACGCTGGGTGAGCTCGAACGCGGCGTCCTCGAGGCGACCGACGAGACGACGAGGACGCGGCGTCGCGCCACCCTGAGATTCAGTGCCGAGGAATTGAACGTGGTGTCGCTGTCCGCGACCGGCGAGCAGGCACATCTCTTCGGCGTCGTGAGCGCGGCTGTGAGCCGCAAGGTGTCGCACAACGACTGCTGGATCACCGCGGCCGCCCTGACTGCCGACGACACTGTGGTCACGATGGACAAGCGTCTCGCCGACCAGCTACGAGCGGCCGCTGACACCGACGGGCATCTCGCCGACTGGCTCGCCGCACGCGAACGCACGCTGGACGTCAAGTACTGCAGCCGCTGACGAGGGGGTAAGGGAACGCGACAGCGCTCTGGAAGGCGATCGACGAGGGCCGTGACCCGACTGTCTAGAGCGTCTCGCTGATATACGCTAGAATTCTGCTCATGGAGACGCGACCGTTGGCCGAGGTCCGGCAAGACCTGTCGAAGTTCGTCGACGAAGCGGTCACGACGCACGCGCGGTTCGACATCACTCGCAACGGGAAGCGCGCGGCGGTCCTGCTCGCCGCTGACGACTTCGACACATTGCTGGAGACCTTGGACGTGCTCTCCGACGAGGCGCTCGTACGGCAGGTCCACGAGTCGTTGCGCGAGGCGGACCAAGCGACGCCCGCCGCGGAGGCGTACGCGGAGTTCAAGGCACGCCGTTCCCATGGTGCCACCTGATCGATGGCCTACCGCGTCACGCTCGCGCCGGCGGCGCGTCGAGCGCTCGATCACCAGTTGCCGGAGGCCGTTGCCGCGGCCTGCTACGAGTTCATTCTCGGCGCGCTCGCCGACGATCCGTACCGGGTCGGGAAACGACTCGATTCGCCGATGGACGGCGTCTACTCTGCCCGCAGGGGCGAGTTCCGCGTCCTGTACGTCATCGACCAGGGGGCGGTCAGAGTTCTTGTCGTCGGGATTCAGCACCGCCGAGACGCCTACCGGCCACGCTGACCGCCCGCTCTACCTTCTAGACTTCCTGCTGAGCACGCCATCCGAGCGCCACTTGAGCACTGGCAAGGAGAACCATGTCAGCCCACCACGGCAACACCCCCGCAGCCTGGACCGCCGTCTCCCTCGTGATGCTCGGGTTCGTCCTGGGCGGACTCGGCCTGGTCATCGAGTCGATGCCGCTGTTCTGGGTGGGCGTCGCGCTTGCCCCCATCGGTGGTCTGCTCGGGCTGCTGTTGTCCCGGCTGGGCTACGGTGCCGACGCCCCCACTCACTGACCGGGTTACACCCACCCACTCCGACGACGACTCGGAGCGGCTGGCCCACGGCCTGAGCCGGGTCCGGGCCCCCTTGCTCACAGCTGGCGCCCTCGGCGTCGCCGTTCTCGCGCTGCACCTGCGCGACCCGCACCAGTCCGGCAGCTGGGGCTACTGCCCCTTCTTCGCGCTGACCGGTCTCTACTGCCCGGGCTGCGGCGGCCTCCGCGCGGTCAACGACCTCACCCACGGCGACCTGGTGGCCGCTGTCTCCAGCAACCTCGTCCTCGTCGCGGCGATCCCGCTCCTGGCCTGGCTCTGGGCACGTTGGCTGCGCCGGTCGTGGCAGGACCAGCCGGGCGCCCCGGCGTCGCCGGTGCGGGTCGCCGGCATCGACCATCGTGTGATTCTCGGCTTGGCCGGGCTGGTGTTGCTGGTCGGGTTCACCGTGCTGCGCAACACCGCGGCGGGTGCCTGGCTGGCACCCTGACACCCGTGGCGCGAGCACTCCCGGCAACGTGAGAAAATAGCGCCATGTCGGTCCTCGAGGAGATCATCGAGGGCGTCCGGATCGACCTCGCCGAGCGCGAGGCACTCGTACCCCTCGACGACGTCAAAGCAGCCGCGCTGCGCGTCGAGGCGGCCCTCGACCCCATGCCGGCGTTCCTCTCGCCGGGGGTCAGCGTGATCGCCGAGGTCAAGCGGTCCAGCCCCAGCAAGGGTGCGCTCGCCTCGATCCCCGACCCAGCCAGGCTTGCGGGGGAGTATGCCGCCGGTGGTGCCGCCGCCATCAGCGTGCTCACCGAGCAGCGCCGGTTCGGCGGATCATTGCAGGACCTCAGGGCCGTCCGTGCCACCGTCGACGTGCCGGTGCTGCGCAAGGACTTCATCGTCACCAGCTATCAGTTGTTCGAGGCCCGCGCCGCCGGTGCCGACATGGCGCTGCTCATCGTGGCCGCGCTCGACCAGAACGCGCTGACCGGGCTGCTGGAGCGGGCCGCGAGCATCGGGCTGACGGTGCTGGTGGAGGTGCACGACGAAGAGGAGGTCGAGCGTGCGCTCGTTGCCGGGGCTCAGCTCATCGGGGTGAACGCCCGCAACCTCAAGACCCTCGAGGTGGATCGCACCACGTTCGGCAGGCTCGCCCCGATGATCCCCGACGGCATCGTCAAAGTCGCCGAGTCCGGCATCCGCGGACCTCACGACGTGCTGGAGTACGCCAAGCTCGGTGCCGACGTGGTCCTGGTCGGTGAGACGCTGGTCCGTGAAGAGGATCCGCGCGCCGCGGTCACCGACCTGGTCGCCGCCGGTGCGCACCCGGCCATCTCCAAGAAGCACTAGCCGAGAACCCCGAGGAACACGTGCAACCAGATCAAACCGGCCACTTCGGCCGCTTCGGCGGCCGTTTCATGCCCGAGGCGCTCATCGCGGCTCACGACGAGCTGACCCAGGCCTGGCAGGAGGCGATGGCCGACCCGGTGTTCACCGGTGAGTTCGAGCGAATGCTCCACCAGTACGCCGGAGTGCCGTCGCTGCTGTACGACGCCACCCAGCTCTCCGAGATGGCGGGCGCCCGGATCCTGCTCAAGCGCGAGGACCTCAACCACACCGGCGCGCACAAGATCCGCAACGTGCTCGGCCAGGCACTGCTGACCAAGCGGATGGGCAAGAAGCGCGTGATCGCCGAGACCGGTGCCGGGCAGCACGGTGTCGCCACCGCGACCGCCTGCGCCTACCTCGGGCTCGACTGCGTGGTCTATATGGGCGAGGTCGACACCCAGCGACAGGCTCTCAACGTCGCCCGGATGAAGCTGCTCGGCGCCGAGGTGATCCCGGTGACGTCCGGCTCGCGTACCTTGAAAGACGCCATCAACGAGGCCCTGCGCGACTGGGTCGCCAGTGTGGACAGCACCCACTACCTGCTCGGTACCGCCGCCGGCTCGCACCCGTTTCCGTCGATGGTGCGTGACTTCGTCCGCGGCATCGGTGACGAGACGCGGGCCCAGTGCCTGGAGCTCCTCGGTGGCCTGCCCGACGCGGTGACCGCGTGCGTCGGCGGCGGGTCCAACGCGATCGGCATGTTCGCCGCGTTCATCGGGGACGAGTCGGTGCGCCTGGTTGGCTTCGAGGCAGGCGGTGACGGCTTCGAGACCGGCCGGCACGCCGCCACCATCACGGCGGGCGACGTCGGTGTGCTGCACGGTGCCCGCACCTACGTGCTGCAGGACGAGGACGGCCAGACCATCGAGTCCCACTCGATCTCGGCCGGCCTGGACTATCCCGGTGTCGGACCCGAGCACGCGTGGCTGGCCGACACCGGCCGCGCCGAGTACCTGCCGGTCACCGACTCTGCCGCGATGGACGCGCTCGCGCTGTTGGCCCGCACCGAGGGGATCATCCCGGCCATCGAGTCGGCTCACGCTCTCGCCGGAACCTTGGAGCTGGCCAAGGAGATGCCGGGCGCCACCATCGCGGTCAGCCTGTCGGGCCGCGGCGACAAGGACATGGAGACCGCGCTGGACTGGTTCGGCCTCGGCGACACCACGGGCGAGGAGGCGAAGTGACTCTCGAGCAGACCTTCCGTACCGCCAAGGCCGACGGGCGCGCGGCGCTCCGCGAGCGGAGCGAGCCGCGAAGCTATGGGGAATCGTCTCGCGCGTACCGCACCGCGGAGCGGCCGAGTGGCGCTGTCGGGGAGCTGCGCTGCGGACTCGGTGTGAGCTTGGGGGTACCGGAATGAGCCTGGAGCAGACCTTCCGTACCGCCAAGGCCGACGGGCGCGCGGCGCTCGTCGGCTACCTGCCGGCCGGGTTCCCGACCGTGCAGGGTGGCATCGACGCGATCAAGGTGATGGTCGACGCCGGCTGCGACGTCATCGAGATCGGGCTGCCCTACAGCGATCCCGTGATGGACGGCCCCACGATCCAGGCCGCGGCACTGCAGGCGCTCGAGGGCGGCGTACGCACTCGGGATGTGCTGGCGACGGTCGAGGCAGTCGCGGCGACCGGTGTCCAGACGCTGGTGATGACCTATTGGAACCCGATCGAGCGCTACGGCGTCGAGCGCTTCGCCGCGGACTTCGCGTCTGCTGGAGGAGTAGGCCTGATTACGCCGGACCTGGTGCCCGACGAGGCTGGCGAGTGGCTGGCGGCGTCGAGCAAGCACGGCCTGGACCGGATCTTCCTGGTCGCGCCGAGCTCGACCGACGAGCGGTTGCGGATGACCTGTGAGCACGCAAGCGGGTTCGTGTACGCCGCTGCCGTGATGGGCGTCACCGGCGCACGGGAGACATCCAGCGACCTCGCCGAGCCGCTGGTCGCGCGCACCCGCGCCGTGACGGACCTGCCCGTCGGCGTCGGCATCGGGGTGTCCAACGGCGCCCAGGCGGCCGTGGTCGCCGGCTTCGCCGACGGTGTCATCGTGGGGTCGGCCTTCGTGCGGGCTCTGCTCGACAACGCTGGTGACGACAAGGCCGCCCATGCAGCCCTGCGGGCCCTGACTGAGGATCTTGCCGCGGGCGTACGTGGCAATGCTTAGGAAGCCGCTGGTCGAGTGGGCGAGGAACGAGCCCGCATCGAGACCGAGACGCCGGCATGATCGGCGGGTCTCGAAGCTGCTCGCACCGATCCTGGTAACCCTGGCGTTGCTGACCGCCTGCTCGGCGCAGTCCGACAGCGACCCGGGCGCCGTCGCGAACGTGCACGAGAACAACCCCGACGGGCTGCACGGCGCCGTGCTGCCCGAGCCGTACCAGCTCGACTCCCTGACCCTGACCAACAGCGAGGGCAAGCAGGTCGCGGTGGCCGGCGAACTCACCAAGCCCATCACGCTGGTCTTCTTCGGCTACACGAGCTGCCCCGATATCTGCCAGGTCGTAATGGCCAACCTCACCGCCGCCGTGGCCCGCCTCGGCGACGACGCGAAGGGAAAGGTCGGGATGCTGTTCATCACCAGCGACCCCGCCACCGACGACCCCGCGACGCTGCGCCGCTATCTCGACCACTTCGACCCGTCCTTCGAAGGGCTGACCGGCAGCCTCGCCGACACCAAGACCGTCGCGCATTCGCTCGGCGTGGCCATCGAGAAGGGCGACAAGCTCCCCAGCGGCGGGTATGCCGTCGCACACGGCACCCAGGTGCTGGGCGTGTTGCCGGACGGCTCGGCCCCGGTGGTGTGGAACGACAGCATCAGCAGCAAGGATCTTGCCGCCGACCTCACCACGATCGTGACCGAGGGCGTACCGACCCGAGAGGAAACCCGATGATCGCTGCCACGCTGCCGGCGTACATCCCCAGCCCCTCGGACGGGGTCTGGCACCTCGGCCCGATCCCGATCCGCGGGTACGCGCTGTGCATCATCCTCGGCATCGTCGCCGCGGTCTGGCTCGGCGAGCGACGCTGGGTCGCCCGCGGCGGTCGTTCCGGACAGATCGGCGACATGGCGATCTGGGCCGTGCCCTTCGGCATCGTCGGGGGCCGGCTCTACCACGTGATCACCGACAACGGCATCTACTTCAGCGGCAACGACAAGCGCCCGATCGAGGCGCTGTACATCTGGGAGGGTGGGCTGGGCATCTGGGGCGCGATCGCGCTCGGTGCTCTCGGTGCCTACATCTACGTCCGCCGCGCCGGCATCCGGATGCCCCCGGCGATGGACGCGCTGGCACCCGCGCTGCTGGTCGCCCAGGCGATCGGACGCTGGGGCAACTGGTTCAACCAGGAGTTGTTCGGTAAGCCGCTGGACACCTGGTGGGCACTGAAGATCGCTCCCGCCAAGCGCCCCGAAGGGTACGAGCAGTACGCGACCTTCCACCCGACGTTCCTGTACGAGTGCATCTGGAACCTCGCCGGCGCCGCGCTGATCGTCTGGGCCGACAAGCGGTTCAAGCTCGGTCGCGGCCGGGTGTTCGCGCTGTACGTGATGGTCTACACCGCGGGTCGCGGCTGGATCGAGGCGCTGCGGATCGATCCCGTCGAGGCCAACGACGTGCTCGGTCTGCGGCTGAACGTGTGGACCTCGATCGTGCTGTTCGTGCTCTCGCTGATCTATTTCGTGGTGGTCGGGCGTCTCCGCCCGGGCCGCGAAGCATCGGTCTGGCGCCCGGGCCGCGAACCACTCCCGGAGACAGCTGTGGACGAAGACGATGCCGGCGGATCCGGGCCGGAGTCGGTCCCCGCGGCCACCGCCGAGAGCCCGCCGGCGCCCGAGGATGCACCCAGCCAGGATGTGCCCCCCGGGGATGCGGACTGCGACAGATGATCCTCGGCGGAGCCACGGCGGGCCTCACCTATCTGATCGGCACCGCGGTCGGCCAGTCCAGCCTGGGCTGACGCTGGTCCAGCGGCAGGGATCTCGATACGCCCGGCTCGTTCCTCGCCGGGCACTCGATCAGCGGCGTGCGAGGCGTGTATCGAGCCGCTTCTGGTCGTCGAGTGGTCCGAGGCGCTAGCCGAGGGCCGTATCGAGACGCCGACCGGA
>JASGGG010000132.1:0-7268 GCA_047605165.1 Nocardioidaceae bacterium
GTCGCGGAGCCGGGCCCGGCCAGCCGGCCCATCCGCTCGTAGGCGGCATCGACCTCGACGACGCTCAGCGACGGCTCCGCCGCCGGCGCGGGCAGCGCCGTCAGCGAGCACCAGCCCAGCCCGGTCCGGCGCTGCCGCAGCGAGCCCGCGAGGTAGGACGTCACGATCGGAAGCTCCTCCGTCGACGCAGTGAGGAGCCGGCTGGCCAGGGCCGCCACCTTCGCCTTGCGGGAGCGGGTGGCGCCCACCTCGATGGACGTGGCGACGACATCGGCCAACTGCATGAGCACAGTCAACAACGCCCCGCCGACACTCATCCCGGAGCGCGAGCTCTGATGCGGTCGAGGCCAAGCCGTGGCAGGCGCTGCGGTGGAAGACCATCGGTGCGATGTCGCGATTCGCGAGCGCCTCCACCCGCAGTACGGCGATCTGGTGGCCGCCGGCATCGATCAGGTCGTGCCGCGAGCACTCCAGCCGCTCCCGACCTCGTGCGGGTGCCCGCTCAAAAGGCGAGCAGATTCTCCTTGAAGGTGTCGTGGCTGTACTCGGAGCGGATCAGCCCACGGCGACGCAGCACGGGTGCGAGGCCGTCGCAGACCTGAGTGAGGGCGGCCCGGGTGGGCGGGATCCGGATCAGGTAGCCGTCGCCGTCGATCTCCGCCATGTGTTCGCCCATCTCGGAGGCGACCGAGTCCGGCGTGCCCACCAGCTCCAGGGAGCCCACCGTCTGGCTCCGCTCCTGGAGGGCCTCACGCAGGGTCTTGCCCTCGGCCCGCTTGACGAAGTCGTCGACCAGGCTCTGGTGACCGTTGTGCTTTCCGGTGAGGTCGGGCAGCGGCTCGTCGAGGTCGAACTGGGAGAAGTCCAGCCCGCTGTAGTAGGACATCCCGGCCAGCAGCCCCTCGGTGTTGCGCGCCGCCGCCTCGGCCATGGCTCGCTGCTTCTCCTCGGCCTCCTCCATCGTGTCGGCGAGGATCGGGTGGATGAGGAACAGCACCTTGGCGTCCTTGGGGCTGCGCCCGTGGGCGACCATCCGCTGGCGAAGGTCGACCAGGTACTCCTTCATGTTGTCGGCACCGGGGTTCTCGGCGAGCGAGGCGATGATCGTGTCGGCGTGTACGGCGCCGAACTCGCGGCCCGCGGGAGAGCCGCCGGCCTGGCAGATGACGGGGTGCCGCTGCGGGCCGGGCATGGTGTTGAGGGGCCCACGGGAGGAGTAGAACTCGCCCTCGAAGTCGGCCGGATGGACCTTGGTGTGGTCGGCGAAGACGCCGGTCTCCTCGTCCATCACGACTGCCCCCTCCTCCCAGGTGTCCCACAGCGCCTTGACGCAGCGGATCCACTCGTCGGCCATCCTGTAGCGCTGATCGTGCTCGAAGTGCTTCTTGTACCCGAAGTTCTGGGCCGCCGCGTGCGGGCTGGCGGTGACCAGGTTGATGCCCACGCGGCCATCGGTGACGTGGTCGAGAGTCTGCATCAGCCGGGCCGCGAGGTAGGGCGGATAGAAGGTCGTGGCCGCCGTCGCCACGATGCCGAGCTTCGTGGTGTGTGCCGCCAGCATCGGGACCAGCGGCATCGGGTCCAGTCGCATCGTCCCGTTCTTGAGGGCGTGTTCCATCGTGCCCTGGTACACGTCGGGGATGACGAGCGAGTCCTCGAGCATCATGTAGTCGAACCCAGCCCGCTCGAGCGAGGTCGCGATGTCGATGAACAGCTTGGGGTTGGCGACGTCCCTGGCGGAGTTTCCCGACCAGCGTTGGTTCCAGCCGTAGACGCCGAAACCCATGCCGACGAACCAGCTGAGGTGAAACACGTTCTCTCCTGTGGCTTGCCACCGTGCCGGTGGGTGGGAAGGGTGGTGGAACTGGTGGCGAGCCTCAGAAGGCCAGCAGGTTCTCCCGGAACAGCTCATAGCCGTAGCCGTCGCGGATCAGCCCGCGTCGCTTGAGCCGTGGGGCGAGGCCATCGGCGATCTCCGCCACGTAGCGCGGTGTGACGGCTCCGCTGCTGATCAGGTAGCCGTCGCCACCGACCTCCGCCATGGTCTCGCCCATCTGGGCCGCGACGGCGTCCGGCGTACCGACGAAACGCACCGCCTGGGGCGGTGCCAGCAGCAGCTCGCGCAGCGTGACACCGTGGATGTCGTTGTCGCCGCCCAGCAAACGGCGCATGGTGCTCAGCGCCGCGTTCGTGGTCATCTCGGGCACCGGCGCGTCGAGATCGAACGCGGCGAAGTCGACACCGCTGGCGAAGGAGAGGGCGCTCAGCCCGGTCTCGATCCGTTGCTCGGGCGTGCCCAGCTGCAGCGCCGCCAGATCCTCCGCGGCTCGCTGGGTGTCGGCCAGAACCGGGTTGACGACGAAGAGGACCTTGCAGTCCGACGGCTTACGCCCAGCGCCGAGCAGCCGATCGTCCATATCCGTGCGGTAGGCCTTCATGGCGGCCACGCTGCCGACAGACGCTACGACGGTGTCGGCATGCTGGGCGGCGAACGCGCGGCCGGCGGGGGAACCGCCGGCTTGGCAGATGACCGGCCTGCCCTGTGGCCCGGGCATGGTGTTGAGGGGTCCCCGGGTCGAGTAGAACTCGCCCTCGAAGTCGACGCGATGAACCTTGGTGTAGTCGGCGAACACGCCGGTCTCCTCGTCCATCACCGCCGCATCGGGCTCCCAGCTGTCCCAGAGCGCTTTGACGGCCCGCACCCACTCGTCGGCGCGTCGGTAGCGCTCGTCGTGCTCGACCTGCTCGCTGAGGCCGAAGTTCTGCGCGCTGCGGAGATTGTGCGAGGTGACCAGGTTGGCCCCGACCCGTCCCTGGGTCAGGTGGTCGAGGGTCGCCATCAGCCGGGCGCCGAGATAGGGCGGATAGAACGTGGTGGTCATCGTCGCGATCACCCCGAGCCGCTCGGTCGCCGCGCCGATCAGGGGCACCAGGGCCATCGGGTCGTGCTTGGGGACAGAGCCGCTGGCCAGGGCGCTCTTCGTGGAGCCCTGGTAGACGTCGGGGATGAACGACCCGTCCTCCAGCATCATGTAGTCGAATCCGGCACGCTCGAGCGAGACGCCCATCTGGACCCATCGCGCCGGCTTCATCCACGTGCGCGAGTCGCCGCCCCACCGCAGCCGCCAAGCGGAGGCGTTGTAACTGAGAAACCAACCCATGTGGAACACCGGCACACTCCGTCCGCATCTGCCATCTCGCCCGCTCGGGGCCGTCTCGGTGTGGCGAGCATCTGCCGGGCTGATTAATCGGAAGGTTTCGCGTGATTAAGCCGCTGTTGCGCTGCTGACGGCCCACCGGCCTGGGCCTGGAGCGACCCCCCGGAATCTGCGCGGCGCCGCGAAGGACGAGGCTGGAGCGCGTGCCGACGGGGCGCAACGGTGCCGTCACAGAGTCGTTCGCGGTCCGCTACGCCGGGCTGTTTGGCTCATCTCGGCGCCGCCTCCCGGCGCGACTGACGAACACAACGGATCGGAGCCACACGTGAACGGCCAGACGCCGCAGTTCGACCGCTCGCTGGGCATCGGCCTCTCCGTGGCCAGGGCGAGCGACAGCTTCACCGACCTGCTGGCTCTCGCCGGGGAGGCCGAGAGCGTCGGCTTCGATCTGGTGCTGGCCGGGGACAGCGGCGTGGAGACCTTCGCGTTGATGGGAGCCTTGGCGGCACGGACCGAGCGAGTCAAGCTGGTCTCGAGCGTCGCGGGCTGGACTCGCAGCCCTGCCACGATGGCGTTCGCTGCGAGCACGATCCAGAACCTCTCAGGCGGCCGCTTCGTGCTGGGGGTGGGCGCCACTCCCAAAGCGAGAGTGGAGGGCTGGCACGGCATGCGGTTCTCGCCGGTGATCGAGCGGATGAGAGAGTACGTCGTCACCCTGCGAGCCTGCCTGCGGGCGTCGTCGACGGCGCCGACCGACGTCGAGGGAAAGCATTTCCCCAGTCATGGGTTCCACAACGCCGACATCAGCATGGACCCGGTGCCCCCGGTGCTGCTGGGCGTCACGCTGCCGCGGATGACCGAGCTCGCCGGCGAGGTGTGCGAGGGAGCGATCATCAACGGCATCGTGCCGTTGCAGCACCTCAGGGAGCGCTCGCTGCCACAACTGGACGTGGGAGCCCGGCGCGGTGGGCGCGCTGCGACCGAGTTGATGCGGGGAGTCGGCCGCTTCGCCGGCGTACACGACGATCGTGCCACCGCCTACGACCTGGCCCGCGCCCAGATCTCCTTCTACTTCGCGATCCCGTACCTGCGCACGATCCTTGAGCCCTATGGTTTCGAGGCCGAGCTGGCGGCGGGCGAGGCCGCCGTCGCGGCAGGGGACCGCGCCGCCCAGATCGCGGCGGTCAGCGACCGGATGGTCGACGAGCTCGCGCTGGCCGGTACCCCGGGCGAGGTGCTGGAGAAGCTGACGCAGTACGAGGGCCTGGTCGACTGGGTCTCGTTGGGTGGGGGGCTCAACCTCGACCACGCGACCGCCCGAGACCACACCGGCAGGATCCTCAGGCTGGTCGCCTCGGCGCGGAGCTGAGCGCGGGGCTGAGCGGCCAGCACGAGCGCTGCCGCAGGAGGGGTGAGGCCGGCATGCGCAACATGGCTGTCGCCGGGGGCTCACGGCGTCGAAACGGCACCGCGATGTCATGTGCTCGGCTGCGGAGCACCGCCAGCGTCGATACCTGGGTCCCCGCTCCGCCGGTCGTCACAGATGTGACAGGGAGAGGTTCCAGATGCGCTTGGACAAGCACGAGCAGATCGAGACGAAGGAGTTCCGGAGCCGGCGGCTCGAGCAGCGGGCCGGCTACCAGACCTCACCTCAGCGTGCCCACGACCTGATCCGCAGCAGCATCCGAACCGGCCTCGCGCAAGAGGCGGTGCTCATCGGGGAGCACCAGCTCATCCATGCCATGGCGACCAGCCGGAACGCCATCCGCCGGGCGATGAAGATGCTGGCCGCCGAGGGCGTGGTACGGCGGGCGTCGGGCGTCGGGACCAGTCACATCTCGGACTTCTGGAAGATCGACCTGAGCCGTGGCCTGCCCGAGACGCCGGTGCGTTTCCGTGCCGATGAGGTCGAGCTGGTGACGCTGGAGCGGCAGTGGGTGCCCGTGACGCCCCTGCTGCGAGCCCGGCTCGAGTGCGACTGCGAGCGTGCGCTGATGGTCGAGCAGTTGCTCTCGGTCCGCTCGATGGGGGTGGCGCTGCGCACCATGTACTGCCCGGAGCCGCTCGTCTCTGGTGTGCTGCTCGGCATCGACCGGTCCGGCTACCCGGCAGAGTCCTACGGCGAGAAGCTGCGACGTGTCTTCGGCGTCGAATTCGGCACCGTCGACAACGTCATCGAGGCGACGTTGTGCGACGAGCGGGTCGCGGAGATCCTCGGTCAGGAGCCCGGCTCCCCGATCCTGCTGCGCGAGATGGTGGTCCGCTCCCTGGAGGCCGTGCCCTACCTGTTGGTCTTTACCCGCTACAACTCCGCGCGCACCAGTCTGGCCGACAGTTCGGAGATCGCGTGAGGGTGGCGCTGCTCGGGCCGCCGCGACGGGCGCCGCAGCAGAGCCCGGCGTCAGCAGGTGATCTCGACGCGGTCCGGTCGGTAGTGGGTCCACATCACATTGATGACGTGGCCTTCGGCGTCGTGCAGCCTCATCTCGCGCAGCAGGATCGGCGACCCGGGCGGCACGCCGAGGTGCTGCGCGGTGTGCGGATCGCAGCGGACGGACTCGATGACCGCGGTGCCACCGCCGTAGGAGGTGTCGAAGAGCAACTCGAAGACCTCTCGCACCGGTGGGACGTGCTGGCTTTCGTGGATCGCTCGCTGCGCGAGCAGGAGACGGCCGGGGTCATACTCCGCGGCGATGTAGCTGGCGTTGAGATACAACGGAGTTTCGTGCAGGCACACCAGCTGTTCGAAGAGCAGCACGGTGTCGGAGTCGCTCCCGAGCGTCTGGCGCAGGTAGGGCGTGTTGGGCACCGGCCCCGAGGCCAACTCGGTGACCGCGAGGTGCTCGATCCCTTCGGGTCCGGTCGGCTCGGTCGGGAAGATCTCGTGCAGCAGCACACGGAAGTCGGAGGACGGTGAGCCGGGCCCCAGGTCCGCCACGATCGTTTCAGTTGTCCAGCTCACCGTGCCTCCTTCTGAACCAGATGCTTGCCGAGTAGGGATTTCCGGGACCGCCGGTCAGGCCGACGTCACGACCGAGAAGTCGATGACGTTGTCGGTGCGGTGGGCGAAACCGGTCAGCTTGGCGTTCATCACCATGAGCGGAGTGACGTTGCAGACCTGGATCTGGGGGCGCCCGTCCTGCCAGATCAGCTCGGCCTTGTTCCACAGCTTCGCGGCTTCGGAGCCAAGGGCGTCGCCGGCATCGCTGCCGGCGTCGACGGCATCGAAGTAGTCCTGCGGTCCCCAGCCGGTGACGCCCTGCGAGACGTCGCGCGGGTAGGCGAGGTTCAGCACGTACGGCGGCGACTCGTAGGAGACGGCCATGTCCCGCATCAACAGGAGCTGGAAGTTCTGCGCGGTCTGCCGCTCGCTGAGGGTGGCCGGCGGAAGAACCTCGATCTCGACGCTGAAGCCGGCGTCCTCGGCGTACTGCTGCATCTGCACCGCGACCTCCTGCATGTCGGGGACGGCGCTGCTGCAGGAGATGGTGTATGCGACGGGCGAGGTCACGCCCGCCTGCGCCAACAGAGCCTTGGCCCCCTCCGGGTCGTAGTCCTGGCTCATCAGCCCGTCGGCGATGTACTCGGGAGCGTTCGGGTCCAGCAGGCCGACGACGGACTTGGCCTTGCCGTGGTAGACGGTGTCGATGATCTGTTGGAAGGGGACCGCCTTGAAGATGGCCTGGCGCACCAGCTGGTCGTCGAACGGCGGGGTCTGGGTCTGCATGAAGATCCAGGTGAAGTTGTTGGTGGCCACCGAGTACGTCGTCAGGTCGGCGTTGTCGGCCATGTCGGCGACATCGGCCGGGAGCAGTTGGACCGCGACGTCCACGTCGCCGTTCTCGAGCAGGGACGCTCGGTTGCCGGCGTCGGCCACGACCTTCTGGGTGATGGTCTTGATCGCTGGCTCGCCGAGCGCGTACCCGGGGTTGGCCGTGTAGGTGATCTGGACGCCGTCCTCGTAGGTGTCGAGCACGTACGGCCCGAACCCGAAGCTGCCGTCGGTGTTGGTGTTCGACCAGTCGACCGCGTACGGGTCGTCGGTGGTGGCCTTCGACTTCAGAGAGGTCGAGTCGTAGATCTCGCCGGAGATCTTGGAGATGACCGCGA
>JASGGG010000133.1:0-7261 GCA_047605165.1 Nocardioidaceae bacterium
AGAACAGCGACTCCGACTACGACCGTGAGAAGCTGCAGGAGCGCCTGGCCAAGCTCGCCGGCGGTGTTGCGGTGATCAAGGTCGGCGCGGCCACCGAGGTCGAGCTCAAGGAGCGCAAGCACCGCATCGAGGACGCCGTTCGCAACGCGAAGGCAGCCGTCGAGGAGGGCATCGTCGCCGGCGGTGGCGTCGCTCTGCTCCAGGCCACCGACGCCGCGTTCGAGAAGCTCGAGCTCGACGGTGACGAGGCGACCGGAGCGGCGATCGTCCGCCAGGCCGCCGAGGCTCCGCTCAAGCAGATTGCGGTCAATGCCGGCCTCGAGGGCGGTGTCATCGTGGAGAAGGTGCGCAACCTGCCTGCGGGCAACGGCCTCAATGCCGCCAGCGGCGAGTACGTCGACATGGTTGCCACCGGCATCCTCGACCCCGCCAAGGTGACCCGCTCCGCGCTGCAGAACGCCGCCTCCATCGCGGCTCTGTTCCTCACGACCGAGGCGGTCGTGGCGGACAAGCCCGAGAAGGCCCCGGCCATGCCGGATCCGTCGGGTGGCATGGGTGGCATGGACTTCTGAGTCCACTCCGCTCAACGCTTCGGGCCCCCGCGCGCAAGCGCGGGGGCCCTTCGCGTTCTCGCTCCGTGACTCCGAAGTCCATCCGGCGGGTAGCAAGACGCTGCGGACGCGCGCTTGATTGCGTGGCTGGCTGCTCCGCGGTCGCTGGTAGGGCCGTGCCCGGCTTCCCATTTCCTTTCTGGACCGGCTTTGCCGGGCGCGCTTCGCGCGGGAGGTCGCGCCCGTCTCAGTCGTGCTTCAGCTGGGCGCGAAGCGCCGCGACGAGGGCCTTCGCGTAGCGCTTCTGACCCGCCTTGGAGGTCATCGCCCTGGCGTCGCCGGCGTTGCGCATGTTGCCCAGCTCGACCATGACGGTGGGCATCCGGGAGAGATTCAACGTGCCGAGATCGCCGCGCAGTGACAGCGCCGTGCCACCGCCGACATAGGTGGATCGGTCGAACCCGGCTGCGTCGAGCGTCGCACGTACGCGCTTGGCGAAGGCCACCGACGCCTTGCGGAACCCGTGCCGCTGGGTCGAGACGATCACGTGGTAACCGTGTGCGGACGCACTCGTTCCGTCACCGTGGATCGAGATCTTCGCGTCGGCCAGCCCGTTGCCGGCTTTCCCGCGCTTGTCGATGCAAGGCCCCCAGCGAGCGTACGAGTTGCGATGTCGCGTCATGATCACGGTCGCGCCCAGCTTCTTGAGCCGGCGCTGCACGACCTTGGCGACTCGCCAGTTGAACGTGGCCTCGGGGAAGCCGGCGTTGGTCGACGTGCCGGTGGTGTTGCAGGGCTTGGTGAAGCCGCCGGCGTCCACCGGGCGGTTGATCTTCTCGGGGAACCTGCTGTTGCCGAGCTGATGGCCAGGGTCGATCACCACGATCTTGCCCGCCAGCGGCTTGTCCGGTGAGGCCGATCCCTTGGCCACGACCTGGGTGGTCGCCTTCGGTGGGCGCGGCAGTGCGGTCGACTCGGGCTCGTGGGCAACTCCGTTGAGTACGCCGATGGCGACGGCAGCCGCGACCCCTGCCGCCAGGCCGGCGGTCACCACTGCGCTGCGAAGCATCCCCTTACCTTACGAGACGTCTGTTACGAGACATCACATACGAGACGCCTCGCGGTCGCAGCGTACTAGAACATACGTTCGAAAAAGCGTTACGCTCGGACTATGGTGCTCGAGTTGCAAGCCTCGCTCTTCGATAGTGGTTCGGGGGTCGGGCCGCTGGCGCCTGCGCGGACCGTGTTGAAGCACGGTGCCTGGGTGGACCATCAGCCGGGCTGGCTCGAAGGCGGCGACGAGCTGTTCCTGGCGCTGATGCGGGAGGTGCCCTGGCGTGCCGAGCGGCGCCAGATGTACGACCGGGTCGTTGACGTGCCCCGGCTCGTCGCCTTCTACGAGGAGGGTTCGCTGCTTCCGCATTCTGAGCTGACGGAGGCACGGGAGGCGTTGAGCGCCCACTATGCGGCCGAGCTGGGCGAACCGTTCACGACCGCCGGGCTGTGCCTCTACCGCGATGGGCGCGACAGCGTCGCCTGGCACGGTGACCGCATCGGGCGCAGTCGGCTGCACGACACGATGGTCGCGATCGTGTCGTTGGGGGAGTCGCGACGGCTGATGCTGCGGCCCAGCGGCGGTGGGAGCTCGATCGGCTTCGAGCTCGGTCACGGCGACCTGCTGGTGATGGGCGGCTCGTGCCAGCGCACCTGGGAGCACGCGGTCCCGAAGGTGGCCCAGTCTGTGGCACAGTCACGCGGCCCGCGAATCTCGGTGCAGTTCCGTCCCCATGACGTCCGGTAGCTCCGCGTCGGAGCAGGCTGACCGCGACTCGGACGGGGCGGGTTTGTGGCCGATGCCGACAGCCGTACTCGGCGAGGCGCCGTCGCCCTCGGCCACAAACCGGCGCTAACGGTCACCATCGGCCACAATTCGGCGGTGGCTCGCTGGGTGGCATGTCAGGGTCGGGGTCGGGGAACAACCTGATAGCGGGGCTGGCGCGGGCCGCCTAGGGTGGTGCGCGTCACCCTGACCGGCCTTCGCAAGGATCCCTCGTGACCGTCACCACCGCTTCCCTCCGCCCGTCCGCTGCCCGTGTCGTCGACCTGACCAAGGTGTA
This sequence comes from Nocardioidaceae bacterium, assembly GCA_047605165.1. Taxonomy (GTDB): domain Bacteria; phylum Actinomycetota; class Actinomycetes; order Propionibacteriales; family Nocardioidaceae; genus SSC3. The sequence goes on from JASGGG010000133.1 coordinate 2,669, forward strand.
CGGCGAGGGGGACGCCGCCGTCCATGCCCTCGCGGGCGTGACCCTCGACCTGTACGCCGGTGAGTTCACCGCCGTGATGGGGCCATCCGGCTCCGGCAAATCCACGCTCATGCACTGCTGCGCGGCGCTCGACGACGCCACCAGCGGCACCGTGTACCTCGGCGACACCGACCTGTCCACGCTCGGCGACAAGAGGCTGACCAGGCTGCGCCGCGACCAGATCGGGTTCGTGTTCCAGAGCTTCAACCTGTTGCCCACGCTGACCGCGGAGGAGAACATCCTGCTGCCGCTGTCGATCGCCGGCCGCTCTCCCGAGCCCGACTGGTATCGCACGGTCATCGACACGGTCGGGCTGAGCGACCGGCTGGGGCACCTGCCCAAGGAACTGTCCGGCGGGCAACAGCAGCGCGTCGCCGTCGCGCGTGCGCTGGCCAGCCGCCCCGACGTCGTGTTCGCCGACGAGCCGACGGGCAACCTCGACAGCCGTTCCGGCGCCGAGGTGCTCAGCCTGCTGCGGCGCAGCGTCGACGAGTTCGGGCAGACCATCGTGATGGTCACCCACGACCCGGTCGCCGCGGCGGTGACCGATCGGGTGGTGTTCCTGGCCGACGGCCTGATCGTGGACGAGCTGCGTGCTCCGACCCGCGAGGCGATCCTCGACAAGATGCAAGAGCTCACCGCCCGCTACGAGTCGCAGTCCATCGACTCTGCCGAGGGCTGACCCGATGTTCAAAGTCACTTGGCGCAACCTGCTCGCCCGCAAGCTGCGCCTGTTCATGTCGGCCTTCGCGGTCGTACTCGGCGTCGCCTTCGTTGGCGGCTCGCTGATCTTCACCGACGCGATGGGTGGCGCCTTCGACGACATCATCGAAGGCAGCGTCTCCGACGTCGAGATCGCGTACGCGGGTGCCGGGAGCTTCACGTCCATGGAGGACAACCGGGTCATCGAGGGATCCGTCGTCGACAGGCTGCGCAAGGTGCCCGGCGTCCAGGACGTCTATCCCGGCCTCCAGCTGCAGTCGGTCTTCGTGATCGGCTCGAACGGCAAGGTGATCGGCGGCTTCGGGCCGCCTGGGCTGGCGTTCAACAACGCCGGCTCCACCAACGTCCAGGGTGAGCCGATCCTCACCCTGAAGGAGGGCCACTACCCGAAGGGTCGCGGGGAGGTGGCGCTCGACGCCAAGACCGTGGAGAAGTCCGGTTACCACGTCGGGGACACGGTCAGGCTGGTCACGCCCGGTGACCCGCCGACGCTGACGGCCCAGCTCGCCGGGGTCGTCGAGTTCGGCAACGGCGGCCTGGTCGGCGCCACCATCACGATCTTCGACACCGCCGCGATGCAGCAGCTGTTCTTCGACGGCAAGGACGTCTACAACTCGATCTCGTTGTCGGCGGCGGAGGGTACGACGCAACGCCAGCTCGCCGACGCCGCGCAAGCTGTGCTCCCGGACGGCCTGGTGGCGACGCCCGGCGATGTCCAGGTCGAGCAGAACAAGGAGGACATCGACAACTCGTTCCTCAAGTACATCCGCATCTTCATGCTGGTCTTCGCCGGGATCTCACTGGTGGTCGGCGCGTTCCTGATCGTCAACACCTTCTCGATCCTGGTCGCCCAGCGCAGCCGCGAGCTCGCGCTGCTCCGTGCCTTGGGCGCATCGCGCCGCCAGGTGATCGTCTCGGTGCTACTCGAAGCGCTCGCTGTCGGTTTCATCGGCTCGACCTTCGGCCTGCTGCTCGGCATAGGGCTGGCCCAGGCGATCCGCGCTCTGATGGGCGTGGTCGGGATCGACCTGTCCAACGCATCGTTCCCGGTTACCGGCACCACCGTGTTCTGGTGCTACCTGCTGGGCATGCTCGTGACGGTGGTGGCAGCGGTCCTGCCCGCGGTCCGGGCATCGCGTGCCGCGCCGGTTTCCGCGCTCCGCGACGATGTCGCGCTCCCTGAGGCAACCCTTCGGACGCGGCTGCTGCTCGGCATCGTGCTGGCGCTGGCCGGGGTGGGCAGCGTCGTGCTGGGGTTTGTCGTGGGCGGGGGAGGCGCCGGGCTGAGCTTGATCGGCCTCGGATTGTTGGCCGTGCTGATCGGTGCCTCGCTGGCCAGCCCACTGGTCTCCCGGCCGGTCATCGCGGTGTTCGGGACGGCGTACCGGCGGCTCTTCGGCTCGATCGGGCAGCTCGCCACGCAGAACTCCGCGCGCAACCCGCGGCGCATGGCCGCTACCTCGAGCGCACTGATGATCGGCATCGCGCTGGTCTCGCTGGTGGCGATCTTCGGCCGCTCCGCCGCGGCCAGCACCGACGTCTCCGTCGATGACAACCTCACCGCGCAGCTGATCGTCTCCAACGCGATCGGGCAGCCGTTCTCGACGGCCGTCGCCACCGAAGTGCGTGGAGTCCCGGGGGTGAAGGCGGTGGCCGAGGTGCAGGTCGCGCTCCCGACGGTCGACGGCTCGGCCAACGCCTTCGTGGCCGGCATCGAGCCCGCCGACCTGGAGCAAGCGATGCGCCTCGACGTGGTCGGCGGCGACCTGGCCGATCTCGGGCCAGGCAAGATCGCGATCACCCAGTCGAAGGCCGACGGCGGCGACCTGGTGGTCGGTGACACCGTGAAGGCCGAGTTCCAGGCTGGTACCCAGGAGCTCGAGGTCGCGGCGATCTTCAAGTCCAGCGCGACCGTGCCCGGCGACTACCTCGTCACGACCGGCACTCTCACCAAGGGCGGTATCGCGGCCCGCGACTCGCAACTGTTCGTCGTCACCGACCCGGGCGCGGACGTGGACGCGGTCAAGCAGCGGATCGACACCCTCACCAAGGACCTGCCCACGCTGACGGTCAAGGACCCGCAAGGCTTCGCCGACGAGCAGAAGTCCCAGATCAACACCTTCCTGAACATCATCTACAGCCTGCTCGGCCTGTCGATCGTGATCGCGATCCTCGGTGTGATCAACACGCTTGGACTCTCGGTCATCGAGCGTACGAAGGAAATCGGCCTGCTGCGTGCCGTCGGGGTCAGCAGGGCGCAGCTGCGGCAGATGATCCGGCTGGAGGCTGTGGTGATCGGTGTGTTCGGAGCGCTGCTCGGGGTCGTGCTCGGGGTGGCTTTCGGTGTCTCACTGGTGACGGCGCTGCACGACCAAGGCATGACCGAGCTATCGGTCCCGTGGCTCCAGCTGGTGCTGTTCATCGTGGCGGCCGGCCTGGTCGGCGTACTCGCCGCGATCGTGCCCGGCCGCCGAGCCGCCAAGCTCGACGTGCTCAAGGCCATCTCCGCGGAGTGATCGCCCACGGTTGACTCTCGTCACCGCTCCTCCTTTCCGACTACTATCCAGACGGAGGAGAGTGGAAGCCATGGGCGACATGACTGCCTCGTCAACCGACCATCCCGCTGTGCACAAGCACGTGGTGGTCCGCGAGTACGTCCGCAGCCTCGTGGAGGGCGCGGAGCCCGGGTCGCCCGCGCCCTCCGAGCGGGAGCTCGTCCAGCAGTTCGGCGTTGCGCGGATGACCGTGCGGCAAGCCCTCGACGCCCTGGTCACCGAGGGGCTCCTCGAGCGCATTCCGGGCCGGGGAACCTTCGTGTCGCGCGGTTTCGGGGAGACCCACAACCTGTTGCTCTCCTTCGCCGAGGACATGGCGCGGCGAGGGCTGAAGGCCGGCTCCACCACGCTGCTGGCGCGTCCGGAGCAGTCGGGACCGAGCGTTGCTCGCGCCCTGGAGATCGAGGCCGGTGACCGAGTGGTGCACTGGCGTCGGCTGCGGTTGGCCGACGAAGCGCCGATCTGCATCGAGGATGCCTTCATCGCCGAGCGGACCATCCCCGGTCTGCTGGACCACCCGCTACCCGAGAGCCTTTATATAGGGCTGGAGCGCCGGGGACTCCACCCGACCTGGGCGGAAGACTCCGTACAGGCCGACCTGGCCCGGGCAGAGGAGGCCGAGTTGTTGCTCGTCGACGACGGCAGCCCGGTGTTGCGGGTGGATCGGCGCGCTTTCGCCGGACAGCGGCCAGTAGTGGTGTCGCGTTCGACCTACCGTGGCGATCGTTACGTCTTGTGGATGCCGCTCCTCCGGACGGTGCCGGCGCACTGACCAGAGACACGCTCTAGACGCGCGGTCCGTCCAGCACCTGAGAAAGCCCGGGCTTCCTCTTGCTCCGCCGATATCGGGGGCGCAACGATGCTTGAAGATTCCGCAGCTAGACACGCTCTAGGCACCGCCTATCTGCGGGGTCGATCCGGCGATGTCGGCGGAGGGGGTGTGTATGCCGGGGGGCTACTACGACAGGAACGACCCGGAATGGGCCGTTTCGCGTCCTGTCGACCCCTTGTCGCTACCCACACCCTCTCGACGACGTGGCCAGCAATCGACGAAAGTACTGCCGCTGGTAGCCGCCAGCGGATTGATCGCTGCACTGGGCGGCACGTGGCTGTTGCTTTCTTCGCCCGATAGTGCAGTCTTGGTCCCGGCACCCTCAGTGTCGCTCCCCCCGGCGACATCGGTGCCGAGCACCGCCTCCATCAACGTGGCGCCCCAAGTCACCTTGCAGGCGGTGCCGCGGTCGCGACGGGGCGTAACCCCACAGGTCCCGTCGCG
>JASGGG010000134.1:0-7202 GCA_047605165.1 Nocardioidaceae bacterium
CGCGACGTCGGGCGCCTCGTAGGTCGGGGGCTCGGCCGCTGTCCGCCTGCCCGAGCTGGTGCGCAGCGCGCAGCGCGACTCGAACCTCACCCCGGGAACGACGTCGAGCACCCGGTCGCCGAGGTCGGGTCGCAGCCGGAGGTAGGCGGTGCCCTGCGCCTCGTCCAGCTTGGCCTTCACGTCGTGTGCCTTCAGCGTCAACCGGACGTTGCCTTCCTCCATCTGGAACGTCTCGATAGCGTCGAGCAGCGACCGGTCGTCGGCCGACACCTCCTTGTCCCCGCTGCCGTTCAAGCTCCGGAAGAGGAATCTGCCGAGCCGGCCTCGGCCTTTCCTGTCGGCGTCGGCTCGCGAGATCCAGGTGCCTCCGCCCCGGACGTGGAAAAACGTCCCGCGGAAGGTGCGGATCGGCGCGCGACTGGTGGTCGACGCGTCGACGAGCACGTCGAACGGCCCGCCCGCCGCAAGCAGCACATGCAGCTGGTCGGCGGGAGCCGACAGTTCGTAGGCACTGACCGTCTCCCCGAGGGCTTTACGGAGTGCGGCCACCGTCGCGGCCGCGCCGGTGTCGTGAAGGACGCCGATGCGCTGTCCTCGCGAACAGTGGCGAGCGACGTAGCCGGCGAACGCGTCGGGCGGGCTCTCGGGCTCACGACCACGGCGTAGACGGGACAGAACCACGAGCGCTCCTTGGGGTCGCGAGGACGGCGCGCCCACCCTAGGTTATCTGCCGCCGCTGCCAGGCCACGGCTGCGCGAAAGCGCCCGCGCCCCGTAACCTATGGTTGCCCTCATGCCCGACGCAAGCCGACCTGATGTCGAGCTGCCGGTCCAGGCGACCCGGCACAAGCGCACCTTCCAGATCTCCGCGCGGTTCGACATGGCCGATGCCTTCGCCAGCCTCCCGTCCCGCTCCGTCTCACTGCGCCTGGCCCTGCGCGCGACCATGGCAAACTGGTCGTGGGCGAACGATCTGACCCGGCCGGCCGCCCTCGTGCCGGCGTACGAGCTCAGTTTCGACGCGGAAGACAAGGTGCTGCTCCGTCGAGGCGGACGAGCCGACGAGGATCCGGAGAGAGTCGATGCGACCTAGCCAGCCAGGTCGGTTGCGGCGCGCCGCCCAGGCCGCCAGAGTTGCCTGGCAACGGCCCGACGGCGGTGCCGCCAGTGCCGGCGGATCCGCCGAGCCACCGGCGCCCGTAGTACGCGGCCTGGTGGAGGACGTCACCACCAAGGTGCTGGCGGGCTGGGTCTCCGTTGCCGAGAGCGCCCCGCCGACCCGGGTAGACCTGTTCCTCGGCCCGCTCAAGCTGTCCAGCAGCTACGCGACTCCGGGGGGTGCGATGTCGGGGATCCATGTCGACGCCGACGGAGCTGTCACGCTCCCGTCCGCTCGCCCCGAAGGCGGGAGCACCTGGCGCCGCAACTACGTCCGCGGCCCGAAAGGCGACCGGCGCAACTCCAGGGACCAGATCCGAACCTTCTCGTTCCGCATCGGCGGAATCTGGGACTACGTGCAGCGAGGGACCCGGATCACGGTGCGGGTCGACGGGGAGCCGTTGCCGATCAACCGGCACGGAATGTTCCTGCGCCCCAGCCGCAACGGCAGCCACCGGGTGCCTGACCTGCGCGTCTTGCTCGACCAGGGCTACGTGCTGACCCAGATGGGCCGTATCGAGCTGTCCAAACGTCTGGACACCGCGTGGCAGGACCAGGCGATGCGGCTGTACACGAGCGTCCGCAAGGTCCTTGCCGACGAGTACGCCTACGACGCGTTCCTGATCTACGGGACGCTCCTCGGCGCGGTCCGGGAAGGCGGCTACATCAGTCACGACGCCGACTTCGACGCCGCCTACGTCTCCCGCTTCCACACCGGCCAGGAAGCAGCCGCCGAGCTGGAACAGATCGCGCTGACCCTGGTCCGGCACGGCTTCGGCGTCGATCTCCGGGCACGGCTGTTGCATATCCACGATCCGGACGACCCCGATTTCCACATCGACCTGTTCCACCTCTACTTCGAAGACGGCCGGCTCCGCTTCCCGTTCGGGATCGCGGGCACCACGATCATCCGCGACCAGGACTGGCGAGGCACCAAGGAGATCGACTTTCCGGGCGGCCGGGCGCTGGTGCCCGTCGACGCCGAGGAGATGGTCGCCCACCTGTACGGCGACGACTGGCGGCAGCCGAAGCCCGGCTTCAACTGGAGCATCGACCGCACCGACCAGGCAGAGGACGGCCAGCTCAGCCGGGAACAGCGCACCCGGGTCTACTGGGCCGGCTTCTACGCGAAGCACGGATACTCAGACGGTTCGACGTTCTTCGAGTTCGTCAACGCGCGGGCGGACACGCCTGGAACTGTCGTCGACATCGGCTGCGGCGACGGCAGGGACGCCCGGGCCTTCGCCGCGGCCGGGCGACGCGTACTCGGGCTGGACCAGTCCGTCGTGGGGATCGAGCACGCTGCCCAGGCCGCGGCCAGCGCCGGCCTCGGCTCGGCAACCTTCCGGGTCTGCGACGTCACCGAGGTCGGCGAATTCGGTGCCGCGCTGGACTCGGTCCACACCGGATCCGACCAGCCCGTGTTGTTCTACCTGCGGTTCTTCCTCCATGCGATTCCCGAGGAGGCGCAGGAGGCGCTCCTCGCCGCGATCGACACCCATGCCAGGCCCGGCGACTACTTCGCCGCCGAGTTCCGCACCGACAAGGACGCCAAGAGCCGCAAAGTACACGGCCGCCACTACCGACGTTTCCAGTCGGCTTCGCAGTTTCGCGCCGACCTCGAGCAGCGGTTCGGGTTCGACGTGCTGTTCGACACCGAGAGCGCGGGACTCTCCCCGTACGGCGAGGAAGACCCCGTGTTGTACCGGATCGTGGCCAGGCGCCGCGGCACCTGAGACGGACGGCCTCAGGCCTGCTTGCGGATCTGGTCGGGAACCGACGCCGCGGCGACCTTGTCCTCCCAGGTCATGAGATCCGCGACCACCTCGAAGTCCTCGCTGTAGGGAAACTGGAACTGTGCGAGGTTCGAAGGCACCTGCTGGTCGTCCTGATCGCGCTCAGCCACCAGCTCGGACACCTTGGCCTGGAGATCCTGGGCGCGCTGTGCCTCACGCTGTACGCGCCTCTCGGCTTCGGCAGCGCGGCGCTCGGCCTGCACCAGCGTGCCGGAAAGCTGGGTGACCTCGCGGTCGGAGCGGACCAGCTTGTCGGTCATCGCACTGGCGAAAGCCGCGTGCTCCTCGGCCCGGTCGGCGAACAGCCCGCGGTAGGCGGCTGCCTGCCGAGCCCGGTCGGCCGCGTTCTCCCGGCGGCTCTGGGCCAGCTCGTTGTGGACGATGCGAGCAGCGGCCCAGGCACAGACCAGGGCGAAGACCGCGGCCGCGGCGAGCCAACCGAACGAACCGGCAGGCACGGCGACGAGCACCGCGATCGTGGCAAGGCTGAGCAGACCAACCGCCACCGTGACGCGTACGCTGCGCTGACGACGGCGAGATCCGGCGGCTGCCCCGGTAACTGGCCCGGTAGCTGGCTGAGAGGGGGAAGAGGTTGCCATGGGGTCAGAGTAAACAGTGTGACTGACGTGACGAGAGAGGCGCGCGGGGCCGAGCAGTGCCTTCTGCCTTGATGCGCACTGAGGCCGACCCTGTACGCTGACGCTCCATCGTCCGACGGAGGCGGAAAGTGAGCAGAAAGATCCTCATGCGACGCGCCTTGGTCCTTCCGGCCGCGGCAGTCCTAGTGACGCTACTTGTCGGCTGCTCCGGCGATGGTGACAACGCTGCAGCACCCGACCGGGGGTCCTCCACTGGCGCCGATGCCACCGTCGTAGCGATCGGCGACAAGGAACTGCGGCTTGAGCGCGTCTCTGAGGCTAGCGAGTTCATCGCAAGCGCCGTGCAGACCATAGACCCATCGGGACGTGGAGCCTTCGGCTCGTCGCTCATGGTCGGAACCACCAACTATATGAGCGTTCGAAGCAACAACCTCTCGCGTACATCCTGGAGGACCAGCATGAGTGCTGTGCCGCCTGGCGCCGATCAGATGTCCGTGCTGAACGACGTCATTCGGATCGGGAATACACAGTGGCTTCATGCGCCGCTTGCGGCCATCGGTTCACGCCACTGTTGGTTCGAGTCGACATCGAGCCGTGCGGGATCGTTGCCAGCCAGCCCGACGCGGCTACGCCAGTCGTTGGAGGGCATCGGCTACTCGGGGACGGATCTTTACGTGCGCGTAAGTTTGCAGGACCTCAAGACTGCACTCCCGCTGAGCATTCAGCGCGTCTTTGCGCTCGACTCGTCAGATCTGGAGGGCGACGTGCTTGGGGTGGTTGAAACCGACTCAGGCAGGATATCGAGCATCAAGATTCCCGGCACAGCCCTTGCGGATTCCTTCAACGCCGACGAACAAGACCACGTCGCTGCCTTCATCGAAGGCGCACTCCTGCGCCACCACGCCCGCCAAGCCTTCAGCGGGCAAGCCAGTTAAGCGACTCCGGCGCCACCGACGACCTCGCCGGTGATGAGGTTCAATGCGAAGTCCCGGGGCTCGTCATCAGCGGGGTCGGCCACCCCTCTGACCCACCCATCACTCGCCTCGTCGACGCGCAGACCGTCGATAGCGATGCGATTCGTCGACCACCGATGCCCATGGCGGTCAAGAGCCGTGATTGCCCAGGGCGTCAGCAGCAACAACAGACCCTCCCCAACGAGTTCCTCGGCGGCGACCACCGGGCCACCAGTCTTGACAACACCGAAGGCGTCAGGCGTCAGAACATCGCCGACGAAGACCGTTCCTCGCTCGACCACGCAGAGGCCAGTCGGGCTAGGCATGCCGAGGATCGCGCTCAGCGCCCGGACTCCCGGATCGGGCGCCGCAAACGAAGCGGTCCAAGTCGACTCGCCCCATGGCTCTACCTCGATCTCGACCACCCGAGCCCCGGCACCCGGCGCCGCAAAGACGTGATCCGGCACGCTGCCCGGATGCTCGACGACCGTAGCGTCGAACTCAGAGGCGAAATGGTCACGCGTGATCATCAGTAGTCCGGGCGGAAGAAGCGGTGCATGATCAGCTCGGTCCGACCACTGGTCGACGGTCTCGTGAAGATCTCGTAGACGCCGCTGCGGCCGTTGAGTTCGCCAGGAAGCCGGTACTGAATCGAGTCATTCCCGAGGTTCGCCTTCGGCTTGGTGAAGTAGTTCGGGTTCACCGTTCGCGTGCCCTGCGAAAAGATCGTGTCGTCGAACGACCCCGGAAAGTTGTGGAACGGACCAGGCTCGTCGGCCATCCTCGTCAACACCCGAGACGAGTAGATCTTGTTCGTCTCAGGTACCGCCTTTGTGGCAACACCGAATCGCTGAACGACGACGCGCTCCCCCGAGAGACCGCTCGCCGGCTCCTGCTGGACCACCTCGCTACGGGCTGCGATCTGCCCAAGCCGCGCGCTGTGGGTGTAGTCGTAGGTCACGGCAGATGTAGGTCCGCTCGGACGCGCTGACGCCCCGAGCGGCCGAAGGCCGTCGGGGTCGTATGAGATGCCGTTGTCAAACGCCGCGGGCGGACCGCGCTCGGTCGTGGCGTACATCGAGGCCGCGCTGTGGTGGTGGCCGTCATAGACGTAGCCCACGGCAACGTTCGGGACTGGGTCTGCGGTTGCAGCCGCGGGGATGCCGAGCCAAGTCGCAACAATGGCGACGAGAGTTGCAGTGAGTGCGAGGAGTCGACTACGCATCGGCGCCCCCGTGATCGCGGAGTGTCGCCGGCAATTCGTCGATGATCTCCATTCGGGCGGCGAGGGACTCGATTCCCAGAACGTCGGCTGTTGCGACTTGCTTGTCTTCTTCAACAATCAGCCAGGCCAGCGTCCGGAGAGCCTCGCCAAGCTCGGCGTGGTCGAGCAACTCGTCAATCTCCGCCGACTCCTCGGGCGAGAGTGCCGGACCAAGCGCGATGAGCAGTCCTCGCATTCGGCCGATGAGTTCGTCGAAGTCGGGTGTAGCCATCACGGGTTCCTCGGCAGATTCGTCGGATAACCGGTGATGATGTCCCCGTCACGGAGGATGACCCGAATGTCTACGCCGCCGCGAGTGCCAGTGGCGATCGTGCTGCCGCCGCGACCAGTCCTGAATATCGAGCTTGGGTCGGTCGCGACGTCCGAGATCTCGTGCATGACGCGGTCGGCTGACCAGCCCTTCGGGAACGGAGTCTTACCGGGGAGCCCGGGCCAAAGGTGTCCTCCACCAGTCTTGTCGCCGTAGAGGATGTGGTTACGACGAGACGCCGAGGCTAGGTCGACGAACTCGTCTGCCGACTTTGTGGCAGTTGACTCCCGTCTCAGCGCTCTCGTCAATAACGCGGCTTCGGCGCCGTCGGTTAGTGGGTCTGCTCCGACTTGGACGATGTTGAGGATGGTAAGTCCGATGATTGGTACAGCAAGTAGGACTTCCTTGTTCATTGGGCCGCCGGGAAGGGACCCTGAGCCGAGACTCGAACGGCAGATGGGGTCATCCCAGCAGTCGATAGGTGCCCCATTGACCACGTGCTCATACAGCGGGCTGCCGCTGCAACCGATCCTGACCATGCATCCGCGGCTGCCAGGGCTGCCGCTGGTTCGTGTTCCCGAGGAAGAGCCTGGGTTTCCTGCTTCGGCGGCGTTCGATGAGGTGTAGCCGGAAGATGCTCCGTTTCCACCACCCTTGTTGCCATGCTGTGGCGGCCCGCTGGGGTTCGGATTGTTAGTGCAGTTGACGTCGACCGGGGTGCAGTATTTCGGGGCGAGTCCGGTGGGGTCGCCGAGGGTGATGGGGTTGTTGCGGGCGTAGCTGTAGGGGTTGAGGTTTTGGGGGTCGGTGAGGTCGAGGAGGGGATCGGGGGTGGTGAGGGTGTTGAGGTTGGGGGTGTAGGCACGGTGGTCGAGGCGGATGTCGCCGTTGGGGTCGTGGGGTTGGTTGAGGAAGCCGCGGTTGGCGGGGAAGCTCGCCGAGGTGGTGTTGGTGGGTTGACCGTAGGGGTAGTAGTTCTGGGTTTGGGGGGTGGTGGTGTTGGCGACCAGGGTGAGCCGGATGGTGTGTTGGGGATCGCCGAGTTGCCAGGTCCAGGTGGGGGTGGTTGTGGCGGTGCTGGTTTGGACAGCCAGAGGTGTGCCGCCAGGGGTGGTGTAGCGGCGCAGCGCAGTGCGGCTGACCAGAGTGCCGGCGGGGCTGC
>JASGGG010000135.1:0-6925 GCA_047605165.1 Nocardioidaceae bacterium
CTGTTCTTCACCACGGCCGGCCGGGTGAAGAACAGGATCCAATGGTGGTTGCTGGTGGCCAGCAGGTGCTCGACGACGTCGTCGCCCTTGAGTGACGCACCGCGTACGCCCTTGCCGCCCCGCTTCTGGGTGCGGTAGAGCGCCGCGGCCGTGCGCTTGGCGTACCCGCCGCGGGTGATCGTGACGACCAGGTCCTCGTCGGGGATCAGGTCTTCCATCGACAGGTCGCCGTCGGCGGGGATCAGCTTGCTGCGGCGTTCGTTGCCGAACTTGTCCACGATCGCGCCGAGCTCCTCCGACACGATCCGGCGCTGCCGCTCGGGGCTGGCCAGGATCGCTTTGAGGTCGGCGATCTCGCGTTCGAGCTCCGCCAACGTGTCGATGATGCGCTGCCGCTCCATCGCCGCGAGGCGACGCAACTGCATGTCGAGGATGAACGTCGCCTGCTCATCATCGATATCGAGCAGACTCTTCAGGCCCTCGCGGGCCTCCTCGACGGTGGGGGAGCGGCGGATCAGTGCGATGACCTCGTCGAGCGCGTCCAACGCCTTGACCAAGCCGCGGTAGAGGTGGGCCTGTTCCTCCTTCTTCCGCAGCCGGTAGGCGGTGCGTCGCTGGATGACCTCGATCTGGTGGGCGACCCAGTTGCTGACGAACTGGTCGAGGGTCAGGGTGCGGGGGACACCGTCGACCAGGGCGAGCATGTTCGCCGCGAAGTTGGTCTGCAGTTCGGTGTGCTTGAACAGGTTGTTGAGCACGACCCGGGCGACGGCGTCGCGTTTGAGCACGACGACCAGCCGCTGGCCGGTGCGCGAGGAGGTGTCGTCACGGACGTCGGCGATGCCTTGCACCTTGCCGTTGTCGGCCAGCTCGGCGATCTTGACCGCGAGGTTGTCGGGGTTGACCTGGTAGGGCAGCTCGGTGATGACCAGCTGAGTCCGACCCTTGCTGTCCTCGTCGATCTCGACGACGGCACGCTGGGTGATCGAACCGCGGCCGGTGCGGTAGGCCTGCTCGATGCCGTGGCGGCCGACGATCAGCGCGCCGTTGGGGAAGTCGGGGGCCTTGATCCGCTCCATCAGTGCTTCGAGCAGCTCTTCCCGGGTGGCTTCGGGGTGGTCGAGTGCCCACTGGACGCCGTCGGCGACCTCGATCAGGTTGTGCGGCGGGATGTTGGTGGCCATGCCCACGGCGATGCCGGCCGAGCCGTTGACCAGCAGGTTGGGGAACCGTGCCGGCAAGACGGTGGGTTCCTGGGAGCGGCCGTCGTAGTTGGGTTGGAAGTCGACGGTGTCCTCGTCGATGTCGCGGACCATCTCCATGGCCAGCGGGGCCATCTTGCACTCGGTGTAGCGCATCGCGGCCGCGGGGTCGTTGCCCGGCGAGCCGAAGTTGCCCTGACCGTCGATCAACGGATGCCGCATCACCCAGGGCTGCGCCAGGCGTACCAAGGTGTCGTAGATCGCGGTGTCGCCGTGCGGGTGGTACTGACCCATCACGTCGCCGACGACCCGGGAGCACTTGGAGAAGCCGCGGTCGGGCCGGTAGCCGCCGTCGTACATCGCATACAGCACCCGCCGGTGTACGGGCTTGAGCCCGTCGCGGACGTCGGGCAGTGCGCGGCCCACGATCACGGTCATCGCGTAGTCGATGTAGGACCGCTGCATCTCGACCTGGAGGTCGACCTGGTCGATCCGGCCGGTGCCGCCGGTCTCGTCGGTGGGAGTCTCAGTCATTGCTTCTCTTTCGTACCTCGCCGTCGGTTGGTCTCGACGGACGGCGTCTCGGCTGGCGCCTCGTCGCCTGCTCGACCGGCGGTGGTATTGCTAGATATCGAGGAACCGGACGTCTTTGGCATTTCTTTGGATGAAGCCGCGGCGCTGTTCGACGTCCTCGCCCATCAGGATCGAGAACAGTTCGTCGGCCTGCAGGGCGTCCTCGAGGGTGACCTGCAGCAGCAGCCGGGTGTCGGGGTCCATCGTGGTCTCCCACAGCTCCGAGGCGTTCATCTCGCCCAGACCCTTGTAACGCTGGACCGGGTTCTCCTTGGGCAGCTTCTTGCCCTGCGCTTGCCCGTCGGCCATGACCGCGTCGCGTTCGGCGTCGGAGAACACGAACTCGTGCTCGTACGGTTTGTTCCAGCGCAGCCGGTAGAGCGGCGGCTGGGCGAGGTAGACGTACCCGTATTCGATCAGCGGCTTCATGAAACGGAACAGCAGCGTCAGCAGCAGCGTCCGGATGTGGTGGCCGTCGACGTCGGCGTCGGCCATCAGCACGATCTTGTGGTAGCGCAGCTTGTCGATGTCGAAGTCGTCGGTGACGCCAGTGCCGAGCACGTTGAAGATCGCCGAGACCTCGCGGTTCTGCAGGATCTTGTCCAGCCGGGCCTTCTCGACGTTCAGGATCTTGCCCCGGATCGGCAGGATCGCCTGGGTGCGCGGATCGCGTCCGCCCTTGGCCGAGCCGCCGGCGGAATCGCCCTCGACGATGAAGACCTCGCACTCCTTGGGCTCGGTCGAGGAGCAGTCGGCCAGCTTGCCGTACTCCCCCGCCCCGTTCAGCAGACCCTTACGGGAGCGGGCCAGGTCGCGCGCCTTGCGGGCCGCGATTCGGGCCTGGGCGGCGGCTTGGGACTTGCGGACGATGTCCTTGCCCTCGGCGGGGTTCTTCTCCAGCCAGTCGCCGAGCAGGTCGTTGACCACCCGCTGGACGAAGGAGCGCGCCTCGGTGTTGCCCAGCTTGGTCTTGGTCTGGCCCTCGAACTGCGGCTCGCCCAGCTTGACCGAGATGATCGCGGTGAGGCCCTCGCGGATGTCGTCGCCGGAGACCCGGTCCTCGCGCTTCTTGATCAGCCCCCAGGTCTCGCCCCAGCGGTTGACGGTGTTGGTCAGCGCGGCCCGGAAGCCCTCTTCGTGGGTGCCGCCCTCGTGGGTGTTGATGGTGTTGGCGAAGGTGTGCACCGACTCGGTGAAGGTGGTGTTCCACTGCATCGCCAGCTCGAGGCTCATGCCGTTCTCCGGAGCCTCGGCTTCGAAGTTGATGATCGACGCATGGGCGGGGTCGCGGCGCTTGTTGAGGTGCTCGACGAAGTCGACCAGACCTCGGTCGTACTTGAAGCTGCGCTCGAGCCCGCCCGCGGTCGGCTTGATGCCGTCCGGAGCCGCCACGTCCACGGCGTTGTCGACCGTGGGATCCTCGACGGCTTCCAGCACCTCCTCGGCGGGAGCGCGGGTGTCGCGGACGACGATCTCCAGGCCCTTGTTGAGGAAGGCCATCTCCCGGAACCGGTTGGCGATCGTCTCGAAGTTGTAGTTGGTCGTCTCGAAGATGTCGTCGGCCGCCCAGAACCGGGTGGTGGTGCCGGTCTCGGTCGTCGCCTCGTGTCGCTCCAGCTCACCGGTGGGTACGCCGTACTCGAACGCCTGGGTCCAGCGGTAGCCGTCGCGCCGGACCTCGACCTCGACCCGCTTCGACAGCGCGTTCACCACCGAGACGCCGACACCGTGCAGACCGCCGGAGACCTTGTAACCGCCACCGCCGAACTTGCCGCCGGCGTGCAGCACCGTCAGCACGACCGTCACCGCGGGAATGCCCTCGACCGGGTGGATGTCGACCGGGATGCCACGGCCGTTGTCGACGACCTCGACGCAGCCGTCGGGGAGGATGGTGACCACGATCTTGTCGCAGTAGCCGGCCAGCGCCTCGTCGACGGAGTTGTCGACGACTTCCCAGACCAGGTGGTGCAGGCCGCGCTCACCGGTGGACCCGATGTACATCCCGGGACGTTTGCGAACGGCTTCGAGGCCTTCGAGGACCTGGATCGCGGACGCGTCGTAGCTCTGGGTCACAGCCATTCCTTCTCTTGTCAGGCTGCCGCAGGTGCGGACATGACGAAGGCCGCTCGTGGAGAACGACCTCGTGAAGTCATCCTACCCGGTCAGTTCGTCAGATTCGACGCACCATCCACAGGAAATGGGGTGTGGACAACTCCTCAGAGGGGTCTAGGACGCCGAGGAAGGCATCGTAGAGGCGCGCATGGGGGGGTCGATGTGTCCCCATAGCCGACAGCGCCCCGGAAATCGCCTGGAATCGCTGAATCCGTCGCCCGCCCCGAGACGCGTCAGCGGCGTGCACTGGCAAGGCCGAGGAGCGAAGGCGCCCTTGAGCGAAGCGGGCGGCGAGCGACGAGAACGCCGCCAGCGTGCGTCGATCACGTGTCTCGTCCCGAGACGCGTCAGCGGCGTGCACTGGCAAGGCCGAGGAGCGAAGGCGCCCTTGAGCGAAGCGGGCGGCGAGCGACGAGAACGCCGCCAGCGTGCGTCGATCACGTGTCTCGTCCCGAGACGCGTCAGCGGCGTGCACTGGCAAGGCCGAGGAGCGAAGGCGCCCTTGAGCGAAGCGGGCGGCGAGCGACGAGAACGCCGCCAGCGTGCGTCGATCACGTGTCTCGTCCCGAGACGCGTCAGCGGCGTGCACTGGCAAGGCCGAGGAGCGAAGGCGCCCTTGAGCGAAGCGGGCGGCGAGCGACGAGAACGCCGCCAGCGTGCGTCGATCACGTGTCTCGTCCCGAGACGCGTCAGCGGCGTGCACTGGCAAGGCCGAGGAGCGAAGGCGCCCTTGAGCGAAGCGGGCGGCGAGCGACGAGAACGCCGCCAGCGTGCGTCGATCACGTGTCTCGTCCCGAGACGCGTCAGCGGCGTGCACTGGCAAGGCCGAGGAGCGAAGGCGCCCTTGAGCGAAGCGGGCGGCGAGCGACGAGAACGCCGCCAGCGTGCGTCGATCACGTGTCTCGTCCCGAGACGCGTCAGCGGCGTGCACTGGCAAGGCCGAGGAGCGAAGGCGCCCTTGAGCGAAGCGGGCGGCGAGCGACGAGAACGCCGCCAGCGTGCGTCGATCACGTGTCTCGTCCCGAGACGCGTCAGCGGCGTGCACTGGCAAGGCCGAGGAGCGAAGGCGCCCTTGAGCGAAGCGGGCGGCGAGCGACGAGAACGCCGCCAGCGTGCGTCGATCACGTGTCTCGTCAGCCGTAGGTGTCCCTGGGGCCCCTGCCCCGCACCGTGCGGGGGCCCTTGGTCCAGCTCGGGGCGGTCGGGCCGAGCACGTCGACGACCGTGACCACCCCGTCGCCGAGCTCTTCGGCCAGCCGCTTGACGATCGTCGGGGCGAGCAGCCGCAAGTTGGTGGCCCAGGCGGTCGAGTCGGCGCGGACGACCAGCCGAGCCGCGTCGGCATCGAAGGTCTCCGGAGCGCAGTGCTGGGCAACCTCGGCACCCACGATCTGGGTCCAGCGGGTGAACGCGCCGTGCGTACGCATCTCGGTGGACCACCCCCGGTCGGCCACCAGCCGCTCCATGGTCGCGTCGAGCGGCTGCGGGTCGCGCTCGTCGGCGTAGGTCGACTCCGTGGTCGTCCGCCGGCGCCGGGTCGGGCTCTGTCCCGGCTGACGAGCGGCCTGGCCGGGACGGGCCATCCCGCGGGCCACGGACTTGGCCAGGTCGAGACCCGAGTCGTCGTGAGTCCCGGAGTCGTGAGTCCCTGGGTCATGAGTCTCTGGGTCATAGGTCTCTGGGCTGTCGGTCATGCGGGTGCCACCTGTCCGTCGGCGACGGTGAACCGGCCGGCCCCGGGAGCCTTGAACAGGGTCACGGGTACGTCAGCCGGGACGGCCGCGGTGACCATCACCTGCTCGGCGTCGGCTACCAGCCGGGCCAACCGGTCTCGCCGGTCGGAGTCGAGCTCGGCGAACACGTCGTCCAGGATCAGGATCGGGTCGTCGCCGTCGTCCTTGAGCAGCGTGTACGACGCCAGCCGGAGGGCAAGGGCGAACGACCAGGATTCTCCGTGTGAGGCGTACCCCTTGACCGGCAGCGGACCAAGCTTGAGCGTGAGCTCGTCCCGGTGTGGGCCGACCAGGGTAAGCCCACGTTCGATCTCGTCGTCCCGTCGGCGGTCGAGCTCGGCGAGGAGCACCCCGGCAAGGATCTCGCGGGTCGGTGCCACCACTGGCGGCAGCTCGACCGAAGGCAGGTAGTCGATATGCGCCCCCTTGTTCGCGGCAGTGTTGGACGCATCGTGGGCGACGTCGGCGTACGAGGTGACGACGTGAGGCCGCAGCGCATCCACCAGCGCGAGCCGAGCGGCCAGCAGTTCGGCCCCGGCGCGGCTCAGCTGTTCGTTCCAGATCGCCAAGGTCGAGTCGAAGTGCTCGTCGGGTCCACGGCGCCGGATCGTGCGGTTGACCCTGGCCGACTTGAGCAAAGCGTTGCGCTGCTTGAGGATCCGGTCGTAGTCGGCGCGTACGCCGGCGAACCTGGGAGTGCGCAACACCAGCAGATCGTCGAGGAATCGCCTGCGCTCACTGGGATCTCCCTTCACCAGCACGAGATCCTCGGGGCTGAACACGACGGTGCGGACCCAGCCGAGCAGGTCGCGAGTGCGGGGGAGGGGCGCCTTGTTGACCCGGGCGCGGTTGGCGCGGCCGGGATTGATCTCGACCTCGATCAGCGCCTGGCGCTCACCGCGGGTGACGTTGGCGCGGATGATCGCCTGCTCACGCTCGTACCTGACCAGTGGCGCGTCGGTGGCCACGCGGTGGCTGCCGAGCCTGGCCAGGTAGTCGACGGCCTCGACGATGTTGGTCTTACCCTGGCCGTTGCTCCCGATCAGGGCGGTGACTCCGGGAGCCAGGGTCAGGTCGACGGTGTCGTACGACCTGAAATCGTGCAGTTGGAGGTGCGTGACGTGCACTAGTGGACCACTCGTTTCCGGACCATCCGGACTCGCTGGTCGAGTAGGGCGAGGCACGAGTCCGGATCGAGGTCAAGGCGCCGGCGGGATCTGTAAGAGAAGTCCTCGACTTCGGCGCATCGCGTCCGGTCGGCGTCTCGATACGCGCCTCGCAAGCTCGGCGCACTCGACGACCGGG
>JASGGG010000136.1:0-6854 GCA_047605165.1 Nocardioidaceae bacterium
GCGCCGACCGGCTTGCGTCACACCGTCGCGTGCGAGTAGTGTCCTGTTTATCGAACTAGTGTCCCATTTAACGGGACAGCGATATCCGACCCGGACCGCACTCGACACAGGAGTCGACCCGCATGCCACTCCCTCCACGACGTCTGCGCGCGAGCAGGCGATCCTTCCTCGGCCTCGGCGCCGCGCTGGTCGCCGGAGGCGCGCTGGCCGGCTGCAGCACCCCGGACCTATCCGAGGCCGACCTGCCGCTGCCCGCCTCGATCGGATACGACGGTCCCGCGCTCACGCTCCGCTTCTGGAACGGCCTGACCGGCGGCGACGGCGCGATCATGCGGCAGCTGCTGCTCGACTTCCACGCGGAGCACCCGGCGATCACGATCGAGATGTTCGCGATGCCGTGGCCGTCCTTCTACCAGAAGTTCCCCGCCGCCGTCGTGAGCGGGCTGGCTCCCGACCTCGGGCTGATGCAAAGCTTCCACGTCGCCACGAACGCGGTCCGCGGCGTCATCGTGCCGCTCGACGAGGTCGCCGATCGCCTCGCGCTGTCCGAGAGCGACTTCGCCGCTACGGTCTGGCGCTCCGGCGTCGTGGGCGGCAAGCGCTACTCGATCCCCCTCGACGTGTGGCCGGACAGCCTCTTCTACAACCGCCGCGTGCTCGCCGACGCCGGTCTCGACCCCGACGACCCGCCACGCGACCGCGTCGCCTATGAGAACACGCTGGAGACGCTCGCGACTGCGGGCATCGCCGGGCACTGGCTTCCCGCCGTCGATCCCCAGGGCGTCGGCCGCGGGTTCGACAGCCTCCAGTGGCAGATGGGCGGCGAGCTCTACGACGCCGAGGGCAGCACGGCGCTGTTCAACGGCGAGGCGGGCATCGAAGCGCTGCAGTGGCAGCGATCCCTGATCGACCAGGGCTGGAGCAAGCGGGATGTCAACGGCGCAGACGCGAACACCGCGTTCAAGAACGACCTCAACGCCTTCCTCTGGGGTGGCCCCGGCGCGCTGATCAACGACCTCGGCGCTGTCGAGGACCTCGATTGGGGTGTCGTCCCACTCCCGCAGATCGGCACCCAGAAGGCGTCGTTCAGCGGCTCCCACCAGTTCATCGTGATGCGCCAGCGCGAGTACGAGGAGAACCGGCTCGCCGCCATCCTGACGTTCCTGTCCTGGATCGGCGAGAACTCGATCGGGTGGGCCGGAGCCGGACCGATCCCGGCCCGGCTCGACGTGGTCTCCAGCCCCGAGTTCAGCGAGCTGACCGCGCAGTCCTCCATCGCCCAAGCGCTGCCGGACGTCCGCTTCTACCCGCTGGTCCCCGGCATCTTCGACGTCCAGTCGACCATTCTCTACCCCGCGATCAGCGACGTCCTCCTCGGCCGGGCCGAGCCCGCCGTCGCGCTCGACGCGGCTGCCGAGCGAGCTCAGTTCCTTCTCACCGAGAACCGTCAGAAGTACGGGGAGGCGATGTCATGACCACGACCACATCACTGAGTCCCAGCGCCTGCGCCTCGCGGTCCCGACGTGCCAGGGCACCCATCACAGCAGCACGGCGTAGCGGTCGACGGCGGTCGCTGACCCCGTACCTGTTCCTCGCCCCGTTCATGCTGATCTTCGGCGTGTTCGTGCTGGTGCCGGCTGTCTACGGGTTCTGGATCAGCCTGCACAACTGGGACTTCTTCCTGCCCGACCGGCCCTGGCTCGGGTTGGGCAACTACCTCGAGCTGTTCAACCCGGGCAGCCTCGTCGCCGTCCAGTTCTGGGAGTCGATGCGGGCCACGGGCCTCTTCGTGCTGTTCTCCGTGCCGTTCCTCGTGGTCGTGCCCCTGGGTCTGGCACTGCTGCTCAACCGCGCATTCCCGGGCCGAACCTTCTTCCGTGCCGTCTTCTTCGCCCCGTACGTACTGAGTGTCAGTGTCGTCGGCGTGCTCTGGCAGTACCTGCTCAACGCCAACGTCGGCCTGGTCAACACCTATCTCACAGCGTGGTTCGGCACAGAGACGATCCCCTGGCTCACCGCGGTGCCGTGGGTCTGGATCAGTCTCGTGGCCGTCACCGTCTGGTGGACGGTGGGCTTCAACGCCGTCATCTATCTTGCCGGCCTGCAGGGCATCGACACCAGCCTGTACGAGGCCGCCCGCGTCGACGGCGCTGCACGCAGGCACGAGTTCTGGCACGTCACACTGCCGGGGCTGCGGCCCGTGCTGCTGTTCGTGCTCACGATCACGATCCTCGCCTCGGCCAACATGTTCGGCCAGGCCTACCTGCTCACCGGCGGCGCCCCCAGCAACGAGACCCGGACCGCGATCATGGTCATCGCCCAGACGGGCCTCGAGCAGTTCCGGATGGGCCGAGCCGCTGCCATGAGCTACATCCTCGCGCTGCTCCTGCTCGGCGTCAGCGCCCTGAACTTCCTCCTGTTCCGCCGTCAGGAGAGGAACTGACATGACTGCGACCGCCACTGCCCCGACCGCGGCTGCGGCACCGCCGCGCCGTACCCGCCGCCGCGCGCCCGCACGGATCGTCGGCACGGTCCTCTTCTACGCCGCGCTGCTCGGCCTGTCGGTCGCGTTCTTCGCACCGATCCTGTGGATGATCTCGACGTCGTTCAAGACGCGCGGAGACGCGACCGCGCTGCCGCCGCAATGGATCCCGCCGACAGTCTCGACCGAGGGCTACACCACGCTGGTCTCGGACGCCCAGGCGCCGGTGCTGCGCTGGCTCAGCAACAGCCTCGTCGTCGGCGTGGCGCACACGCTGCTCGTGCTGCTGACGGCCTCGCTCGCCGCCTACGCCCTGGCCCGGATGAACTTCCGCGGCAAGAACGTGGCGTTCGGTCTGATCGTCAGCACGATGTTCATCCCGGGCTTCGTCTTCCTGATGCCGAACTACCTCATCGTCGACGCCTTCGACTGGCTCGACACCATGTGGGCGCTCATCATCCCCGGAGCTGCCTCGGCCTTCGGCGTGTTCTTCCTGCGCCAGTTCTTCCTGTCGCTCCCGCCCGAGCTCGAGGAGGCCGCCGTCCTCGACGGTGCGAACCGGTGGCAGATCTATCTGAAGGTGGTGCTTCCGCTCTCCACGGCGCCGCTCGCCACGCTGGCCGTGCTCTCGTTCCTGGCCAGCTGGAACGACTTCCTGTGGCCGCTGTACGTCCTGTTCAACCCGCAGAACCTGACGCTTCCGGCGGGTCTGGCGACACTGGTCGGCTCCTACGCCACCGACTATCCCGCCATGATGGCGGGGGCGGTGCTCGCCAGTGTCCCCGTGCTGATCGTGTACGCCGTGATGCAGCGCTACGTCATCGCGGGCGTGGCCCGCCAGGGGCTGAAGGGATGAGCGCGACCTTCGCCGGCGCGTCGAGCGCCGTGCTGACGGGTGCACCCGCAACCGGGCCGCCGTCGGCCAAGATGGCGGACATGACTGCTCGTGCACCGTCGGATGAGACCACGACAGGTGCGCTCGCGCGCGGCCTGACCATTCTGGAGCTCGTCGCCGAGCACGGCCGGCTCGGGGTCGCCGAGATCGCGGCCGAGCTCAGGATCTCGCGCAGCGCCGCCTATCGGCTCGTCTCCCAGCTCCGCGATCGCGGGTTCCTCGCCGAGGCGGCCGACGGCGGAGGTCGGGTCGGGCTCGGCGGGAACGCGATCCGCCTGGGGCTGCAGGCACTCGGCGAGGTCGACTTGCTCGACCGTGCCGCCGGCCGCCTCCGCGACCTCGTGAGCCGCGTCCGCGAGACCGCGTTCCTCGCGACGGTCGACGGGACCGACGTGGTCTACGTCCTGCAGGAGGTCGGCCCGAGCGCTGTCACGATGACGGCGAAGCCCGGCAGCCGGCGGCCGCTCTACTGCACCGGGCTCGGCAAGGCCTATCTCTCGACGCTGCCGGAACGTCAGCGCGAGGAGCTCCTCGCGGCCATGGAGATGGTGGCCGTGACGCCGTCGACCATGACCGATCCGTCGGTCCTGCGCGCCGAGCTCGTCGTGACCGCGGAGCGCGGCTACGCGATCGACGCCGCCGAGCTGGAGCCGGAGACGCGCTGCATCGCCGCCGCTGTGCGCGACCACCGCGGCGACGCCGTGGCCGCCATCAGCGTCGGCGGCCCTGCCGACCGCATCCTCGGCAAGCAGGCCGAGATCGTCGCCGCGGTGCTCGAGACGGTCGATCTCCTCAGCCGCGACCTCGGGGCGCCACGCTCCTGAACCGCCGCACTCACCACTCCAGAAGTCTCCAACCACGACCGACAGGACACCCTCCACGCATGCTCGGCGACCGACGCATCCAGCGGATCGAGACCACCCAGGTGCAGACCCGGTACCCCCGCACGGTCGGGCGCAACGCCCGGCTGGGCAGCCACGGCACCGGGTTCGCCACCCCCGCCGTGCAGATCACCCTCGACGACGGCACCCGCGGCTGGGGCATCTGCGAGGGGGGTCTGCCCGAGTCGCTCGCGAACTTCGAGGGCCGAGACCTGGCTGAGCTGTTCGACCCTGCGATCGGGGTGGTCGCACCGGAGGCGATCCGCCTGGACCTCGCGCTGCACGATGTCGCCGCCCGCGCCCTGGGAGTCTCGGTCCACGAGCTCCTGGGTGATCACGGCTCGTCGGCCGTCGACCTGTACTCGGGCGCGATCTACTTCGACGATCTCGACCCCGAGGACTCACCACGCGGGCTCAATGCCGTGCTCGAGAACTGCGCCGCGGACGGGGCGGCGGGTTTCCGTGCCTTCAAGCTCAAGGTCGGTCGCGGGCACCGCTGGATGGAGCGCGAGGCGGGTACGGCACGCGACATCGAGGTCACCCGCACGGTCCGCGAGGCCTACCCGGACGCCCGACTGCTCGTCGATGCCAACAACGGGTGGAGCCCCGAGCAGACGATCGCCTTCCTCGAGCAGGTGGCCGACTGCGACCTGTACTGGATCGAGGAGCCGTTCCACGAGGAGGCGAGCGGCCTGCGGCTGCTGCGCGACTACCTCCGCGAGTCCGGCAGCCGCACATTGATCGCCGACGGCGAGGCGGACCCGGACGAGGCTCAGCTGCTCGACCTCGCGAGGGCCGGCCTGATCGATGTGATGCTGATGGACGTCTGCTCCTACGGGCTGACGGCCTGGCGCCGGGTGATGCCCCTGCTGGCGGAGCTCGGCGTGGCCGGGTCCCCGCACGCCTGGGGCAAGCCGATCAAGACGCTGTACGCGGCGCAGCTGGCCGCAGGTCTGGGAAACGTCGCCATCGTGGAGGGCGTGCCCGGCACGACCGACGGCGCCGACACCTCGCGCTACGCATTGCGCGAGGGTGTGCTGCACGTGCCGGCCGGTCCTGGGTTCGACCTCGACCTGACGGCAGCGACCGCGCCCGCCACCACCCTGCAGGGAGCCTGACGATGCAGATCCGGCACGCCACCCACCCCGATGACGCTGCCCGCCTGAGCACCGACCAGCTGCGTGAGCGCTTCCTCCTGGAGGACCTCTTCGAGCCCGGCGAGGTCCGGCTCGTGCTGACGCACGACGACCGGATGGTGCTCGGCGGCGCGGTGCCGGACGGCGGTGAGCTCGCCCTCGAGGCGCCGGAGGAGCTGCGCGCCGCGACGTTCTGCGAGCGCCGCGAGGTGGCCCTGGTCAACCTCGGCGAGCCGGGCGCCGTCGTCGTCGACGGCGAGGCCTACGAGGTCGGCCACCACGACGTGCTCTACGTGGGAATCGGCGCGTCCGAGGTGATCATGTCCGGCACCGGTGCGCGGTACTACCTGGTCTCGGCCCAGGCGAGTGCGTCGCACCCGACGGCACTGATGCGCCACGAGGACGCGGTCACCCTGCACCTGGGGGAACCCGAGCAGGCCAACGTGCGCTCGCTACGGCGCTTCATCGCCGATGACGGGCTCGCCTCCGACCGGTTGGTGCTCGGCATCACCACCCTCGCTCCCGGAAGCGTGTGGAACACGATGCCGGCGCACACCCACGACCGCCGCACCGAGGTGTACCTCTACACCGACCTCGGCTCAGACGGCCGGGTGATGCACCTGTGCGGAGAGCCGTCGAACCTGCGCACGATCGTGGTGTCCGACGGCGAAGCGGTCGTGAGCCCGTCGTGGTCGGTGCATGCCGGATCGGGAACCCAGGCCTACTCGTTCGTCTGGGCGATGAGCGGCGAGAACCGCGCGTTCACCGACATGGACGCCGTCCCGGTCGCCGAGCTGCGATGACCGAGCTGTTCCGGCTCGACGGGCGCACCGCCGTCGTCACGGGCGCCACGTCCGGGATCGGTCGCGCGATCGCCTGTGGCTACGCCCGCGCGGGCGCCCACGTGATCGCGTGGGGGCGGTCGGGCTCCGTCGTCGAGGTCGTCGAGACGATCAGGGCGGGCGGCGGCTCGGCCGAGTCCGTGATCACGGACCTGGCCGACATCGACGCGGCTGCTCGCACCGCCGCCCGGCTGGCCGCCGAGCGGCGCGTCGACGTGCTCGTCAACAACGCCGGGATCATCGCGCGGGCACCTGCGGAGGACGTCCCGCGGGCTCGGTGGCGCGAGGTGCTCGACGTGAACGTCGACGCTGTCTGGGAGCTCAGCCGGGCGTTCGGCGGCGCCATGCTGGAGCGCGGCTCCGGACGGATCATCTCGATCGCGTCGATGCTCTCCTACCAGGGCGGACGTCACGTCGCCGCCTACACGGCGAGCAAGCACGCGGTCGTGGGGCTGACGAAAGCGCTCGCCAGCGAGTGGGCCGGACGGGGCATCGGAGTCAACGCGATCGCCCCGGGCTACGTGGTGACGGCCAACACCGGTGCGCTCCGGGAGGACCCCCAGCGCTCGGCGGAGATCCTCGATCGGATCCCGGCGGGTCGCTGGGGGCAGCCGGAGG
>JASGGG010000137.1:0-6744 GCA_047605165.1 Nocardioidaceae bacterium
ACCAGGCCTTCCTCGGCGTCGCCCCACGACTCTTCGCCCACGGCCACTACCACCTGACCGACCAGACCACCACGACCCTGCCCGGACGCGACTACGACACCCGGATCTGGTCACTCAACTGCGACGGCGTCGCCGGAAACCTCCGCTACCTCGACCTCGCGACGCTGGACGCGGTCGGCCGCTGACGCCATAACTATGCATAACTATGGAGTTTGAGCGGGAGGGCGACTTCATTCCGCATCGGCCGACGGAAGCTGTCGGCGGGCAACGCGCTCCGCGGCGGCGCGGTAGATCGTCTGAATGCGAGCTTCCAACTCCGCCTTTGGCGGGAGGGCGGTCCAGTACTCCGCGACCACGATCCCGTCCTTGTGCATCTCCAACATCTCGACCTGCTCGCGACTCGCCTCGGTGCACAGGATCAGGCCGATGGGAGCCTCTTCGTCCTCCCGACGCTCGTAGCGGTCGAGCCACTTGAGGTACAGCTTCATCTGGCCTTCGTGCGCTGCCTTGAAGCGTCCGACCTTGAGTTCGACGGCGATCAGCCTGCGTAGTGGTCGGGAGTAGAACAGAAGGTCAAGGTAGAAGTCGTCGTGGTCGATCGTCATCCGCTTCTGGCGAGCGACGAAGGCCCAGCCGTTGCCGACCTCCAGCAAGAACTCCTGCAGGTCATGGACGATGGCATCTTCAAGGTCGCGCTCGTCGTAGGCACCGTGCAGCCCCAGGAAGTCGAGTAGATAGGGGTCGCGGAAGCTGTCGGCAGGGACCATCGAGCTGACCGGAGTCTGCGCGTTCGCGATCTCCTTGCGCTCGAAGCCCTGTCGGCCGATGAGCTCCCGCAAGGCCCTCGCGCTCAATCGCCCTGTGATGGCCTGCTCGATGTAGAAGGCACGCGCCTCGTCGGACCGCACCGGCAAAAGCATCGTCAGATGAGTCCAGCTCAACTGTGGGGCCAGCGACCCCACAATCTCGCGGTCGGGGAAGACCTGAGCCAGCCTGATCATGCGATGCAGGTTCGACCGGTCGAAGCCTCTCCCGAAGCGGGCTGTCAATTGTGGGGCCAGCGACCCCACTATCTGCTGTGCATACTCCGCGCGCTCTTGCTTGAGCACCTCGACCTCGATCAAGCGCCCGATCTCCCAGTAGAGCATCGTGAGCGCGACGTTGGTCTGCGTGGCAACGAAGGCGCGAGCCTGCTCGACCATCGCCGAGACGCGCTCGACGAGCGGACCTTCGGCTGGGACATCGAGAGCCGGCGAGAGGCCAAGCTCTCTACCCGGTGGAGTCGACTCGGTCATGTCTAAAGTCTCCCAGTACCGTCCGACATCTGCGGCGCCTCCGTCATGCGCCGGCGCCTCCTTCGAGGCTCGCAGTGCCCTCCATGGCGATGCGCGAGAGATCGGCGGCCATCCGAATCTTCCGATCGTCCGTCGCTCGGATGTAGCGCAGCGCCGCCTCGGGCGTGGAGTCTCCGAGCCACGCCTGGATCTCGCTGACCTGATAGCCGAGCCGGGCGAGCTGGGTGGCGCCCGCGGCGCGCAGATCGTGGAAGTGGAGGTCGGTGCGGCCGATCGACCAGCGTGCGGCGAACCAACCGTTCAGGATCGGAGCGAACTCGTGGCGCTTCGCCGGGTCGGCCTTCTTGGTCTCCTGGGCGGCGGCGCAGGAGACCGGCTGCTTCTTGCAGACGCGACACCTCAACCGACCGCTCCACGTCTCCCGCGACAACGGGTGACCGAGGTTCTGCTGAGAGGGGAACAGCAGCCCGTCGCGGCCCGTGACGACGCTCTTCCGCAGCTCCCGCATCGGGGCGATGAGATGCTCGGGGACGTACTGGTCACGGATGCCGGCGTCGCTCTTGGGCCCCTTGAAGATCCGCGCGTGCGGGTCGTACGACCGCCGCACCAGGATCACCGGTTGGGCACCGTCGAGCTCCAGGTCCGAGCGCCGCAAGGACTGGATCTCCCCGAGCCGGAGGCCACACCAGGCCGCCAGCAGGATCACCGCCCGCATCTCCGGCGGCACCAGCCCAACCAGCCGGGCGACCTCCTCCGCCGTGGCGAAGGTGTGACGCTTCGGCGTGCTGCCACTGCCCGCACCCCGGATCGCGAACGGCGAGACCGAGCCCACCAGAGGCCCGTGCGCACTGACCGCCGTGGCCATGATCGCGCTGCCCGTCGAGTACGTCTCCCGCAGCACCTTCGCCGAGAATCCACCGGCGATCAGATCGTCATAGAAGACGTTCACCATCTGCGGCGTGATCTCGTCGAGCCTCAGATCACCGAAGACAGGCAACAAACGCAAACGGAGCTGGATACGGTGCTTCCGGATCGTCTCGGGCGCCAGCGGACGACCCTTGACCTTCCGCTCGGCGAGCCACCGCTCGGCGTACACCTCGAAGGTCGGAGGACGGTTGCGCGCCGCCCGTTCCGCGGCCTCACGGGCCAGGGCCTCGCGTACGAGCGGCGGTCTGTAGCCCTCGATGTCCTCCATCCGGCGGCGCTCGGCCATCAGCCAGGCGTCCGCGTCGGTCTTTGTCGCGAAGGTCGAGGGCGCGTTGATGACCGCGCCGTTGGGTGCGGTGATGCGCGCCTGCCAGCGGGCACCGCAGCTGCAGCGCTTCGATCTGGGGCAGGCGGGCTCGTGCTTGCCCCTCCCGCCGCACGTGCAGACCGCCTTCTTGGTGCAGGAAGGCGCATGGTTCTGACGGGCGTTGCCAGCCCCCGATTTCCCCGCCATCCGTCGCCTCGATTCCGGTCGGTCCACCCGGACCAGCTTCTCAGCGTACGCCAGATCTACGCCAGATGTGCGAGCACTTCTGGCCCCTAGTGTCCCGTCGCGGAAATTTCGAAAATCAGCATTTATGCAGGTCAGGCGGTCTTCTTAGGACACGAGCGGCCACGTCGAGTCAGTCGGGGACACGCCGATCTGTCGGTTCGAATCCCCCCAGATCCGCCAGGCGCGGCCGGCGGGGTCGCAGCGGTGTCAGTGAGAGGGCCCCGTTGCGGGCGACCGAGTCGGCGACGAGGACGTTGGTGAACACCGTGGTAACCTGGTTGGCCTCGAGGTCGGGCACCACGCCGAGCACGAAGGCGACGATGATCCGGCCGTACCACACGCGGTTGCTGTCGCCGACGTAGACGATCCTCTCCCGCGGTGGCTGCTCGGCCTCCACGGGCCGCTCCTCGACCTCCATGACGGGCCAGTCCGCCGTTGGTCACTCGTGAGCACTACTAGGCAGTGACCAGAATCCGCGGATCCCGGCGGGCCCGAGACATTGACCGTTCGGATGATCGCCCGCGGGCCGGCGTACCCCTAGGCTGCATCGACGCCGGGGGACGAGAGGTTGGCAGTGGGGTCGAGAAGCGGAGGCGAGCACGGGTCGGTCCGGGTCGCGCTGCTGTGGTCGGCGGCCGTGCTGGTGCTCGGCAGCCTGTTGGCGGTCGTGGCCGGCCTGTCCTTCTCGGTCAACGTCGTCGGCAGCAGCATGGAGCCGACCCTGAGCGAGGGCGATCGGCTCGAGGTCAACCCGTTCGACAACGCCCACATCGCGCGCTTCGACATCGTCGAGGCGCTCCCCCCGAACGGCGGCGCGCCGGTGGTCAAGCGCATCATCGCGCTGCCGGGCGACCAGGTGAAGGTGACCGGCGGCGAGGACACGCCGGAGGTGCTCGTCAGGCCCGCCCGCACCGAGACCGTCTACCGGGTCGACAACGGCACCTGGGAGGCGACCTACGACCATGCGGCGCAACTGTGCTGCGACGACCAGGGCCGCGCCTCGGGCACCGCGGGATGGGCGACGGTCCCCGACGACTCCTACTGGGTCGTGGGCGACAACTGGAGCGGCTCGACCGACTCGCGCACGTTCGGCTGGATCCGCGAGAGCGACATCCAGGCCAAGATCTGGCTCCGGATCATGCCGGCCCAAGCGTTCGGCAAGCTGCCCATGTCGGCGCGGCTGGTGTTGCAGCCCTGACATCCACGGCCCGTCGGCCTCGCGGCGAGCAGCCGGGCGATTTCATCCCCCTGTCACGCTCCAAGTGACTTGTCGGTAACCTTCCCCGGAATAGTGGCGCCTATCACACCTGAGCGTCCGACGGGAGCAGGATGAGGCGGCGGTGAGCGACTTCTTCAGCGGCGTCGACTGGGTGACGTTCTGGTCGATCCCCGTCTTCACCGGCGTGATCGGCTGGCTGATCAACTGGACCGGCCTGTGGATGCTGTTCGCGCCGATCCACTTCCACGGCTTCCAGGTCAAGGGTCTCGAGAAGCTCGCCGGGAGCCTGCCCTACAAGCTCCAGGAGGTCCCCGGCATCCTGCGCGGTGGCATCGGCTGGCAGGGCATCGTGCCTGCCCGGGCCGCGAAGATGGGGTCGATCTCGGTCGACCGCGCGCTCGCGCAGATGGCCAGCCCGCGGGAGTTCTACGAGCAGCTCGAGCCCGACGAGATCGCCGCCCACATCGTCACCGCCTTCCGGCCCGAGCTGCCCAACCTGGTCGACGAGATCATGTGGCGCGAGCACCCGCGCTTCTGGAAGGACCTGCCCAAGGCGGTGCGCGCGACCATCGTCGAGCGGGTCCAGGACCAGCTCCCGGCCGTGGTCAAGCGGGTCACCGACGAGATCGGCGAGCATGTCGACCAGGTGCTCGACCCGAAGGTCATGGTCATCGACAACTTCGAGAAGAATCCGCAGATCGTCGTACGGATCTTCAAGGACTTCGGCTCCCGCGAGCTGCGGATGATGGTCATCTTCGGCTTCGTCTTCGGCTTCCTGCTCGGCATCCCGGTGGCGATCATGGACCACCTCCTCCAGCAGTGGTGGCTGCTGCCGGTGATGGGCATCGTGGTCGGCTGGGTGACGAACAAGCTCGGCATGTGGCTGATCTTCAGCCCGCCGGACCCGGTCATGATCGGCCCCCTGAAGGTCCAGGCGCTCTTCGCACGCCGGCAGTGGGAGGCTTCCGACGTCTACGGCAAGCACATCGCCAAGGACGTCATCACGCTGGAGCGGATCGGCGACCACCTGCTCAACGGCCCGGCCGGCGACCGCACCCGGCAGATGCTGGCCGCGGCCCTGGAGCCGGCGATCGACAACGCGATCGGCCCGGCCACCGGCGCCGTGCGGGTGGCGGTGGGCGCGCGCCGCTTCGACGCCATCCGCACGTCGGTGGCGGTGACGGCGGTCGACTACACGCTGACGCCGTTCAAGGACGCCGCGTTCAGCGAGAAGCAGTCCCAGCGGATCCGGGCGCTGATCGCCGACCGGTGCCGCGCGCTGCCGGCACCGGTGTTCGTCGAGATGATGCGGGCTGCGATCATCGAGGACGAGTGGCTGCTCTACGCCCACGGCGCGATCATGGGCTTCGTCGGCGGCCTCGTCCACTTGTGGATCTTCGGAGTGGGGGGTTGATGAGCGAGATCGACCAGGTCGGCTCGAGCCGTCTCTCGGCCGTGCCCGGCGTGGTGCGCATCGGTCTGCAGTCGGTCGTCCACACCACCGCCTGGACGGCCACGATGTATGCCAAGGGCTGGCTGCGGGTGGCGAAGGCCGTCGTCGATCCCGACGCCGCGGCAGCGCTGTCCAGCGACCTCGCGTCGGTCACCGGGACCCTCGCCGATATCGCCCACACGGTGTCTCGAACCGGGCCGGTCACCGGGCTGGTCGGCCGGCTGGCGGTGCCCGCGCTGGAGGCCGTGCAGTCGACCTTCGAGACGGCCGGCGGCAACCGCGCCCACGAGTCCGAGGAGGAGCGGCTGCGTCGCACCGGCGCGGCGTTGCTGCAGCGCAGCCGCGACGTGTGGGCCGACGAGAGCCGCCACCCTGCCTACGACAACATCCTGAAGGAGCTGGCCCCCGACGAGGCCCGGATCCTGGTGCTCCTGCTGCGCGACGGGCCGCAGCCCTGCGTCGACGTGCGGCAGGGCGGCGCGATGGGGCGGCTGCAGCCCCGGGTGATCGCACGCGGCCTGTCGATGATCGCCATCCGCGCCTCCGTGCGCCACCACGACTCGGTGCCGGCCTACCTCAACAACCTCACTAGGCTCGGCCTGATCTGGCCGTCCCCGGAGCCGGTGAAGGAGTTGCTGCGCTACCAGGTCGTCGAGGCGCAGCCCGACGTGCTGGAGGCCAAGCACACGGTGCGCAAGGCCCAGGTCGTACGCCGCTCGATCCACCTGACGCCATTCGGCTCGGACTTCGTGCGACTGTGCTTCGCCAGTGCGGACGAGTTCGCCGCCGGCGCCTTCCCCGACCACGCCGCCCCGCCGGACGCGGCCACCGAGCAGGCCGTCGACGACTGATCAGGACGTCTTCTGCTGGCCGATCGACTCCATCAGCGGTCGAAGACCGACCTCGTCACGGCAGGCCGCGCCGTCGGTCAGGGAGTACGACGCCAGACCACGACCGACACGTCGGGGTCGGGGCGGCGAAGCATGGGGAGCCTGCTCGGCTCGGCAGGGGTACGCCGCCCGGCGGCCGCCGCCCGCAGCGCCTCCCGGGTCGCCTCCAGCTCGGCGAGGAGCTCGGCGTTGCGGGCCATCAGCGCGTCGATGCGGCCCTCGAGCGCGAGGATGCGTCGTACGCCCTCGATGCCGATGCCCGACGCGGTCAGGTCGGCGATCTGGCGGAGCCGCTCGATGTCGTGCAGCGAATAGCGCCGCCCGCCGCCGCCGGTGCGGCCGGGCGTGATCAGCCCCATCCGCTCGTAGGTGCGCAGGGTCTGCGGGTGCTGCCCGGTGAGCTGGGC
>JASGGG010000138.1:0-6586 GCA_047605165.1 Nocardioidaceae bacterium
CAAGTCGGCTCACCAGACGATCGAGGAGGAGTACGCGACCTACGCCGGGATCGACCGGCTCGCCGCCGAGCTCGAGACCATTGCGGCCGAGGCGCAACACGACCGCTTCGTCGACCTCCTGCGCCGCTCCGGACTCAGCCAAGCGGAGCACAGTGCCGTCACTGAGTCGACGGCATTCGGCCCGCTGGCCGCCGCACTCCGCAGGGCCGAGGCCAAGTACCACGATCTCGAGCGACTGCTGCCGAGGGTCGTCGCCCGACACGGGCTTGCTGACGCCGACGACGTTGCAGCTGTCCTGACGTATCGCATCGACAAGTCGGCCTCGGCGGCGCCGCGAGACAAGCGCGGCCTGAAGCCGCGACTCATCGCTGGTCTGATCCCGGAGCCGCTCGGACCGATGAGCGACGAGAATCGGGAGGCCATCGGCGAGCGAAAGCATCTGATCGTGGCCCGTGCGCTCGCGCTGGCCGAGGAGGCAGCCGAGAAGCAGCCGGCGTGGTTGCGGCGTCTGGGTCGACCGCCGGTGGACCCGCAGGCCCGCGACTCTTGGATCGCCAACGTCAGCACCGTTGCTGCGTACCGCGACCGTTACGGGATCATCTCCGGGCTCCCCGTCGGGAGCCGGTCTACGAACGCTGCCCAGGAGAACGACCGCCGGCGCGCGCTGCAGTCAGTCCGAGCCGCGGCGAACCTTGATCGTCGCGAGGGCCGGGCGCGCACCGTGGTCGAGTCGTCAGCCATCTCGGGCCCATAGGTCACGGCAGGCAGGTCTTATCCACAGGCAGGGGCCTCCCTGGCTCTGTTGGGTGATCGGCGGTCTATGCACGGAGGACCCGACGAAAGGATCCCCGATGGTCCTCCTTCTTGCACTCCCGGTGTTCGCGCTGGTGGCGTTCGTGCACCGGTGCCTCCAGATGTACGCGCCCTCGAATCTCCTGGTCCGTCACGTCCGGATCGCGGCGCCACGGTTTCGAACCGCACTCGGGCTGGTCGCAGGAGCGGCCGCGCTCCTCATCGCAATGCACATGGTGGCGGAGGCCGTGGCCTCCGGTGCCCCCCGGATGGCTGAACCTCGTCGTTCTCGTGCTCGCATGGGACGCCATCAAGATCGGCGTTCTGGCCTTCTTCGAAGGTGGTAGGGCTGTGGCGAGCCTTCTGGGCGTGAGGAGGCCAACACGAGGACAGGATCCGACTAGGCTGAGCCACCAGCGCTCGACAATCCCATCCGAATCGCCGTGACGGTTTCTGGAGAGGTTCAGTTGGGGTCTACACAATTCTCGAGTCGAGCGAAATGGGCAGGCTGAAGTGACTACAGGGACGTTCGTCAACCCCAAAGTGGGCGCCACCAGTGACCCCGTCGACGCCTGGTACCGCTACTACGCGGGCTACTCCGCTGGGTTCGTCGAGCATGCGATCAAGGAGTTGGCGGGCACTGAGGAAGTAGTGCTGGACCCATGGAACGGAACCGGCACCACGACCGTTGTCGCGGCCAGCAAGAACGTTCCCGCGATTGGCTTCGACGTGAATCCAGCGCTCGTCGTGGTAGCCCGGGCGCGGCTGCTGGGCATGGGTGTATGGGCGAGCATCGAACCACTCGGTCAAGACGTCGTCACGCACGCCGCGAGCGTCGACCTGGATGAAGACCCGCTTCTGTTCTGGTTCACACCGAAAGCGGCAGGATCTCTTCGCGGCCTGCAGCAGAGCGTGCAGCGTCTCCTCGTCGATCCTGGCTCCGCCACTCGGCCGGCCTACCACGGCGCCTCCGGAATGAGCACGCTCGCCGCCTTCTTCTACACCGTCCTCTTCCGAACGGTCCGGGTGCTCATCGCACCATCCGGCGGCACCAACCCCACCTGGTGGAAGCAGGTCGCCGAGGCCGACCGACTGGACCCGAGCCCCGAGAAGATCGTCAAGCAGTTCCAGGCCTCCGCGACAGAGCTTGCCGCCGGCCTGCATCGGGACAACTACGTCGGCGGTGTCGACGTGCAGGCACGCCTCGGCGACAGTCGAGACCTGCCCCTTGAAACCGGCACGGTGGGGGGGGTCGTCACCTCCCCGCCGTACTGCACCCGGATCGATTACGGAGTGGCCACCAGGCCTGAGCTGGCCGTCCTCGGTGCCGGCGAGCACGACCTCAAGGAGCTGCGCGACCGGATGGTCGGTACGCCCACCATGACAGGCAAGCGCGGCACGGCCGAGGAATGGGGGGCCACGGCGACCGCCTTCCTCGACGGCGTCGCCGCTCACGCCAGCAAGGCCTCGGCGGGCTACTACACCAACTACTTCCGGCAGTATTACGCCGGCATGTGGGACTCCCTCGCCGAGCTGCGACGGGTTCTCAAGGAGGGAGCACCCGCGGTCCTGGTCGTGCAGGACAACTACTACAAGGACCTGCACAACGACACCGCGAAGATCCTGGGGGAGATGGGGACCGCGCTCGGGTTCGACACGGCTGAACGCCACGACTTCCCGGTCATCCGCAACCGGGCGAGCATGAACCCTCGCACCCGGCAGTACCGCAAGAAGGCCTCGGCCGTGGAGAGCGTTCTGGTTCTCCGCTAAAACGTAACGTGGAAAACATGGAAACCGTGGTAGCATGGCTTCCATGGAATCCGCGCACGAGCTCGTCGAGGTGGTCGCAGCGCTCAGCAATGCCAACGACGCGCTGCTCGGCGCCACTATCGCCGGCGACGCGGCGGAGGTGAACCGACTTCTCCAGCACGTCTCCGTGCTCGAGCGGCGCCGCAACCGACTGGTGCACGCCAAGCAGGGCCCCGCGCCCGTCGCCTCGCCGTACGAATCTTCGATCCCGCTGCGCGACCAGGTGATCCGGGCCTTGCAGCTCACCGGCCGCCCCTCAAGTGCCCGGCTGGTCTCCGATGCCACCAAGGCCCGCTGGGCAGAGCGCGTCGACACCGCCAAACTCTCCTCACTACGACGGGACGAGGCCAGAAGCTGGCGAAAGTCGCAGGAACTGCCCGGCCGGCAGGAACGCGACGTCTACGTCGTGCCGGCCCTGACCTACGACCGGTTCACCCCCGTGCGCGGAACGGTCGCCCTGTCCACCTGGCCCACCAGCCTGCGGCTGATCGCACCGCTGTCCCCACGAGTCGACATGCTGCACAGTGCCATCGCCCTGGCAGGCGAGGCCGCGACCCTAACCAACACCAACTACGAGGCTCCCATGCTGCGCCTGGTCGCTCGACTCGGAGCCACCATCCCCGGCGTCAAGCCCTTCAGCGCAGACCCTCGCACCGTGATCGATGCCGCCCGAGCCGAACTGGAGGAGATCGAAGAGACCGACGAGATCGAGCGCTCCGATGCCTCCGAGCGCGCCGACGCCCAGCTGGACCGCGAGTCGCTCCTGTTCGGCACCGCGATCCGCACCCTCACCTCCCGGGCATCCGGAGGATCACGATGACCAACACGCCAGTCACGCTCGAGAGCTTCCGTGGCGAGTTCCCACGCCAACCCCTCAACGCTCGTCGTGTCGCCGGCGCTCTCGAAGCACCCGGGTGCCAGCGCCGGACCGCGCTCGATGCTGCCGGGGTCAACCTCGATAAGCTCGGCAGCCTGATCAGCGGCGAGCCCCGCGACCGGCAGTCGCCCTTCGCGCTGACCCGCGGCAACCAGTTCGAGCAGCAGGTGGTCGCCAACGGGATGGCTGAGATCGTCGCCCTCGCCCGGCAACACCTCGACCTGGCGATCCCCGAGGTCCGTCAGCACGACCTGTCCGCCGCCGCCCTGCGAGAGGCCTACCCGGGGGTAACCGGCACCAGGATGAACGAACTCCGAGCGCGGCTCACCCGCCAGCGCACCGAGGAGATGCTCACCGACCCGGCCCAGGCCTACAACCTCATCCGCCACGCCATGACCCGCCTCGACTTCGGCGGCGAGACCGTCTATCTCGAGCAGGACGTCCTGGCCTTCGCCATCGACGGACGCATCCACGTCGTCGAGATCAAGTCCTACCCGCGCATCGATGGCCGCGCCGACCCCACCAAGGCCTCGGCCACCGTCCGCCAGACCGCGGTCTACGTTCTGAGCCTGCAGCAGCTCGTGGTCGAGATCGGCGCACCGCCCGAGGTGGTCAACACCACGACGATGATCGTGTTGCCGGAGAACCTCTCGTTCCGGCCGACCGCTGTGACCATCGACATCGACATGTACGTGCGCCGGCTGGCCCGCCAGCTCGCCTCTGTACCGCTGGCCGCCGACATCCTCAACGCCATCCCCGCTGGCACCCAGCTGCCAGCCCACCCCGACGACGGCGCCGAAACCGACGAGGTCGCCGCGGCGGCCACTGCAGCCCGCGAGGCCCTCGCCGTCCTGCCCCCGCGGTTCACCGACGGCTGCGTCTCCTGCCCGCTATTCCACTCCTGCCGAGACGAGGCCGAGCGGCACGGTGCCATCGCCCGGCTCGGCACCGCGGTGGCGGGTGCGTGTGCCGATGTCACCAGCATCACCGCTGCGCTCGACCTCGCCGACGGCCGGCGGGCACCGGCCAACGCCTCCGAGGCCGCGGTCGCCGCCGTCCTGGCCCGTGGAGCCGCCGCGGCCAGGATCGCCAACGGGGGACTCGCATGAATGCACTGCGCACCCACCAGACCTTGCAAGCCGCCGCCGAACGACGCGCCGTCCCCACGGCGACCCGGCGGCACGTCCACCTCAGCTCCCATCCACTTGTGGTCGTCGGCTACCACCTCGCCGGCGACCCTGGCGCGCCGCTGGCCCTGGTATGGGGCACTGCTCGAGACCAGACACCGCACTGCATGGTCGTCCCTGAGCCCCGCAACCGCGCCCTCCGATTCAACGCCCTCGACCAGTTCGCCACTGACCTTCTGACCTACCTGTCGCGGTTCGAGCCCCGCGACGGCGCGGGCACCTGCCTGGACGCCCCGCAGATCGTGGTCCCCAACGCCGCGACTGCCGAGTGGCTCGGCGGGATCGTTGGACGCTTCACCCGCAACCTGCGCACCGACGGTGACGCGCCGCCGCCCGCGTCAGTCCCGGCGGCGGGCAAGCATCTGTCCTTCTTCGGCGACCTGCTTCCGGGCAGCAGCCTGGTGATCGCCGCCACCGAGGCCCTTACCCGCCACTGGCAGACCGGCCAGCTTCCCTCCGAGGACCTCAACCTGGCCGCCCTGCTGGGGTGGATCGCCCCGGACGACGGGCTGGACGGCCCCACGGCAGCCCGGCTGGGTGAGCAGGCACCTCCCGCCGGACCCGACTCCGATCCCAACTGGGACGCCGAGATTCTCGCGGACCTGATCCAGAGCTGGCACGCTGCTGGAGACGACCAGGCCGCGCAGGCAGCGGTGCGCGAGGAACTCGAGGAGGAAATCCGCGAGCAACTGATGCCGGCGTGGCTTGCCTGCTGGAGGACGCTGGACCAACTCGCCACGCTGCCAGCCGGAGACCACGTCGCCGACCGGTGGCTGTCCGACCGCAAGGCATGGACGGCCCACAGCGCCCGGATGGCCGAGGGACGCGCCTTCTTCCGCAACATCCCAACTCCGATCCAGGCGGCGGCCCGGCTGCGCTTCCTCGAGTCCCGGACCGAGGAAGTCCAGCGCGAGATGGCGTGGGACGACCCACTGGTAATGGCGGCGCTGGTCGCCTCCGGCGAAGCACTCGCCGGACGAGTGATCGCCGTGGACCGCGACCGCCAGACCCTCAACACGAACGGGCGCAGGCAACGACGACCCCTGATCACCGTCGAGCCCACCCTCGACTTCTCACGGCCAGCCGGAACCAACCTCTACCTCTCGACGCATCCGAGCGTGAAGCTGGAGATCCTGCCCAACGACGCCAGCGGGCTGATCCACGCCGAGGTGCTCAAGGGCGCCAACCAGACCAAGACCGTCGCCCTTCTACCTACCGCGGGCGAGGAGATCGTCTTGAGCCCCTACGGGCGGGCCGAGTTCTACCAGCGTTCCGCAGTCCAGGAGATCCCATGGACCCACCTGCAGCCGATCGACGACAGCGAGGAGTCCTAATGCACGCCGAGCCGGTGACTCCCGCGGAGGCGGCCGCCACCATCCGTGAGCAGATCTGGGCCACCCTCACAAAGGGCGCCCGCTCCACGCTGGTCGACAGCCCTCCTGGCGCCGGCAAGTCCACCCTCGTGCGGGAGATGGGTCGGCGCGCCCACCACCGGGCGCAGGTACCCATCGTCGTCCAGACCAACGACCAGGCCGACGACATGATCCGCGGCTACGTCGCCGACCAGCGCCGGGGAGCGGCACCCGTGAGGCTGGGACGCCTCCACGGCGGCGACTACCTTCCGCCCGCCGACATCCGGACCGAGCAAGGCTTGAGCTTCAGCAAGTCGATCACCGATCTTCACGACTGTGACGTCATCGTGGCGCCCGCAGCCAAGTGGGCCACTATCGACTTCGACCACTCCTGGCCCTTCGGCATCGTGGACGAGACCTATCAGATGCGCTCCGATGCGCTGCTCCCGATCGGAGCAATGATGAGCTCGCTGCTGCTGGTGGGCGACCCCGGCCAGCTCGCGCCGTTCACGACCGCCGATGACACCCGCTTCCGGGGTCGGCCGCTGTCACCTGTCGAGACCGCCGCC
>JASGGG010000139.1:0-6516 GCA_047605165.1 Nocardioidaceae bacterium
AGGTGCCCTCGTCGATTGCCAGGTTGTCGATGGTCACGTTGCCGGTGTTGGTGACGGTGAAGGTGTAGGTGATCGTGTCACCGGCTGCGTCCACACTGGCCACATCCGACGACTTCACGACCGACAGGCCCGGGTCGTAGATCTTGTTGGACGCCGTGCAGGAGGCGCAGGTGCCCGAACTCGAGGCGACCGTGTTCGAAATGGTCGAGGTCGAGGAGTCCACCGAGGAGGCGACGGTGACCGTGAAGTAGGTGGTGACCGAAGCACTGGCGGCGACGGTCACGTTCTGGGTGCAGGTGGAGTTCGCACTCGTCGCGGCGCAGGTCCAGCCTTCACTGGTGCCGGTGTAGGTGGTGTTGGCGGGGACCGTCTCGGTGAGCGTGCTGGTGCCCGCGGCGCCACCAGAGTTGGCCGTGACGATCTCGTAAGTCACCACGTCGCCAGGCCGTAGGACGGTCGCGGAGGTGGCAGCAGCGCCGTTGACCGTCGAGATCGTCTTCGTGGTGCTCAACGACGCGGTTTTCGAGGCGGCGGTGTTGGTGAAGATACAGGTGACGGCGAGGCCGCCGCTGGAACTGGTGGGGTAGGTGTAGGTGAAACTCGTGCCGGTGCCGCTGGTCAGGACGGTCCCGTCGGCGTTCGTACACTCGTAGGTGGTGGTGTAGTTGCTCAGAGAACCACTTGCTGCTGTCTCGGAGAGCGTGTAGGTCAGGCCGCTCGTGGCGACGACCGGCCCGGCGAACTCGCCCGCGCTGTCCTGCAGCCCGGTGTCGGTGCCAGTGGTCGTCCCGGTGACGGTGGTGATCCCGGTGGCGGAAATCGACGTCGTGAACTGGTCGGTGGAGTCGTAGCGGCTTGCCACGTTCTTCTTCAAGGTGAGCGTGTTCGGGTTCTGGCAGCTGGCCGCGTCGATGACGCTGCCGCCGGTGCCGAAACCTGAGAGCGTGATGGTGCCGGTGCTCAGCTGCGCACCCGTTGAGGCGTTGATCCCATAGAAGGTGCTACCTGCGGTGACGTAGAGCGTGCCGCTGCGCGAGAACGCAATGCCGTTCGCCGAAATAGACGTGCTACCCGCGAGCGCCGAGACCAAGGTCGTCGCGGTGACTTCGGCATTGTTGACCGTGGTCCCGATATTGGGTACTACCTTCAGCGTGGGCCCCATCACGATGTACAGGTTGCCGCTCTGGTCGAACGTGATGTCGCCCGTGTTCGTGTTGTTCGTCACGTTCGCGATGCGGCCGACGATAGCGGGCGAACTGCTCCCCGGAGCAACCGCATACACGTCCTGATAACTGCTGGTCCCGATCGTGTAGTAGAAGTAGCCGTTGGCGGGATTGACCGCGCCGCGGGCGATCGTGGCGTTGTTGGCGAGGTTGACTGGTTCCGTCATGGCGTTGGTGGTCGACGTCCCAGTGCTGGTGTTGTACCTCACGACGGTTATCGAGCTGGTGCCGCTCGCTGTCGTCCGCGCGCTGCCATAAGTCGCGTAGAGGTACGCGCCGTCCGAGCTGATGCCCAGCGCGTTGGGCGCGGAACTCGCCGGGATCGTGGCCATGCCGGTGGCCGTGGCCGCGGTGGTCGTGCTCGTCATCGAACCGAAATTCACGGTGGAGGTGGTGTTGGTGAGCACGTAGATATCGGACGTGCCGGCGCCGTCGCCACATTCGATCGTGATGGCAGCCGCGGCCGGGGAGGCCTGGATGAACACCAGCGCGGCGGCTGCGAAGACGAGCGCCAGCAGCGTCGAAAGGAACGCACGTAGGTGTGATGCGAAGGTTCGGGGCGGGCGGGAAGCTGACGCTGCTCGGGGGTTACGATCCATGGCCGCTTTCAAGGTCCTTTCAACATGCGTCGCCTGCGACTTCCTGGTCAGACCCCCGGAGCCGACGTCCTGACAGATCAGGTACGCCATCACCAGGGGATCATCGACGGCCCAGAACCTGGCCCGAAGACGTCTCGCAGGCGAGACCGCAGCATCGTAACAACGACTGCCAGCGGCGTGAATCACTCGCGCGGCGTCCGGGCCGAAGCCGCGTCCCCTCGCGCTGGCGCCGGTTTGTGGCCGCTGGCGACGAGTTCGGCCGGCGTGTCGTTGTCGTGATCGGCCACAAACCAGCAGTGCCTGGTGAGCGTGACCGCAGGCAGACAACTCGGCCCCGAGGTGATCGGCCGAGGGTCAGCGAGCCTCGAGAACGGCCATCGCGGCGTTGTGGCCAGGGATACCGCTGACCGCGCCACCACGACGCGCCCCGGCGCCGCACACGAGCACATTGGCCACCTGGGTGTCGACGCCCCAGCGCTGGGCGGGGGTGTCCATCGGGTCTTCGGGGCCGGCCCAGGGCCAGCTCAGGTCGCCGTGGTTGACGTGGCCGCCGGGGAGGGCGAGGCGGTTCTCCAGGTCTTGGGGCGCGAATGCCTCGAGGCAGGGCACGCCGTTGGTATCGCGGGCGATCAGCGATTCGACGGGCTCCTCCAGGTGGGCGTTGATCGCGTCGAGTACGCGGCAGACGGCCTCGTCGCGTACGCCGTCGACGTCACCGTCGAAGAGGCGGGCCGGAGTGGACAGCCCGTGGAACGACAACGCGTGCCAGCCGTCGATGGCCAGCGGGCCGAGCGTGGAGGGGTCGGTCAGGGTCGGGCAGACCCAGTAGCCCGGCACCAGGTCGGGAAGCACACCGGAGGCAGCGGCGGCGTGGGCGCGGCGCAACTCGTCGTAGCCGGCAGCGATATGCACCGAACCGGCGAAGGCCTGGGCGGGAGAGACGCCCGAGCGCAGCCGAGGCAGCCGCTCGACGAGCATATTGACCTTGAGCTGGGCACCTTCGGGGCGTGGCCCGGGCTGCTCGCCCAGCAGGATCCGCAGCACCCACGGGGCAACGTTGCCGAGCACCCAGTCGCAGTCGACGCTGAAGTGCTCGCCGTCGGCCTGCCAGGTGACCGAGGCGGTGGTGCCGTCGGACTCGACCTTGGTGACGAACGCGTGCGTGACGAGCTCGACCTGGTGGCGCCAGGCGCTGCGCTCGAGAGCGCCGGTGAGTCCGCCCAGGCCCCCGATCGGCACTTGCCATTCCGAGGTGGCCCCGATCGCGCTGAACAGGTAGCCCCGGTTGGCGGCGAGGTCGTCCAGGTCCGCGAAGCCGTTGGTGAGGGCCTCACTGGCGATGAGCCCGCGTACGACGTCGTTGGTGAACCGCGACTCGACAGCCTCGGAGATCGGCCGCTCGACCAGCATCTCCCAGGTTTCCGGCTCGACCCGGTCGAAGATGTCGCTCTCCTCGACCAAAGGTTCCATCATCGAGCCGGCGATTTGCTTCGCGAAGTCGCCGACCTCGGCGTGGAAGGAACGCCAGGCGTCGTACTCGCTGGCATTGCCGCCGGCGTCCCGGAACGAGCTTTCGGTCAGCTCGCCCTCGTGTCGCTCGATGAGTAGCCCGGTCGCGGTGCCGGCCCGGCTGGTCGGGGTGAAGGAGGACATGCGCCGTGGCCGCAACTGCAGGTCGAGGCCTAGCTCCTCGATGATGCGGTCGGGGAAGAGTCCCATCATCGTGGCGTAGGAGTTGACCTGTGCCGGCAGCCCGGTGAAGGGCTCCATGCTCCGGGTGGCCCCGCCGGTCTCGTCCAGCCGTTCCAGCACCAGCACCGACAGGCCGGACTTCGCCAGGTAACAGGCAGCAACGAGTCCGTTGTGGCCACCGCCGATGACCACAACGTCGTAGCGAAGTTGCTTGGAGCCCCTGGGCACGAATCCAAATCTAGTAGGGGACAGGGACCTTTA
Organism: Nocardioidaceae bacterium; assembly: GCA_047605165.1. GTDB lineage: Bacteria > Actinomycetota > Actinomycetes > Propionibacteriales > Nocardioidaceae > SSC3. Next base: position 3,776 of record JASGGG010000139.1, read on the forward strand.
CTCTCGGAACGCGGAATGTGGTGACCCTCACCGCCGCTCGACCACGACGAAATCTGCCTGAACGGGTGCGGCATCCTCGGCCGTTCAACCTGCTTGGGCCCAGCGGGCCGCCACCGGCACCAGACCCGGGCGCGGCATGCGTGTCGCTGCCGGGCAGCCGTGGAGAACTGCGGTACAAAGGGTGAGGCCCCGCAAAGTATGAGTTTGCGGGGCCTCGAGTTTGACCGGGTTGTGACGCCTCCGATCTCACGGTCGGCTCCGTGGACCCAGCCCCGTCACGGGCCTTGCTAGCGGATTGCTCCGCCTGCCGGATCTCGGTTTCCTTCCGATCCCGCCTCCCGGGTTGCCCCGGCGGCGTATGCATTTTCTACGCCTGTGAGGTGCGCGACACAAGGGGTTGTCGGCAACTATTTTCGGGCGTACGGCGTGTCTGTCTCGACACGCTGGCATCGGTGATCTCGTCCACAGGGATACGCACAGAATCCACAGCGAGGGCTCTACTTCGCGTCCTTGATTGCCTGCTGGATCGTGCTGGCAATCTCCGCGAGCGAGGTGTCAGTGCCGAAACGCTTGCCGTTCAACTCGACCGTCGGAGTGCCGGTGACGCCGTCCTTCGACGACTGGTCGGTCGCGTTGGTGACCCACTGCTTGAACTCGAGGTCCTCGATCGCCTTGGTGACGGCGGCCTTGTCGACTCCGGCCTGCACGGCGAAGTCGATCAGCTGGTCGTCGTCGAGCCCGGTACTGCCTTCCTTGGGCTGGTTCTCGAAGAGCAGGTCGTGCATCGTGCGGGCAGCGTCCTCGCCGCCCAGGTCGAAGACGGCGGCGAAGGCGTTGGTGGCGCGGGTGGAGTACTTCGTGCCCGACGACATTCGGTCCAGGAATGCGATCGGCCGGTAGACGACGTGCACCGTGCCGTCCTCGATGGCCGGGCCGAGGAAGCTGCGGGTCATGCTCTCGAGCTCGCCGCAGATCGGGCACATGAAGTCTTCGTACACGACCAACTTCACCGGCGCGTCCGCCTTGCCGATCGGCACGCCGTAGCCGTCGACAACTCCTGCCGGCGTGGTCGCCGTGTCGCCGCTGGTGTCACGGCCGCTCTGCACGCTGTAGGCGATGCCGACGATGACGACGAGCACAGCCAGCACGACGCCGCCGACGATGAGGTTGCGTCGACGCGCCTCCTTCTTGGCTGCCTCGCGACGGATCTCGGCGGCCTGCTGGGCAGCACGACTGCGCTGGGTCTTCTTAGAGCTCTGCTTCGCCATCAGGGTCACTTTCAGGTGCGGGGAACAGCAGTTGGTCCACGGCCAGGGGCAGCCGCGGACGCCAGGCGATCAGGAGGGAGGCCGCAAGCAGGCCGACATCACGGGCGAGCTCCCAGGGGTACTTCTTGCTCGCTCCCTGGGCCGGCCCGCCACCACCACCGAAACAGCCGCACTCGATCTCCAGCCCGCGAGCCCACGCCGAGGCGATGCCGACGATGAACGCGACCAGCAACACGGCCGAGAGGATCGCCATCGGCCGGAGCAGCAGGCCGAGAACGAGGCAGCCACCGACCACGATCTCGATGATCGGAAGCAAGTGACCCAGGGTGGGCACGATCGCCTCGGGCAGCAGCTGGTAGGCACGGACGGCGCGTACGTTCTCGGTCGGGTCGGGCAGCTTGAGCAGCCCGGCGGCGATCCAGACGCCGCCGACGACCAGGCGGGCGAGTACGCCGACAACGTCGAGCACGCGGCCGCGCTTGTCCATGCTCGCAAGGCTAGGGCTGGATTCTGAGCATTCGGTGAAGAACCTTGCAGGCCGCCGCGAGCGAGCGACCTTGGTCCCGATGCACCTGGGCCGAACGACCCCGCCGGCTTGTGGCCGATGGCGACTGTCACGGCCGGGTTGTGGCCGATGGGGACACCGACACGCCGAGCGTGGTCGCCGCCATCGGCCACAAGCCAGCTCGGGCGGCCGACTCGGTAAGGTGCAGGCGTGAACGACCGACTGGTGTGGATCGACTGCGAGATGACCGGCCTCAGCTTGGAGGCTGACGCTCTGATCGAGGTTGCGGCGCTGGTCACCGACTTCGAGCTCAACGTGCTCGGCGACGGCATCGACGTCGTGATCAAGCCGCCGGCCGAAGCGCTGGACCAGATGGACGAGTTCGTACGCAACATGCACGTCAACTCCGGCCTGCTCGAGGAGCTGGACACCGGCATCACCCTCGCCGAGGCACAGACGCAGGTGCTCGCGTACATCAAGCAACACTGCCCCGACGGGAGCCGGCCGCCGCTTGCCGGCAACACTGTCGCCACCGACCGGGCGTTCCTGGCCCGTGACATGGCCGAGCTCGAGGCGTTCCTGCACTACCGGATCGTCGACGTGTCGTCGATCAAGGAGCTGTCGCGACGCTGGTACCCCCGGGCCTACTTCCAGGCCCCCGCCAAGAGCGGCAACCACCGCGCGCTCGCCGACATCTGCGAGAGCATCGAGGAGCTGCGCTACTACCGCGCCGCGGTCTTCGTACCGCCGCCCGGGCCGGACTCCGACACCGCGCGGGCCTTGGCCCAGGAGTACGGCGGCTCGTTGACCGGGATCACCGCGTCCACAGCCGAGGCCGGCTCCCCGCCGGTGGAGTGAGCACCCCGCGTAGCAGGTAGACTCTCCGATCGCGGCCGGCTCTCACCGGCCGTCTTGGTGGGTGTAGCTCAGCTGGTAGAGCACCTGGTTGTGGTCCAGGATGTCGCGGG
>JASGGG010000140.1:0-6474 GCA_047605165.1 Nocardioidaceae bacterium
GAACAACACCGACTCCGCCGGCAACTCCTACGGCTGCCACGAGAACTACCTGGTCGCCCGGCACGGCGAGTTCAGCAAGCTCGCCGACGTGCTGATCCCGTTCCTGGTCACCCGGCAGATCGTCGTCGGCGCGGGCAAGGTGATCCAGACCCCCCGCGGCGCGATGTACTCGGTCAGCCAGCGCGCCGAGCACATCTGGGAGGGCGTCTCCAGCGCCACCACCCGGAGCCGGCCGATCATCAACACCCGCGACGAGCCACACGCCGACGCCGAGCGCTACCGCCGCCTGCACGTGATCGTCGGCGACTCCAACATGAGCGAGACCACCACCATGCTCAAGGTGGCCTCCTGCGACCTGGTGCTGCGGATGATCGAGGAGGGCGTGGTGATGCGGGACCTCACCATGGAGAACCCGATCCGCGCGATCCGGGAGATCTCGCACGACACCAGCGGCCGCCGCAAGGTACGCCTGGCCAACGGCCGGGAGGCCAGCGCCTTGGAGATCCAAGCCGAGTACCTCAACCGTGCCCGTGATTTCGTCGACCGCCGCGCGCTCGGCGACCCGCTGATCGAGCGTGCCCTGGACCTGTGGGAGCGCGGTCTGAAAGCCGTCGAGTCCGGCGACCTCGGCCTGGTCGAACGCGAGATCGACTGGGTGATCAAATGGAAGCTGATCGACCGCTACCGCGAGCAGCACGGCCTTCCGCTCAGCCACCCCCGGATCGCGCAGCTCGACCTTGCCTACCACGACATCCACCGGGGCCGGGGCCTCTACTACCTGTTGGAGAAGCGCGGGGCGGTCGCCCGGGTCACCGACGACCTGGCGGTCTTCGAGGCCAAGACCAAGCCACCGCAGACCACCCGGGCCAGACTGCGTGGCGAGTTCATCAAACGCGCCCAGGAGCGGCGCCGCGACTTCACCGTCGACTGGGTGCATCTCAAGCTCAACGACCAGGCTCAGCGCACCGTGCTCTGTAAGGACCCCTTCCGAGCGTACGACGAGCGCGTCCACAAGCTCATCGAGGGCATGTAGCTCCACAGCCGCTCACGATCAGCCTGTACGCTGATCGACGGCCCTCATGCCCACTTGCCCTCCCGAGAAGAATCCCGAGGTGATTCCCTGTGCGCAAGCACATCGCGGCGCTCGTCGTGCTGCCCCTGCTGTTGGCCACCGCCGCATGTGGTGGCAGCGACTCGAAGGAGGACAGCTCCTCGACGCTCCCCGGCGTCAAGGTCACGGGCACGTTCGGCGAGATACCCACGGTGACCGCCAAGGACGTCACGGTCGACAAGGCAGTCTCCGCGGAGTCGATCGAGGGGGACGGCCCCGAGATCGATTTGGCCAAGGGTGCGCTGGTGCACTTCTCGGTGTTCAGCGGGGTTGACGGCACGAAGATCGGCAGCACGCTCGACTCCAACCAGCCCCAGCAGATCAGCTCGTCGGGCCAGGAACCGATCAAGGGGCTCAACGACGCCCTCAAGGGCGCCCACCGCGGCAGCCGGGTCGTCCTCGTCGAGGATGCCACCGACGCGGTCGGCGCCGACGTGCTCAAGCAGCTCGACATGAAGGACGGCGACTCCCTCATCGCGGTCACCGACATCATCTCGGTGGCTCCGGCTGACCCGCTGAGCGGGCCGAAGGGTACGACGAAGAAGCAGCCGGCGGGTACGCCGAAGGTCGTCGAGAAGAACGGCAAGGTCACCGGCTTCGACTGGAAGGGCGTCGGCGCCAAGCCCACGAAACTCCAGGTGATCACCCTGGTCGAGGGTGACGGCCCGGCAATCCAGGCGAACCGGCTGGCGACGTTCAACTACCTCGGTGAGGTCTGGAAGGGCAAGAAGCCCTTCGACGAGTCGTACTCCGAAGAGCCGATCACCTTCCCGGTCGGCTCCGGAAGCCTGATCTCCGCCTGGGACCAGGGCCTGATCGGCATCAAACAAGGCAGCCGGGTGATGATCATCGCACCGCCCGACACCGCCTACGGTGACCAGAAGACCGGCGGTATCCCGGCGAACTCCACTCTCGTCTTCGTCCTGGACGTGCTGGGCGTCGACTCCTGATGCTGTAGGCAGCTGACCATGGCGGCACGTAAGAGCGAGCGACTGCTCAACCTGCTGATCACGCTGCTGGTCGCACGCAACTACGTCACCAAAGACCGGATCCGGCAGGTCATCGACGACTACCGGACAGCCGCCAACGACGAGGCGTTCGACAAGATGTTCGAGCGCGACAAGGACGATCTGCGCCAGCTCGGCGTACCCATCGAGGTGGGCAGTGCCGACGGGCTCTTCGACGACGAGCCCGGGTATCGCATCGACCGCGCCGCCTTCGAGCTTCCCGAGATCGAGCTGACACCCGAGGAAGCCGCCGTCGTCGGCCTGGCCGCCCGGGTGTGGCAGCACGCGGGCCTGGCCTCGGCGACCTCCGACGCGCTGGTCAAGCTCACCGCCGGGGGAGTGCGGGTCGACCGCAGCCGGCTGGCGATGATGCAGCCGCAGCTCCCGGTCAACGAGCCCACCTTCGAGGCGATCTGGCGGGCACTGTCGTCCCGCACCCCGATCGGCTTCGACTACCGCAAAGCCGAGGCAATCGAGATCAATCGCCGCCTCGTCCAGCCCTGGGGTGTGGTGTCCTACCGTGGCCGCTGGTACGTCGTCGGCTTCGATTGCGACCGGGAGGCACCGCGGTTGTTCCGGCTCTCCCGGATCGTGGGAGAGGTGACGCCTGCGGGCCGGCCGGGCGCGTACGAGGTACCGCCCGGCACCGATCTTCGGCAACTGACCAGCGCTCTGGCACCCCCGCCGCAGGACTCCGACTCGGTCGCGACGCTCCTGATCCGCGACGGCCGAGCGCCGCGGCTGCGCCGGCGCGGCCACCCGATCACCGGCCCCCTCGTTGGTTCAGCTCCTGCTGGCTGGTCTCGGTTCGAGGTTCCTCTCGGGCGGTGGGGGACGCTGGCCGACGAGGTGCTCGGCCACGGCGAGGACGTCGTGGTCGAGGCGCCTGCCGATCTCCGTGAGCAGGTGCTCGGCAGCCTCCGCGAATCCGCCCAGGTAGTTGGCCAGGCAGGTGCCCGGTGAGCACGGCCAACACCGGAGCACGCGACCAGATGCGGCGGCTGCTGGCGCTCGTCCCCTATCTCCAGACCCGCGACTCCGTCTCCGTGCAGCAGGTCGCCGCCGACTTCGGCGTCAGCGAGCAGCGCATCCGCGCCGACCTGCGAGTCCTGTGGTTCTGCGGACTGCCCGGGCTGGGCATGGGGGACCTGATCGACATCGACATGGAGGCCCTCGAAGGGGAGGACGTCATCCGGCTGTCCAATGCCGACTACCTCACCCGGCCGCTGCGCCTGGACACGACCGAGGCCGCGGCGTTGATGGTTGCCCTGCGTACGCTTCGGGAGGGCAGCGACCACGAGGAGCGCCCGATCGTCGACCGGGCGATCGCCAAGATCGAGGCCGCTGCCGGCCCTGCCGCGGCGCTGGCCCAGCAGGTCCAGGTGCTCGCACCCCCGGAGACGGTCGAAACGGGCTTCGAGGCAGCGCACGACGATCTGCTGGTGACCGTGAGCCTGGGCCGCGAAGCCCGGTGGGTGGTGGACTATTACCCGACCGAGAGCGTCGAGCCGAGCGGCGACGGGTTGCGGGCAACCCTCCGGGTGAGCGACCCAGCCTGGCTGGTGCGGCTGATGCTGCGCCTGGGCCGGTCCGGGCGGATCGTGTCGCCACCCGAACTCCAAAGCGAGGTCCGCGAGGCCGCGCAACGGGCGCTTCGAGCGTACGAACGGCTCGCCACGTACGATGGTGACGAGTAGCCCCGAGAATCGAGGAATGTTATGCCGGACGTAGGTCCTCTTGAGATCGTGCTGATCCTGCTGGTGCTGATCCTCCTGTTCGGCGCCAAGAAGCTGCCCGACCTGGCACGATCGACCGGACGGTCACTGCGGATCTTCAAGGCCGAGACCAAGGGCCTGATGGACGACGACGATCAGCCGCCACCGCCGCCTCCCGCTGCGCCCCAAGCCATCGAGCCACCCCAACCGGTACAGGTAGAGCCGGTTCAGGTAGAGCCGATCCAGGCCACGCCTGTCGAGGAGCTGCGCAAGCCCGACACCACCGCCTGATCCGAGGTGTCCTTCGCCGGCGGCGTCGTCCGCCTGTTTCGAGCCAACCCGCACGGTCAAGTTGGCGAAGGGGGCCGGATGGCCCTCGGAGATCATCTCCGCGAGTTGCGTGCCCGCGTCCTCCGCTCGATCCTGGTCTTGACGCTCGCGTTCGTCGTGCTGCTGTTCTGCTACGAGCAGTTGCTCGATTTCGTGATGGATCCCTACAACCAAGCGCGGGTGGCGCTGGGACACTCCGTCCAGACCAAGGCCTACGTCAAGGGCGTCGGCGGGCCGCTGATGTTGCAGCTCAAGCTCTGCGGCGTCGCCGCGATCATCGCCACCAGCCCCTACTGGCTCTACCAGATCTGGGCCTTCATCGTGCCCGGCCTGCACCCCCACGAACGGAAGTGGACCAGGATCTTCGTCGCGATCGCCGGGCCGCTGTTCGTGCTCGGCGTGGTCGTCGGCTACCTCGTGCTACCCAAGGGCCTGGAGGTGCTGCTCGGCTTCACTACCACGAACCTCGAGAGCCTGGTCGAGTTCACCGAGTACTTCAGCTTCTTCACCAGGATGCTGTTGGTCTTCGGCATCAGCTTCGAGATCCCCTTGTTCGTGGTGCTGCTCAACCTGATCGGTGTCCTTCCGGCCAAACGCATCGCCGAGTACCGCTCGTGGATCATCCTGGGCATCTTCATCTTCGCTGCCGTCGCCACACCCAGCACCGACCCGTTCTCGATGCTCTTCTTGGGTGTGCCGATGGTGATCCTCTTCCTCATCGCCGAGGTAGTCGCCCGGATCACCGACAAGCGCCGACGCGAGCGCGCCACGGCGCAGCCCGCCGTTGCTGACGACGAGGCAACCCCCTACGACCAGCTCTAGGCCGGCGATGACCCGCGACATCGCCTTGCTGACCAACCCGGTGGCGGGCCAGGGACGTGGCCAGAAGCGGGCCGCGGAGGCGCTCGAGCACCTTCGCGCTGCCGGCTTCGGAGTCCGCGACCTGCGCGGCGCCACCGCGGACGAGACGTCCGAGCTGGGTCGCGCCGCGCTGGCCGACGGCGCCGAGGCACTGGTGGTGTGCGGCGGCGACGGCATGGTGCATCTGGGCGCGCAGTTGGTCGCGGGCACCGGCATCCCGCTCGGGATCATCCCGGCCGGCACCGGCAACGACGTGGCCCGCTACCTCGATCTGCCGCGTGCCGACGGCCGCGCGGCGGCCGAGATCGTGACCTGCTGGCGGCCCCGGTCCATCGACCTGGCACGCAGCGGCGACCGCTGGTTCGTCACCGTGCTGGCTACCGGCTTCGACGCACGCGTCAACGAACGCGCCAATGCGATGACCTGGCCCACCGGCCAGCTGCGTTACAACCTGGCCACCGCGGCCGAGTTGCGCACACTCGAACCGCTGCCCTACATCCTGGAGCTGGACGGGCGCACCCTGCGGGTCGACGCACTGCTGGTCGCGGTCGGGAACGGCCCGTCCTACGGCGGTGGCATGCGGATCGCCGAAGGGGCTCTTCTGGACGACGGCCTACTGGACGTGGTGATCGTCAAGTCGATGTCGAGGCTCGACCTGATCCGTACGTTCCCGAAGCTCTTCAAGGGCACCCACATCCGGCATCCGCGATACGAACACCACACCGCGCGTACCGTCACCGTCGCGGCACCCGGCATGGTCGCGTACGCCGACGGTGAGCGGTTCGGCGCGTTGCCGCTGACGGTCCAGGTCGTGCCCGGCGCGCTCCGGGTACTGTCGCTGCCATGAGCAGCCCGGTCTTCGCGGACTTCACCGGCCTCTACGACTTCGGTCTCGACGACTTCCAGGTGCGCGCCTGTCAGGAGCTGGAAGCGGGTCACGGCGTGCTGGTCGCGGCACCGACCGGGTCCGGAAAGACGCTGGTGGGGGAGTTCGCGGTCCATCTCGCTCTCGCACAGGGCCGCAAGTGCTTCTACACCACCCCGATCAAGGCGCTGTCCAACCAGAAGTTCGCCGACCTGACCAAGCGCTACGGCGCCGACCGGGTCGGCCTGTTGACCGGCGACAACACGATCAACGGCGAGGCACCGGTCGTGGTGATGACCACCGAGGTGCTGCGCAACATGCTCTACGCGGGCTCCTCGACCCTGCTCGGACTCGGGTTCGTGGTGATGGACGAGGTTCACTACCTCGCCGATCGCTCCCGCGGCGCGGTCTGGGAGGAGGTGATCATCCACCTTCCCGAGTCGGTGACCGTGGTCTCGCTCTCGGCGACGGTCTCCAACGCCGAGGAGTTCGGCGAGTGGCTGGGCACCGTCCGTGGCGAGACCACGACCATCTTGGAGGAGCGCCGCCCGGTCCCGCTCTACCAGCACGTCATGGTCGGGCGGC
>JASGGG010000141.1:0-6350 GCA_047605165.1 Nocardioidaceae bacterium
TCAGCAGCGCGACCTTGCCGATCTGCTTGAGGTAGTCCTTCACCGGGTCGGCGGTGGCGCCCGCGACCAACACCTGCTGTTCGGGCTCGTCGGCATCGTCGGCGTCGCTGACGATGAAGCCCTCGTCTTCGGTGAGCTCCTTCTCGGTCACTGCCGCCTTGGCCTCTTCGAAGGTGGAGTCATCGACCTCATCGAGCGAGCGACGCTTGCCGCCCACGGTCAGCACCACGTCGTCACCCTCGCGGGCGAACTTCACATCGACCGCTTCGGGGCTGAGCACCGCCTCTTCGACGGTGGGCTCATCGTCGACCTCGACATCTTCGAGCTGATCGGGAGTGATGTCGTCGGCTTCGATGACCTCCTCGTCGACCTCCGGAGCGGCCTTGACGGCGACCGCTGCCGGTTTGCGGCTTCGGCGGGCGACGGGCTCCTTCGCTGCGCTGCTGGCGCGACGGCGGCGGGGGGCCTCGTCCGATACGGTTTCAGCCTTGGCAGCTGCACTGGAGCGTGGTGACACAAGTAGCCTCTCGGGTTCTTGGTTTTGGGCGCACACCATTCGGGTGTTGTCAATGGCTGGCGCCGGATTCATTCTGTCACGGGCATCCGGACAATCCAAACGGACGCCTCCGTGAGGGAACTCGCGGGGCTCGCAGTAGGGTCTGCGACATGTCGCAACCGCCGCGCGCCGAAGCCCGCCCGAGCGTCCGCATCCATCACGGCGACGCGTTCGTCGACGACTTCGCCTGGATGAGCGACAAGGGTGCGGACGACTTTCTGGCCCACCTGGCCGCCGAGAACGCCTACACCGTCGACCGCACCAGCCACCTGGCCGGCCTGCGCGAGCAACTCTATGGCGACATTCTGGCCCGCACGAAGCAGACCGACCTGACGGTGCCCGAGCTGGTGCGGCACACCGACGGCTCGCGCTGGTGGTACTACAGCCGCACCGTCGAGGGCCTCGACTACCCGATTCACTGCCGGCTGGCCGCCTCCGACCCCGACGACATTCCTGACGTGACCCTGTGCCCCGAGGGCGAGCAGGTGGTGCTCGACGAGAACGAACTGGCCCAGGGGCAGGCCTTCTTCGCCCTCGGCCTGTGCGACGTGTCACCGAACGGACACTGGCTGGCCTTCAGCGAAGACCTCAGCGGCGACGAGCGCTACCGGCTGAGGGTCATCGACCTGTCCGACCGCAGCGAGGTGCCGGTGCCGCCGGTCGAGGTGGCCGGCGGTGGCTGCTGGGCCGGTGACGACCGGCTGGTCTACCTCACCGTCGATGAGGCCTGGCGGCCCGACCAGGTGTGGCTGCACACGCTGGCAGCGGACGCCCCCGACCGGCTGCTGCTGCACGAGCCGGACGAACGGTTCTGGCTGGGCGTCGACGAGTCACGCGACCGCACCAAGGTGATCCTCGCCAGCGAGAGCAAGCTGACCTGCGAGTACTGGTTGCTCGAGGTCGACGATCCGCGCGCCGAACCCCGCGTGGTGGCGCCCCGGCAGGAAGGCCTCGAATACAGCGTCGAGGTGGGCACCGACGCCCTGTACATCGTGCACAATGCCGAGGCCCCTGAGTTCGCGCTGGCCAGCGCCCCCTTCGACGCCACCGGCCCCGACGACTGGACGGCGCTGGTGCCGCAGCGCGCGGGCGTCCGGCTGCTCGGGGTGAGCGCCTACGCCGACTATCTGGTGCTCAGTTCGCGCTGCGACGCGCTGCCGCTGCTCGAGGTGCTCACCCGCGGCCCGGACGGCGGGTGGGGTGAGCCCCGTCCGATCGCCTTCGACGAGCAGCTCTACAGTGCCGCCGCGCTCTCGTGCGACGACCCGCAAACCGACCGCATCCGGCTGGTACACGAGTCGCTGGTGACGCCACGACGGCTCGAGCAGTATCGCCTCGACACCGGGGAGCGCCGGGTGCTGAAGGCCTCCGAGGTGCTCGACCACCCGACCCGCGGCCCCTTCGACCCGTCCGCGTACGTGCAGCGCCGCGAGTGGGCGACGGCGCCGGACGGAACCCGCGTGCCGGTATCGATCGTGCACCGGGCCGACGTGGCCCGCGACGCAACGGCACCGGCCGTGCTCTACGGCTACGGCGCGTACGAAACCGCACTGCTGCCCTGGTTCTCGATTCCCCGGCTCAGCCTGCTTGAGCGCGGATTCGTCTGGGCGATCGCCCATGTGCGCGGCGGCGGCGAACTGGGCCGCGCCTGGTACCAGCAGGGCCGGTTGCTGGCCAAACCGAACACCTTCAGCGACTTCGTGGCCTGCGCCCAGCACCTGGCCGCGACCGGATGGACCTCGGCCGACCGGCTGGTCGCCCAGGGTGCGTCGGCCGGCGGGCTGACCGTCGGAGCGGCACTCAATCTGGCCCCCGACGCCTTTCGCGCGGTGCACGCCGACGTGCCGTTCGTGGACGCGCTCACCACCATGCTGAACCCGGAGCTGCCGCTGACGGTCACCGAGTGGGAGGAGTGGGGTGATCCGCTGCACGACCCCGAGGTGTACGCGTGCATGAAGGGATATGCGCCATACGAGAACATCCGGCCCGTCCGCTACCCTGCAATTCTTGCCACCACAAGCCTGAACGACACCCGCGTCGAGGTCACCGAACCGGCCAAGTGGGTGGCGCAACTACGACGGACCGTGCACCCCGACCCCAGCCGTCCGATCTTGCTGCGCACCGAGATGGTGGCCGGCCACGGCGGTGTTTCGGGTCGCTACCAGGCCTGGCGCGACCTGGCCTTCGAACTGGCCTGGATCATCGATCAGGTCTCATCGCAAGCCTGATACCCCCCGGGGTCGCCGTCGCTGTACGACTGTGGTCTTGGTTTGGGCATCGGGTGTGCTTTCAGGGTTCATTGAGGGCGAACACGCGAAGATCTGAGGCGTGCGTTGCGTTGTACTGATGACGAAGCGAAAGGAAGCACATGATCTCGACCGCGCACCGAATTCGGAGCACCGACGGAATCGACGGCAAGGACGCCGTAGGCCTCTACCTGGACGGAATCGCCAAGACCGCACTGCTGACCGCCGAAGAGGAGGTCATTCTCGCCAAGCGAATCGAAGCCGGCCTGTTCGCGAAGGCGCTGCTCAACGGCACCGTCGATGACGAAGTGACGCATCGCGTCGGCTGCACCACCGACGAACTGGAGCGCATCGCCGCCGAGGGCGACGCCGCCCTGCAGCGCTTCATCACCGCCAACCTGCGCCTCGTGGTGTCGGTGGCCCGCAAGTACGGCCGGGCCCAGATGCCGTTGCTCGACCTCGTGCAGGAGGGCAACACCGGGCTGATCCGCGCCGTGGAGAAGTTCGACTACAGCAAGGGCTTCAAGTTCAGCACCTACGCCACCTGGTGGGTGCGCCAGTCGATCTCGCGCGGCATCGCCCAGCAGGGACGCATCGTCCGGCTGCCGGTGCATGTGGCCGAGCAGGTCAATCAGGTTTCGGCCGCCCGGCGCACACTGGAGCGGCGCCTGGGTCGCGAACCCGAGCTGGTCGAGATCGCCGACGAACTGGGCCTCACCGAAGAGCAGGTCGTCGACCTGCTGCGGCTGGCCCGCGACCACGTCAGCCTCGACGCCCCGATCGAAGAGGACGGCGACACCGCGCTGGGCGACCTGCTCGCTCGCGAGATGTCACCCGGGCCCGACGAGATGGTGCTCGACGCCGAAGACCGCGCCCGCCTTGACGACATGTTGTCGTCGCTGGACGAGCGGTCGGCCGATGTCGTCCGCCGCCGCTACGGTCTGATGGACGGCCGCCAGGCCAAGCTCGCCGACATCGCCGCGGTCTGGGGCATCACCGCCGAACGGGTGCGGCAGATCGAACGGCACGCCATCGCCAAGCTGCGCAGCGCCCACGAACTGGCTGCCTGACCCCCTGTGGAAGCGGCCCGCCCCATCCCCCCGGGCGGGCCGCTTCTTTGGACGCACTTATAGTATTTGCTATAGTTGCCTCATGTCAGTCGGCTTGTCTGAGATCGCCCGCCGCACCGACGACGCCGTAACTCGCGCTCGTGCGGAACTGGTTCACGCCGTACGAGAGGCTGCCTCCGGTGGCATGACGCAGGCGCAGATCGCGACGGCGATCGGGCGCAGCCAGCCCGAGGTGTCCCGGCTGCTGCACTTCCACGGCACCTCCCCGCTCGCCCGGCGACTCCGCAAGCACGTCTACGAGATCCGGAAGCTGGTCGCTGAGGCAGGTGGCAACAACCTGCGGGTATTCGGCTCGGTCGCCACCGGCCGAGACGGTGGCAACTCCGACATCGATCTGCTGTTCACGATGACAACGCCGCTCAGCCTGATGCAGCTGGGCGCTCTGGAGGACCGGATCAGCCAGCTGCTTGGGGCAGAGGTCGACCTGGTGCCCGAGGGCTCACTGCGTCCCGAGTTCCGCGACCGCATCCTTGCGGAGGCGGTCGACCTATGAGCCGATCAACTGAGGAGATCCTGAGCGATGCCCTCACCCACCTCCAGACGATGCAGGCGTATGGCGGACGCGATCTCGATGACCAGCTCGTTATCGATGCGGTTTGCATGCGTCTGTCCGCGGGCATTGAAACCCTGGCAACCCTTGATGTCGAATTGCGCGAATCTCTATTCGGCAGCAACTGGCCGCTGATGTGGGGCATGCGTAACCGGATCGCACACGGGTACCTTCTCGTCGATTCGGTCATCGTTCGCCAGACTCTGAAATACGACATTCCAACAATAGTCGCGCAGATTCGGAAACAACTTGCAATTACCACCACTTGAATAACTGTCACATTAGAACTGCCCGCCCTGCGGCGGCTTCGCGGCTCATCGCCAGCTACCATGACGACACTCGTCGCCCGCTGGGTTCATTGGCCAAGGCGCTCAACCCCGACCGCCTTCCGGGAATCACGACGACGTCCGAGCGCCATTGCCACAACGACCAGGGTCAGCGCACCTACGTACCGGACCTTCGGCGACAAGGTAGGGGACGGAGATCCACTCGTCACCACCTCACTGCCTACAGACTCACCAGAGATCATTGAGTCACCGTCCAGCAAGTCACGAGCTCGCTCCAATCTAGCGATCTTCTTCCTAGTCGAGCCGTCCCGAAGGTATTTCAACGCTGGCTCCAGACACCATGCCTGCTGCCAACGAGCCAGCTTGCTCTCCGCCGGCGTACGTTCGGACACCGGATAGAAGGCACAGCCCTGAGACACGATGACTACCACTACCGTGACCACCAGTACACGGGCCTGGAGCGCGAGCGCCTCGTCCAGCGGGGCTGAGAAAAGTTGAATTCCCACCAGAACCGGAAACCAGCTCGATGTAAGAATGCCAAGAACCGCCCAAATCCAGCGATAGCCCGTTCGCCTCGAACGCGGGAAGTCAACGATTCCGATGCTCGCCACCGCGAGCCCGATCCAGTAGAAGAGCGCCATTGGAAGCCCAATCCAGATGACAAGCGGTAGCCACAAGTCATATCCTTCCGAACCAGCCAGAGCCACTGACCCTATAGTAAAAAGCAAGACTGGAGAGAAGATCCAAGTCGCCACGATCGCATAAACCATGCAATATTGGACGACGCCGAGTAGGTATCACCTGAATCGCGAGGAACTCCAGATATTTTTCAATCTGATCTCGACGCTGAGTCAAGCCAATATTGAAATATGAAAGATCGGCGGCAAATATGCTGAGAATCAGGCAGACACCGGCGATAACAAACGCTGAAGCAACGCTTGCCGCCCGAGTATCCGACCCATCACTAAAGCCTGCGAAAATCGCTATCCCCGCCCAGAAGCTCACCACCTGAGCGAGGCGGAAGCCCCATGACTCGACCCGCTTTCTCAGCTTGGGATCCGAGTCGCGCAACACAAATACAAAGGCGTATAATGCCGCCAGGTTGGCGAGAACTAGCGGCAACACCCATGCTGATTGCTTTGAAATCGCTTCCGCCGCTTGGCCTATCCACGGATTCGCGCTCAGGATGGTCGGCCGCACTTGCCCTTGCGGTGATTCCGTGCGTACAGCATCGGCACCAAGGATCCAGGAAGCAGCAACCAGCCACAGCGGTGGAAGCACGGCGGACAGCCACGAGCTGAGGATCGTGTCGGGGATCTTCGGTGTCGAAATCTTCGTCATAGCGAGCCCCTCATGAAGCCTCTCGCCGCAAAATCCGGCATTACATCGACATGCCGTTGGCAGAACGGATGTTACACCCCGCGACGAGTCAGGCGTCCAGGAAGCGGATCAGACCCTCTTGGGCGCAAGACGCCGCGAGGGTGCCGTCCTGGCCGAACAGCCGGCCCTGGGAGAAGCCCAGGCCACCGGACGCCGAGGGCGACGACTGGTCGTAGAGCAGCCATTCGTCGGCGCGCACCG
>JASGGG010000142.1:0-6317 GCA_047605165.1 Nocardioidaceae bacterium
TTCACGGCGCCGATGACCGCGGACTGGACCAGCCGCCCGTCGGCCAGGTCAGGATGGTCGCGGTCGTACGCCGTCGCCACCACCTGGTCCCAGGAGCGCGCCAGTTCCTCGGCGCGCTCGGTCCAGGTCGGGTCGGCTTGCCAACCCCGAAGTCCGTCGGCCAGCGCGACCAGGCCCTCGCGGGCATCGGCCACCAGCGAGGTCGCCGAGAGTTTGTGCGCGTCGAAGACCGAGACGTTGAGGTTCACGAAGTGGACATCGGGGGCCGCGAACACCGTGCGCGAAGCGGTCGTGAAGTCGCTGTAGCGGGTGCCGACGCCGATGACCACATCCGCCTCGTTCGCCAGCGCGTCGGCGGCAACAGTGCCGGTGGCGCCGATCGCACCCACTGACCGGGGGTGGTCGTAGCGCAGCGCCCCCTTGCCGGCCTGAGTCTCAGCGACCGGGATCCCGGTGGCCTCGGCGAGCGCAAGCAGTGCGTCGTTCGCGCGGCTGTAGGTGACCCCACCGCCGGCCACGACCAGCGGTCGCCGCGCCGAGCGCACGACCGCCAGCGCCCGGGCGAGGGCAGACGGCTCGGGGACCGGGCGGGCGACGTACCAGACTCGCTCGCCGAAGAGCTCGACCGGCCAGTCGTGGGCCTCGGCCTGCACATCTTGGGGAAGCGCGATCGTCACGGCGCCGGTGGCCGCAGGATCGGTCAGGACCCGCATGGCCTGGAGCAGGGCCGGAGCCAGTTGCTCGGGTCGCTGCACACGGTCGAAGTACGCCGAGACCGGACGGAAGGCGTCGTTGGCCGACCAATCGCCGTTTCCAGGGTCCTCGACCTCCTGGAGCACCGGGTTGGCAACCTTGGTCGCGAAGGTGTCGCCGGGCAGGAGAAGCACCGGCAGCCGGTTGACGGTCGCCAGAGCGGCGCCGGTCACCATGTTCGTCGCTCCCGGTCCGACCGAAGCTGTGACCACCTGGGCGGCGAGCCGGTCGCGCTGGCGGGCATAGCCCACCGCCGCGTGCACCATCGCCTGCTCGTTGCGGCCCTGTAGGTAGGTCAGCGCACTCCGGTCACCGGACAGCTCCCGCTCCAGGAGAGCCTGGCCGATGCCGGCGACGTTCCCGTGCCCGAAGATGCCCCAGCACGCGCTGAAGAACGGATGGCGATCACCATCACGCTCCACATGCTGCGCCTCCAGGAATCGGATCACGGCCTGAGCGACGCTCAGTCGGACGGTGGTCATCGGGCTCCTCCCAGAGGCAGGCGGGGATCGACGGGCTGGTCGGGCCAGGTCGCCCGCACCCAGGCGTGCGACGGGTCGTCGCAGATCAGCCAGGCCCGCTCGTCTCCCGAGCCGGCCATCACGTTGAGGTAGTACAGGTCGTAGCCAGGAGCCGCCATCGACGGACCGTGCCAGCCGTGCGGGATGAGCACCGCGTCACCCGTCGCGACCTCGGCGGTGATGTCGATCTCAGCGTCGCGGTGCCCGTAGACCCGTTGATAGCCCACGCCCGGACCCGCCGGGCCGTCGGCGACCTCGAAGTAGTAGATCTCCTCAAGCTGGGTCTCGCCCTCACGCTCCTCGTCGTGCTTGTGAGGCGGCCACGATGACCAGTTCCCGCCAGGGGTGACGACCTCACACGCGATGATCCGGTCGGCGTCGAGGACGCCCGGAACGCCGAAGTTGTGCACCTCGCGGCTCGCCTGCCCGGCACCCCGGAACTCGACCGGCACCGACGCGGCGGGCAGGTAGGAAGCCGCGAGCCGTCGATCGCAGAGCGCTGAGCAGAGCGCGAAGCGGCCGCCTTCGGCGGCGGTCAAGGTCACCGCGGCGTCGCGGGGCGCGTAGACCACGTCGGTCGGCCCCGCGAAGACGTCGGCCCGACCGTGCAGGGTGTAGCCCGCTTCGTCGATGAGGACCTGTGCCGATCCCGTCAGCGGGACCACGATGACCTCGGCCTCGCCCGTGTCGAATCGGTACGTCGTCCCAGGATCCAGGTCGACGACCCGCAGCCCCGAGCGCTCCCAGCCGGCGGACGTCGGCGTGATCTCGACGCGAACCGCCCCGGCGCCCGTCGTTCCGGCCCGCACGAGGTGTCGCTGCGACGCGCTCACAACAGCGCCACCGTGGCGTCGACAGCCGACTCGACGTCGCCGTCCTGCGGGAAGAGCAAGGATCGGCCGACGACCATCCCTCGCACCACCGGGCTCGCCAGAGCCTTCGCCCACGACGCGCGTTGAGCGTCCTGATCGGTCGCGACATCACCGCCGAGGAGGAGGACAGGCAGGGTGGTCGCCGCCAGCACCGGCTCCATGTCGTCGATGACCGGCAGCTTCAGCCAGGTGTAGGCCGAGGTACCGGCCAACCCCGCTGCGACCGTGGCCGACCGCACGACGGCCTCGACCGAGAGATCGTTGCGCACCCGACCCTCGGCGTCGCGACCAGACAGGAACGGCTCGACCATCGCGCACAGCTGCCGCTCGGCGAGAGCGTTGACGGCACGGCCGCAGGCCTCGATCGTCGGCGCCGTCAACACGTCGTCGGGGTCGATGCGCAGCAGCATCTTGCCGCCCTGATAGCCGGCCGCGGCGATCTGGCTGGCCTCGGGTCCGGTGAATCGGTCGTCCATCTCGAACACCGTGCCGGCAAGGCCACCGCGGTTCATCGATGCGAAGACCACCTTGTCGTCCAGGGCGCCGAGAAGGAGCAGGTCCTCGAGCACGTCGGCGGTCCCGAGCACCCCGTCGACGCCGGGCCGATCGAGGGCGCGGACCATCCGATCCAGCAGCTCGGCACGGTCGCCCATCGCCAGCGGGTCGGAGCCTGCTCGCAGCGCACCGCGAGCAGGGTGGTCGGCCGCGATCAGCATCAGTCGCCCTGTTCGCCCGGCGAGACCGTCCGGTCGCCGCCGGGTCTGGGCGAGCTCGGCGATCCGCTGCGGCCCGGTGGAGCGGACCTCGACGATCCGCGCGATGTCGTCGGAGGTGACGCGTCGAGGGCTGCTCGTCATCGCGGTCCGTCCTTCTGGGTCTCGTGCTGGTGTAGGTAGTCGGTGAGCTGAGCCAGGTCGGGCATCGCATCGGCGCAGGCGAGCTGACCGGCGACGTACGATCCCGCGGCGTTCGCCAGGGTGAGGGTGGTCTTCAGATCCGTGCCGCGCAGGAGGCCGTGTGCCAGCGCGCCCCCGAAGGCATCGCCTGCGCCGAGTCCGTTGACCACGTCGACGGGCACCGGGGAGACCACCACCTGCCCGGCGCTGCTGCTGCCGAGCACTCCGGCGGGTCCCTGCTTGACGACGGCGAGTTCGACACCGGCTGCGTGCAACGCGGCCGCGGCAGCAGTCGGCTCGGTCTCACCGACGGTGACCCGGCACTCGTCGCGATTGCCGACCGCCACCGTGACCTGCTTGAGCGCGGCGGCGGCCTGGATCGCCGCCTCCTCTTCGTTCGCCCAGAACATGGGCCGATAGTCGAGGTCGAGCACCGTCGGGCCACGACGCCCACGGGCCTCGAGCGCCGCCAGGGTGGCCTCACGGCTCGGTGAGGAGGAGAGCCCGGTCAGGGTCACCCAGAACACCCGGGCGCTGCGGATCGCGTCGTAGTCGAGCTCGTCAGGGCGGATCTGGAGGTCCGGCGCGGTCGGGAGCCGGTAGAAGTAGAGCGGGAAGTCGTCAGGCGGGAAGATCTCGCAGAAGACGACGGGCGTCGGCAGGTGGACGACGGCGTTCACCCACCGGTCGTCGACGCCGAACCGCTGCAGCGCGCGGTGGATGAAGCGACCGAAGGGATCCTCGCCGGTTCGGGTGATCACCGCCGTGCGATGGCCGAGCCGCGCCGCTGCGACGGCAACGTTGGTGGCGCTGCCTCCGAGGTACTTGCCGAAGCTGGTGACGTCCTCCAGCCCGACTCCGACCTGGTCGGGGTAGACGTCGACGCCGACGCGGCCCATGGTGATCAGATCGAAGGGCGCGCTCACGCCAGCGCCTCCTCGAGGAACGCCAGGCACCGGCGTACGTCGGCGACGGGGCCCTCGCCCTCGGGCTCGCCGTCGGTCAGCATCAGGTCCTGCTCGAGGACATACCAGCCCTGATAGCCCGAGTCCTCCAGCGCCGCGATCATCGCGCGCACGTCGACCGAGCCCTCACCCAGGACCGTCCACATCCCGTCGGCGACGGCGGCGGAGAAGGAGACCTCCCCCGCGACGACCCTGGCGGCCTTCGCCGCATCGACGTCCTTCAGGTGCACGTGCCCGACCCGCTCGGGGTAAGCCAGCGTGATCGCGACAGGGTCCGCCCCGGCCGCCACGAGGTGGCCGGTGTCGATGCACAGGCCGATGCTCGCGCCATCGAGAACGCGCTGCACATCCGAGGCACCCTCGACCAGAGTGCCCATGTGCGGGTGCAGCACCGCGAGGAGACCGCGGGCAGCCACCCGGGCGGCGACCTCGTCCAGATGGGACAGCAGGACGCCCCACTCCTCCTCCTCGAGCGTCGGGCGGACGTCGTAGCCGTCGAGGCCGGTGATCGCGGCCAGCACCACGACGCCCGCACCCGCCGCGATGCACTGCTCCGTGAACGCGTCGACCTCCGGCACGGGGTCGTGGTCGGCCCGGTGGAGCACGACCGGCAGGAAGCCGCCGACACCGCGGAGCCCGTACGACGCCAGCATGGCCGCCTTCTCCTCGGGAGCGTCCGGGAGGAAGCCATCGGGACCGAACTCGGTTGCGACCAGCCCCAAGGAGCGCATGTCGGCAAGCACTCGGTCCGGGGGCAGTTGATGACCCCAACCGGGGACCTCGCACACACCCCAGGAGATGGGGGCGCCGGCGATACGGACGCGGGTGCTGGCCGGGCCGAAGGTCATCGGTGAGCCTCTCGTGACGGTGGAGTGGCGGCGGGCCGGTGGACACGCCTCGTTCACAACAATCTACTTTGTCAGGACATACTTACAAAACTCTCACCACCTAGGATCTCCGCGTGGCCGCACTCCCTCGGATCAAGATCGACCGGTCGAGTCGTGTCCCGCTCTACGCACAGGTCGCCGACCAACTCGAGCGCGAGATCCTCGAGGGCCGCCTGAAACCCGGCGAGAAGCTCACCAACGAGGTGGCCCTGGCCGAGCAGCTGGGCGTCTCGAGGCCGACGATGCGTCAGGCCATCAGCCTGCTGGTGGACAAGGGCATGCTGGTGCGCAAACGCGGCGTCGGCACCCAGGTGGTGCATGGCCAGGTGCGGCGGACTCTCGGTCTCACCAGCCTGTTCGACGACCTGGCCAGCGCTGGCCACGCGCCGCGGACCCGGGTGCTGTCGCTGAGTCGGATCGCCGCCGAGCCCGAGTCCGCTCGCGCGCTCGATGTGCAGATCGGCGAAGAGATCTGGTCGGTGGAACGGCTTCGCTTGATCGAAGACACGCCGCTGGCACTGCTGCGCAACGTACTGCGCGCGGACCTGGTCGACCTCTCCGCGGTCGACCTGGAGCGCTCCGGCCTCTACCCGGCGCTGCGGGAGGCCCATGTGTCGATCTCTGTCGCACGGCAACGCATCTCCGCCCGCGCGGCCACGCAGAAGGAGGCCAAGCTTCTCGGCGACCATCCCGGCGCCCCTCTGTTGACGATGGACCGGACGGCGTACGACGATGCCGGCCGGGCCGTCGAGCAGGGTCATCACGTCTACCGCCCCTCGCTCTATGCCTTCGAGACGACGCTGGTCGACCGTTGAGACGCGCCGGGACCGTCTGCGCGGAGCATCGCGGAGGATCCTCGGCCGCTAGGAGTCCGAACTCGGTGCCGTCAGCCGCCCCCGGGCGGTGACCCGCCCGGCCAGATCGCGGATGGCAAGGAGTGTCCCGGCACGGTCATCGTCCTCCTCGATCCGGGCCACCAGGCCCTGCCGGTCCACCAGCGGCGCAACGAGCCGGTAGTCCAGCGCGACCGCCTCAGTCGTGTCCATGCCCGCACGCCGCGCCGCCTCGGCCATGCAAATCGCCTGCAGCGGACCGTGCGTGACCAGGCCGGCGTACCCTTCGACCCCGACGGCGTAGTCACGGTCGTAGTGGATTCGGTGTCCGTTGTAGGTCAACGCCGAGAACCGGAACAGGAGCGTCGGCGAGATCTCAACCTCCCACTCGTGCGGGCCGACGGCCACGGCGTCCTCGCCCGGCGAAGACTCCGTGGTCGGCCCAGGAGCGAGGTCGGCCGCCTCGCGATACACGATGTCCTGGCGCTCGTCGACGACCAGGCGGCCCTCCTGCCAGAACTGGTGCTCGACCGTCACGAAGGTCAGCGGACCGCTGCGGCCCCGCTTGTCGACGCTGCTGACCACTCGGG
>JASGGG010000143.1:0-6279 GCA_047605165.1 Nocardioidaceae bacterium
CCGCCAATAGGCGCTGTCGTCGCGAGCGGCGCATCCGGTGGATGCATCGCAAGGCTCTGCACGGGTACGAGCGCGGGCACGCGGGCGGCGTACTCGTCGTAGGCGGCGCCGAACGTACGCCGGAGGTCCCGTTCCCCGAATCGGATACCGACGAGCACGTACCCGGTCACCGCTACCGCCAAGAGGAGGTGCGAGGCACCCATCCGGGGGCCGCTCAGCGAGCGGCGTCCGCCCACTGCTGTGCGGTCACCGGGTCGTAGTAGCGGGTGAAACCACAGCCGTACGCCAGCCAGCCGTCCCGGTCGACACTGCGCGCTCCGCCCGCGCTACCGCTGACCAACAGCCGGGTCCCGACCTGGAAAGGCGGCGGACCGGGGTCGATGGAGTCGTCGATCGGCACCTCGATCGTGATCGTCGGCTCGCCCTTGCCGGTGCCAGCGCGGTACCAGTGGTGCACAGCGAAGGTCGCGGTGGCGACCCGGTGGCCCTCGCCGTATGGGTTGGTGAGCGAGTGCGACCCACCGATCGCGGTGACAGTGCCGTCGAAGGCGAAGCCCGCCGTCTGGTCGGCGAGATTCATGGTGCTGCGTGGGGTGTAGATCTTGCAGGCGCCCGCACCGCCGTCGATTCCCTGCACAGCACCCGTCCTCGCCGGTGGAGCCGATGACACGGGCGGCGCGGTCAGACCCGCCGTCGGCTCGAGACGGGCGAGACCGTGGAGCGCGACCGCGACGCCGGCAGCGACGCCGGCAGCGACGCCGGCAGCGACGCCGGCGGCCAACACGACGGCGCCCGCCCCTATCCGGCGACGGTTTCGCCGGCCACGACGCCGCGCGTCGTGCACGAGTGCAGCGAAGCCGTCCTTGCTTCGTGGAGCCTCAGCCGCATCCGCAAGGAAGAGATCCCGCAGGGCCTGCTCGAGGTCATCGGGTCGAGCGATCTGGTCAGCGCCGGTCATGGTGTCTCCGATCGAGTACGCAGGTAGGCGCGCAGGCTCGCGAGCCCACGCGATGCGGTGGCGCGGACGGCGCTAGGAGCCGGCAAGCCGCCGAGGATCGTCAACCCGTCCACGGCTGACCGCGAAGACCTAAGTCAACGGGCGGCGAGACCTCCAGGAGTACCTCGACGTCCGGAGACACCCACAGGTGCGCGGGCAAGGCAACTTCGAGGGCGTTGCCGAGCCGCATCTCGAGCCTCTGATATCGGAAGGCAGGCCGGGGAGTCAGGAGCAGCACTGCTCGACCCCACCCAGGGTAGCGCCCAAGGCCATTCGTGGCTGGTGCGCTATCCCGGAGACTTTCAGTCACCTGGTGGCTGGAACTCTCCGGTCTATTGCTGCCAACGGTCGCCGACTGGGCAGGTGGGTGAGCAGGGGACCGGCCGACCGGCCCATCCTCGTGCGATGAGCAGCTCGGCGATCCGTGCGGCGGTCATGCACGGCTCGTGCAGGACGTGTCGCCAGACGAGTCGCACGGTGACGACGCCGGCGATGGTGGTCAGGATGTCGCGGTCGAGGTCTCGCGCAATGTCGGCGACCCGGGTGTGGCCCGCGCGGCCGTCGAGCTCGACGACGACGCCTTGGTCGTAGGTGGCGTCGCGGAACACGACGCGGCCACGCAGGTCGGCGCGCGCCTGGCGGCGTGCCTTCGGCAGGCCGTGGGCACGCTCGACACGGGCGGCGTACTCGCGTTCGAGTACCGAGTAGCTGCCGTCGGCGATGTCGTGGAGTGCCGTGGTCAACAGCTTCCGGCCGGGTACGCGCGGGCGTTCGGCCAGGGTGCGGAGCAGGCGCTCCGGGGTCGTCCGGCGCCGCTGAACGGCGTCGGCCAGGACCGCGAAGCGGTCGTACTCGGTCGGCTTCTGGATCGCGACCGTCAGCAGCGCGGACTCGTAGCGCTCGCGTGGCGGGCTGGCGTTCCACTGCCCGTCGTCCTCGAAGCTGGTCCGGCGGATCAGCCGGATGCCGGGCTGTGGCGTTGCGCGTCTTGTCTCCGCGATCAGGATCATGATCGGGCCGTCGCAGGAGGCATCGAAGCCCTCAGCCGCGTGAATGGCCGAGGTGCCTGCCAACGCGGCCGGTGCGTACTGCAGGACAGCGGCCCAGGCCCGCTGGATCCAGGACGGGGTGCCGGTGTGGTCGAGGTAGACCGATCGATGGATCCGCACCAGCTCGCGGCGTCTGACAAGGCGACGGATGTCGTGATCGCCGCCGCCGAGCGCCAGGATCTGCCCGCGCGTGATCACGCCGGCCTGAAGCTCGCGGGTCACATCGAACACGCTGCCAGGGTGATCGATCCCGATCGTCTCGGCTAGCACGAGAACACGGACCTGGGGATAAGCCAGGTTGTGGACGAACTCCGTTGGGCTGCCGCATTATCCCGGAGAGTTTCAGTCACCTGGTGGCTGAAACTCTCCGGTCTGTTGTTGGTTACGCCTCGGGCGAGGCGATCAGCGGCGGGTCACGTCGCGCAGGGCTGGGCGGGCGTCGAGCAGGTAGACCAGCCCGGCGACGAGGGAGATGAGGCTGAGGAAGCCGCCGAGGAACAGGTGTGCGAGCACGGCGACGCCCAGGATGATCAGCCAGGCTT
The DNA here is from genome assembly GCA_047605165.1 of Nocardioidaceae bacterium. Classification (GTDB taxonomy): domain Bacteria; phylum Actinomycetota; class Actinomycetes; order Propionibacteriales; family Nocardioidaceae; genus SSC3. The sequence goes on from JASGGG010000143.1 coordinate 2,589, forward strand.
GCTTGTTGAGCTTGTCGGCGGCGAGGAAGGCGCGCCGGGAACGGGTGAGCGCGTCGAGGAGCGCGAACGCGACGACCGCGAGGATGCCGACCCAGGCCAGCAGGCTGATGCCTGTCTGGAGCTGGAAGATGTTCGAGCTCACGGGTGCAGTCTAGTCGCGAAGGCGCCGGGAGGCATGAGCCTCCCGGCGCCTTGCGATGGGTGCGTGACGGGTCCTGCCACAGGTCAGGCGGGCTTCTTCGCCGTGGTCTTCTTGGCCGTGGTCTTCTTGGCGGCGGCCTTCTTGGCCGGAGCCTTCTTCGCGGTCTTCTTGGCCACGGGCTCGGCAACGGCCTCGGCCTTCTCGGCAACGTCCTCGGTGTCCTCGGCCGAGGTCGCGACGACGTTCGTGCCGAGCAGCCGGCCTACGACGTCTTCGCCACGGCTAGCCAGGGCAGCCTGGGTGGGGAGCTTGCCCGGCAGGGCGAGCAGGTCGGCCTGGAACTCCTTGAGCTGGGCTGCGTATAGAGCCGGCAATGCCTTCAGCTCGGCAGGGAAGTCCTTGAACTGCTCCTCGAACTTGGCCTGGATCGCCTTGGCGTCGAACGCCTTGGGGTCGAAGACCTTGGGATCGACCTGCTTGGGAAGCTTGGCGAGGCTTTCGGTTGCTCCGACGAGGAACTCCTGGGCGTCGGCGAAGAACTCGATCGTCTTCTCGACCGCCAGGCCGCCGGCACCGATGGCCGCGTAGAACTGCACAGTGGGGTCGAGCGTGAACTGCGTGGCGATGGCCATCTCAGTCTCCTTCAGTTGGATTGTTCATGGGTTTCATGAGTGTTCGCGTTCCGGAAGGTCTGGTAGATCTCCAGCAACGATTGCTTCTGACGATCGGTCAGACCGGAGTCCGCCATGACTGCCAGCTCGACCGAGCGCACTTCTTCGTCCTCCAGGCTGAGGATTCCTGCCTGCACGTAGAGGGTTTCGGAGGAGACCCGCAACGCTTTGGCGAGAGATTGGAGAACCTCTGCCGACGGTCGACGTAGACCGCGTTCGATCTGTGAGAGGTACGGGTTGGATACTCCGGTCGCCTCGGCCAGCTGGCGCAACGAGAGGCGGTTCGCCAGGCGCTGCTCCTTCAGGTACTCACCGAGCGATTCGACGTTGATCCCGAACCTCTTGGCCACAGTTCCCATTGTGCTAGCTGTCAGTTAGCAAAAGCAAACTATTAGCAGGTGACGTGTCCCACAGGCAGCGGTGCGGCAGGATAGGCGAGTGCCGATCCCTCAGCTCTGCCCGCCGCCGCGCGGCCTGGACGACCTCGATCTCATGTCCCGTGGAGCGTTGCCGGCCCGCTTCGACCCCCCGGGGGGCCAGGTCGTCCTCGACGTGGGAGGGATCGGCGAGCCCGACGTCGAGCTGGTCGACCCCGAAGGCCTCCCGCTGGCCCGGCTGCAGGTAGCGGGCAGCGACGACGACGCCACCTGGGGGAGCCTGGAGATGCTGGCTCCGCCGGCGTACGGAGCGTTCCGGCGGCTCTACCTGACCACCGACCAGACCCGCGAGCGGTACGCCGGGTATGTCACCGTGCCTGTCACCGCCCCGCTGACGGAGCCTGATCTCGCCGAGATCCGTGACGCCGGGAGCCCCGCGCTGCTGCTCACCCTCGTCGGGCACGGCATGCCGCAAGGCGTCTCCGGAGTCGGACTGCTCCGCGCGACGCTCGCCGCCGCACACCTGCTCGACGACGCCGCGGTCGTGGCGGTACCACTGGCGTCACGGGGCGAGCCTGCACTCGACCGAGCCTTGACCGCAGACGTCGTGGCGGCGTACGCGCCCGGAGACGTCCTCCGTGTCGCTGGCGTTGGCGACCTGCCGGGCGAGGTGGCCGTCGTCGTCGAGTTCGACCGGCCCCCGGCCGACCGGCGCGGGCTCGTGGTCTTCTTCACCGGGTTGTCGGGCAGCGGCAAGTCGACGATCGCGCGTGCCCTGCACGACGAGTTGCTCGAAGCGGGTCAGCGCACCGTCACCTCCCTCGACGGTGACGTCGTACGCCGCAACCTGTCGGCGGGGCTCGGCTTCTCCCAGGAGGACCGCGAGACCAACATCCGCCGGATCGGCTGGGTCGCCGCCGAGATCAGCCGGCATGGGGGAATTGCGATCTGCTCTCCCATCGCGCCCTTCGACCGGACCCGCCAACAGGTGCGAGCGATGGTCGCCGACGCCGGCGGCACCTTCTTCCTGGTCCACGTCGCCACGCCCCTGGAGGAATGCGAGCGACGCGATCGCAAAGGCCTGTACGCCAAGGCGCGGCGCGGCGAGATCGGCGAGTTCACCGGGATCTCCTCACCGTACGAGGAGCCCGGCGACGCCGACGTACGCATCGACACCACCGGCCGTTCCATCGAGAGCTGTCTGGCCGAGGTTCTGGACGGCCTCACCGGCCGGGGCCTGCTCACGCCTTAGGGTTAGTGCCGATGAGCGATCTCTTCACCGCCGACTTCCCGTCGATCCTTGCCGCTTCGTTCCTCGTCGGCATCGTCGTCGGGTTGACCGGCATGGGCGGCGGCGCGCTGATGACCCCGGCCCTGATCTTCCTGGGTGTCGGCCATACCTCCTCTGTGGTCACCGCCGACCTCACCGCGGCGGCGGTCTACAAGACGGCCGGCGCCGCGACCCACGCGCGGCACGGCAACCCCAACATCGAGTTGGCCAAGTGGCTGATCATCGGGTCGGTGCCGATGGCCTTCCTCGGCCCCCAGCTGGTCGCGTGGCTCGTGCCGGAGGGCAACCTCGATTCCTGGCTGCAGCGGGCGATCGGTTTCGCGCTGCTGCTGGCCGCGGCAACCTATGCGCTCCGCCTGTACCTCCAGCTCCGCGCCGTCCGCAGGCGCGGGCAGGCGCTGGACGACAACCCGGTCATCCGGCCGATCCCGACCCTGCTCGTCGGCGCCCTCGGCGGCCTGCTGGTCGGGGTCACGTCGGTCGGCTCGGGGTCGGTGATCATGATCGCGCTGCTGATGCTCTACCCGGGGCTGTCCGCCGTCCGGCTGGTCGGCACCGACTTGGTCCAGGCCGTACCCCTCGTGCTCGCGGCCGCGATCTCCAACATCATCGCGCACGGCCTCGACTGGAGCCTGACGATCCCGCTCATCGTCGGCTCGGTGCCGGGCACGATGCTCGGCTCCCGGGTCGCACCCAAGGTGCCGCAGTCGTGGATCCGGCGCGGCATCGTCGTGGTGCTGACGATGTCGGGCGTGGCGCTGCTCGACAAGTCCGGCTGGGCACCGCTGGGCGCCGGCGAGGACCAGACCCATCCGATGCTGATCGCCGGCATCGGAGTCGGCGAGCTCGTGCTGGTGCCGATCGTGTGGGGTTTCCTGCGACGGCGCGAGGGGCTGCCGATGTTCGGTGCCCCCACCGTCGCCGAGATCGAGCGCGATCCCCGCGACGGCCTGCCCACCTAGCCAAGGTAGGCCTGCCGGCCCGCCCGTTCGGGCCGGGAATGGCCCGGAAAAGGCACAGTGCCCACAACACCAGGCGTGTCGTGGCGACAGGTACGTGGTCGCCTGTTCCGCGGTGCGGTCGGCTGACGCTGCCGCGGCTCTGTGAATCTATCTCCGGGCTAGGGAAGCACTGATTTTCTCGGGTGTCGAGGCGCCCCGGTCGTCGAGTGGTCCGAGGCGCCAGCCGAGGGCCGTATCGAGACGCCGGC